>JBOGWM010000168.1:0-7435 GCA_050693695.1 Actinomycetota bacterium
CTGGTATTGGCGGGCATCCTCTGGGGCCTCTTCGCCTCCCTGCTGGCGGCCGGGATCGTCAAGCCCACTCCCCGGCTGGGGGGCAGGGTCCGTCCCTACACCATCATCTCGAGAACCAAGCTGGGGCGGGGCGTCGATCCGCCCACCTTCATCCGCCCGAGCACCCGGAAGGCCCCCGGAACGTTCGGAGCCCTGTTCGGACCGCCTCTTGCCGCTCTGGTCCGCAAGCTCGGCGCCGTCAGGAATGCGGGAGATGATAAGACCCTGCGACTCAAGCTGAGGCAAGCCGGTTACCCGCAGGTGAGCGTGGAGGAATACCGAATCCGCCAGCTCGGGGCGGGGGCGCTGGCCACAGCCGCAGGGGTCGGGGTCGGGGTGATGGTGGGTGTCCATCCGGGTCTGGTCCTGTTGCTGGGGGGCCTGGGATGGGTGTCCGGTGTCGCCCGCCGGCGCGCCCGTATCGACCGGGCGATCGAGGTGAGGAGAGAGTGCCTGCGCATCGAGCTCTACAGCGTCAACCAGCTCCTCGCCATGCACTTGAGGACGGGCGGCGGACCGATCCAGGCGGTGCGGCGAATCGTGGAACGAGGCAGCGGGGTGGTCGCCGAAGACCTCGGCGAGGTGATCCGCCTGATTGCGGGAGGTGTCGCCGTCTCCGAGGCGTTCTCCAGGCTCGCCGCCCTCACTCCGGAGCCCCAGGCGGCTCGGACCTACGAGCTTCTGGCCAGCGGGGCGGAGCGTGGAGTGGATCTCGCTTCCGGCCTGCTTGCCTTCAGCGAGGACATCCGTGACTCCCGCCGGGAGGACCTGAGAAAGAGCGCCACGCGTCGCCGGGCGGCCATGCTCATCCCCACCATCGCCCTCATGGCCCCGGTTATGCTGATCTTCGTCGCGGCACCGATTCCGTTCCTTGTCTGGAACATTCGCTAGAGGATGGAGGAGGAGATTTGGGGAGACTACCTCGATGCCCAAATGGTGAGAGGGGGCTTTCCACCGCGGAGCTGCTGGGGAACGCGGCCCTGGGAATCGCGGTGCTCGTCATCATCTGGGCGGGGGTGAGGCATCTCGGCGATGACATCATCCAGTTCATCCGGGATCAGATCTTCCAGTTCCGCTAGAGCGGGGGCAGGGGTGCGCCCGGCGGCCACGTGGAGATGCGACCAGGGCTTCGTGACCATCCAGTACCTCCTGGCGGTCGGCCTCTCGCTGGTCGTAATGGTGCTGATGACCAACTTCATCGTTATCCAGTACGCGCGCGGGGTGGTGCGCGGCGCTCTCGACGAGGGAGTTCGAGCCGGCTCTCGTGCGCGGGCGTCCGAGCTGGATTGTGAGGAGCGAGCGAAGGCCGCTCTTGCCGACCTGCTCCAGGGGCCGATGGGAGACGAGGTCTCTGCCCCGGACTGCCGGATCGACCCCTCCGGAAGGATCGAAGCCATCGCGAAGGCCACCTTCCGGACATGGCTTCCCCCGGTCCAGCGTCTGACCTTTCACGTGAAGGCCGGCGCCCTCAAGGAGCAGGCGCCATGAAAATCCTTCGTCGGGAGGCCGGTTATATCGCGCTGGAGCTGGCGCTTGGGGTGGCGCTTCTGCTCTTCCCGGTCGCTCTGTTGGTCATCGCCCTCCCTACGTGGTCCGAGCGCAAGTCCATGGCCGAGCTCGTGGCCCGCGAGGCGGCTCGCATCGCCGCCGTCTCCCTGTCTTTGGACCAGGGTAGGAACGCCGGCCGCCAGGTGGTCGAGAATCACGGGGTCGACATGGGGGACGTGAGCGGGCCCACCTTTACCCCCGACTCCAGCCTCGCCCGCGGCGGTCGAGTCACGGCGGAGGTCACGGTCCGGGTGCCGCTGATCGCCATTCCCGGTATCGCGGAGGCGGCGTCGTTTGCCTGGACGACCAGCCACACGGAGCGGGTCGACCAGTACCGGAGCCAGTAGGATGCGAGAGCGCGGGGGCTCGGGGGGTGGCACCGCTGCTGGAGGATACCGGCCCTCATGCGCCAGAAGGTGCGAACCCCCGAAGTCAAAGGACGGCTCGGACGAGGGCTTTATGACGATCTGGATCCTCGGGCTCTGCGTGATCCTGCTCTTTCTCGGGGGGATCAGCCTCGACCTGTGGCGGGCATTCTCCGATCGGAGAGCTCTCGCGGGAATCGTGGACGCCGCGGCGATCGCGGGGGCTTCCGACCTCGATCAGGACTCTGTCCACGCCCGGAGTCCGGCGGGCCATCCCGTGGTGCGTCTGGACGAAGACGCCGCCCGGCGCCGGGCCGAGGACTCCCTCGCGATCAACGCGACCAAGCTTCGGATAAAGAACGTGTTCGTCACCTTCTCGCCGGACCTCACCGAGATCACGGTCACGGCAAGCGCCATCTCGAACCTCACCCTGGTGCGTATCCTGCTGCCCGGGGCGGCGCCGCTGACCCTGACCGTCGCCTCGACGGTACGGGCGCAGGAGTCGGGTTGACGGGGGGAGGGCAGGCCCTCCCATGAGGATCTAGACCCCAGGCGGGGCTTGCCTTTCTATATTCTTGCGCTCTATTATCTATTGTTATCTGTAGAAGAGCTTAAATATAAGAGAAAGGGAAAAGAATGTCTCTCATTCGAGTGAGCCCCGACCAGCTTCGAGTGCTGGAGTCCCGATGCCGAGGTGAGGCCGGAAGCATCGAGGCGGTCAAGGTGCACGTCACGCAGGCAATCGCCGGTACCGACTGGGAGTCTCCGGCGGCCCAGCGATTTCGCAGTGGCTGGGACCTGGAGTTTCGCCCGGCCCTGGACAGGCTGTCTCAGGCCTTGAACGAGCTCGGGGCGTCGGCGGCGACCATGGCCGTCAACTACGAGGCGACGGAGGCGGCGTACCGAGGATGATCGAAAGCGCTCTTTCCGCCCCTGGTGACGTGGTCGGGCAGGGTTCGCCGCCGCGGGTGCCGCTTCGCCTGAGCGACGCGGAGCTGCTGGTCGCTCTGGCGGTGCAGGAGCAGTCGCTGGTCCCCTCCATGCCGGGGGTCCCGGCCGGCTGGTGGTGGTCGCAGCCCGAGCCGGCGCGGCTCGCAGCCCTGCAGGAGTCGAGGCGTAACCTGGTGCGCAGGCATCTTTTGGTGGAGCTTGGGGACCAGGTGTCTCTGGCGCCGCCCCTGGTCCGGCTGTTTGCCCGCTGCTGGGCGGCGGATCGGGTGCTCGCGGTGTTTCGCACCCCCTTTCTCGGCCGGGAGGAGGTGTGGGTGGCCTATCTCGGGCCGGCCGCCCGCCTGGGGGCGCGATGCCTTCGCCACCTCGGCCTGCCCGACGGTATGCATCAGTTCGAGATGCTGGAAGGCCGGGAGCTGATCGCGGATCTGAAGGAGTTCCTGGGCCTGAGCGACGGATACCGGGTCCCCTGCCCCGCGGTTCGACTCCCGGAGGATCGGCTTCAGGCGATCTGGAGGGAGGGACTCTGCGGCGGCCCCTCGGGGGCTGCCGACCTGCTCCGAGAGGCCGGAGTGCCCGGGGACGCCGCAGAGCTTCTCTCCCAACTCCTCAGCGGGTCCGCAACCACCATCGGCTTTCTGGCGATGAGGCGCCGGGGTCGGACCATCGTCGCCGCCCGGGGATTCGGGCTGGTGGACGGCGCTGCGGCGGGGATCTGGCTGCTCTCGAGCGCCGGGGAGTCATCCGAGTCGCTCGTCCAGCTCGAGACGGTGAGCCGGGATTCTGTCGATCAGGTGCTGACCGCCCTCTGTGACGCTTGACCTTTCTATAATGCTCCGGTACATTTAATGATGTTTTCCTGACTAATCACCCCCAGAAGAAGAAGCGGGAGCCAGGATGCACAAGCGGGCTGAGCATCCGGTAAGTTTCGTCGATCAGCGGGGCGACTTCGATGAGCTGCTCTCCTGGTTCGCCAGGATGCGTGATGCTCATCCGGTCAGCTACGACCAACCGTTCCGAAGCTGGCACGCTTTCCGCTATGACGACATCGAGCGGATACTTGCGGATCCAACCACATACTCCTCCGATTTGCGGGCGGTGATACCTTCCCAGGAGGATTTCGAGCTCTTCGCACGAGGCAGCTTCATCGGGATGGACCCGCCCCAGCACTCGAAGCTGCGTCGTCTGGTCACCAAGGCGTTCACCCCCCGCGTGGTCGAGCAGCTCGCGCCCCGGATCGCCGCCATCACCAACGAGTTGCTGGACGCGCCGGGCGGCGCGCCGCGCTTCGACCTCGTAGCCGGGCTCGCCTACCCGCTTCCGGTGGCCGTCATCGCCGAGATGGTTGGCATCCCCCCCGGTGACCGGGACGACTTCCGGCGGTGGGCCAGGGCCATACTGGATCGGGGTGCTCCGGCCACGGCCATCCCGGACGAGGAGATGATGGAGAGCTTTGGGCCCACGTTCCGGGAGATGAATGCGTACCTGCTCACCCATATCCGCCACCGTCGGGCCAACCCCACGGACGACCGCACCAGCTCTCTGATCGCCGCGCAGGTGGATGGGGAGCGGCTCGAGGACGAGGAGATCGTCGGTTTTATCGCTCTGCTGATGATCGCCGGGCATATCACCACGACCACCTTGCTCACCAACGCCGTCCTCTGCTTCGACCGGCATCCCGAGGCCGCGACGGCGCTGCGGGCCGACCGCGCCGGCCTCCCGATGGCGATCGAGGAGATATTGCGCTATCGCCCTCCCTTCCCCTGGGGAACCCGTCTCACCACCCGGGAGACCACCCTCGGCGACCAGACGATCCCGGCCGGGCAGGTGGTTAACTTCTGGATGGCCTCCGCCAACCGCGACGAGCGGCATTTCCCCGATCCCGACCACTTCGACATCCGGCGCCGACCCAACCGGCACCTGTCCTTCGGGCATGGGATCCATGCCTGCTTCGGGGCCCCGCTTGCCCGGCTGGAAGCCAGGATCGCGCTGGACATCCTCCTGGAGCGCTGCGCCTCCCTGACCGTGGACGAGGGTGTGGAGCTCTTTGATCCCAGGGTAATGATCGGGGCGAAGCAGCTCCCGCTCAAGGTGGAATGGGGGTAGGAGAGGTTTCGGAGCAGAGCGCGACCTGGAGGGCGAGGGCCTCTCGGCCCAGGATGAGGTAGCCCCGCCCGGGCGTCCAGGCGATCGGGGTGGGAGGCAGGCGCAGCTCGAAGAGGTCGCCGTCGTGGGTTTGGGGAGCGAGCAGGATCCCGCAGGAGAGCGAGCGCAGGTACCGTAACCAGTTGTCGTAGGTCGCCAGCAGATCCTCCGTCCGTCCGGCGAACAGCCCCCGAAGCCCGCTCTCCCGAGCCTTTCGCAGGATCCTCTCCAGGGGGCCGACGGTCTCGGGAGCAAGGGACTCGCAGTCGTCCGCGACGAGGACCACCGAGGCCAGCTCCTGGCCCTCGTCGGCCCATCGTAGAGCCTCCACGACCTCCTCGGCGCTTCCCGCGAGGGTGATCACCCGCGGATCGGCGGCCAGCTTCCGCAGGGGGGAGGGACGAGGGGTGAGAATCAGAAAACGGGTCTGGCGCTCTGCGGCGCTGATGGTCTCCAGGAAGGTTTGCAGGGCGCTGCTGCGCCCGGAGCGATCCCGGCCTGCGATCAGCAGATGGGGACCCCATCGGTTGAGATCCACTCCGAGCGGTTCCAGCTCCGCTCCGCCGATCCCGATCAGCAGCTCGGCGGTCTCCCGGGGCCGCAGGCCCGCCAGCGTGGAGAGCGTCACCCTGGATGGGAAGGCGGGCACCGGAGGGGGGCAGGCCTGCGGTGGGAGGGGGGCGGTGGCGGCGATCAGGGCGGCCGCCTGGGACTGCGGGGGGTAGGAGTCCTCCGATCCCTGCGGCCAGATCACCTGGCATTCTCGTGGGATGGTCCCGCTGACATAGGCCCGCCCGGGGGGCGGGGCGATGGGGTGCAGCTCCCTGGGAAGCTCCACCAGATCGTAGTCGGCCCGCTCGGCCTGGCGGAGGAGGATCCTCCGACCGAACAGGCCGAAGGTGGCGCTCATGAAGTCGCTGCGCCGGGGGGCGGCGATGACGGTGTGGATGCCCACCGTGGGGCCGCCTCGCATCAGCGAGGCGAGCTGGTGGGCAAGGGCTCCATGCCGGTAGCCGTCGGAGACCTCCGTGAAAGCGGGGTAGTCGTCGATGAGCAAGATCACCCAGGCGGCGGCCCCGGGCGCCCGCGGTGTTTCCTCTCCTTCCCTGTCCGCCTGCCGGTATCGCACCCAGTCTCTCACCCCCGATCCCGCCAGATCGCTCCGCCGCTCCTCCGCCATGGCGCCCAGGCGCCCCAGCAGCCGGATGGTGCGATCCAGATCGTCCACCCCGACCACGTCGCCGCAGTGAGGAAGCCCGCCCACGGGGGCAAGCGAGCCATCCCCGGCGTCGAGGCCGTAGAGGTGAACATCTCCCGCACCATGTCCCTGGGCGACGTCGAGGGCGACCTGTCGGAGCAGGGTGGTCTTCCCCGACCCCAGGACGCCCAGGACCACGCAGGTCCCCTCCGAGGACAGGTCGAGACGGAGAGGCATCCGGCGTTGTAGCTCCGGCTCGTCGGAGAGTCCCAGGAGCACGGTGAGGCGGGAGGGATCCGGATTGGCGGACTCCACCACCTCCTCCCGGCAGAGCTGCGCCGGGAGGGGAGGAAGCCAGGGACAGGGCGTCCTCTCGATGCTCAGCCTCGCGGCCTCCTCGGCCATCCGGGTACACACGAGCTGCAGCTCGGTGGCCGTCCGGCTGACGCTCTCCGAGCGCGCCCCGCGGAGGGACACGTCGCTGCCGGGGACCAGCTTGGCGAGGGTCCCGATGGGCCGGGTGTCGACGAACGGCGTCACCCGTATCGAGGACCGGGCTTGGGGGTCCTCGACGGGCGTCGCGATCCGGGCGGTGCGAAATCCGGTCACCTGGCCGCCCACCTTGAGGTAGCCCCGACCCGGAGCGTTCACCGGGATGAGAGCCGCCTGATCGGTGCCGATCACCATCGAGGACTCCGTCCCCAGGGCGACCCTCAGGCAGATCCAGAAATTGATGTTGGCCTGGATCTTGGGGCTCACCACCCCGCTTCCCGGGCTCTGGGTGGCGAGCAGCAGGTGCACCCCGAGGCTTCGCCCACGCTGGGCGACGTCGATGAGGGCGTCCATGAAGTCGGGGAGCTCCCGGGCCAGCGTGGCGAACTCGTCCACCACGATGACCAGGTTGGGGAGGGGACGCGCCCGGGAGGTACCCGAGGCGGACGTCAGCTTCTCGTATTCCGAGATGCTCGCCGCGCCGGCCTCCAGGAGGATCTTCTCCCGGCGTCGGAGCTCGCTATTCAGCGAGATGAGGGCCCGTGCGCCGAGGTGTCCCTCCAGGTCCGTGAGCATGCCCGCGGCATGGGGCAGGCGGGCGAGGTCCGAGAAGGTCGCCCCGCCCTTGTAATCGAGAAGCAGCAGGCTCACCTTCTCGGGAGGATGCGTGAGGGCCAGGCCGGCGAGAATGGTCTGG
>JBOGWM010000169.1:0-2121 GCA_050693695.1 Actinomycetota bacterium
GACGGCAGGATGTCGGGGCTGAGGGCCGCACGACCCGGGTCGCCTCGACAATGGCGGTGCTCGCCCACATGCGTCCGGTCAAGAACAGCTTCCGAGCCGCTCTTGCGACCCGGGTGCTTCCCACCGACTCGAACATCCGGATCGTGCATCTCGGCGCTGCTCTCGACGACGAGAGCGCCGCGTGGACTCGAGCCGCTGGTGGACCCTGCCAGGGAGCGAAGGAGCTGGGCCGGCCTGCTCCAGGACTGACCGCTGGTCGTAGAGACGGACGCCAGGATCATCTCTTTGCCAGAAGATTGACCCCGCTCGACTCTCCGATTCGGAACGCTCATGCTTCTGACATGGAATTCGTGGTCGCCGTTTTCGCTTTTGGATCACTGCTTCTGCTGGCAGGCGTCGTGGGCGGCGGCTTGACCTACCGCGGGGCAACGCTCCCCAAGCTGGGACGGCTGCCCCGGTTCACGCTGACGACGATCGGCGGCGCGCTCGTCATAGCGAGCGGGCTGTTGTGGCTCCGCAGCTTCTCCGGCCCCGAGACCTCCACCGCCCCCCGACCTGATCGACCCGCCGGGGATCGGGAGGCGACCATCACCCTCACTCTCACGCGGGAGCTTCCCCCGTTTCATCACAGCGAGCGCCTTGACGTCTTCGTGGACCAGCGGCGCGTGGGAAGCCTCGAGGTGGGCGCCGAGCGGCCCCTGGCCACGATCGAGATCACCCTCCAAAAGGGGGGAGCTCACCAGTACGACGCTCGCCTCATGGCCAGGCTCCCGGGAGGTGACCCGAGCGAGTTCTCCGGCTCCGGCGTGCTGGAGACGGAGAAGTCTCGTCGGTTCCGCGTCCTTCTCAACCGCTCGAGCGCCTCCGTGGAGATCGTCCCCGAGTGAGACGGCGATAGACGATCCCGAGCGCGAAGACGCCCAGGCCCCCGACAATCGCGGGCGGCGGCAGGGTGGCCACCAGCAGCATCGAGACCGCGATGGCGAGATTGCCCTCGCCATCGCGCGGCACCAGCGATCGACGTGGATGCTGGGCGATGTTGCCGTCGGATAACGTATCATTGAAAACTGATGCATTGCTGAGGAGGCTGGTGGCGTGCTGGAGAAGCCGAGGGCAACCGACGTTCACAAGGCATGGCGAGGCGCGCTTGCCAGCCTTCTCGTCCTGATTCTTTCCCTGTCAGCGGTTCCCGCGATGGCCGAGGGCGACTCCCCGCTCTCCGCCCCACAGAGCGCCCTGGATGGGGCCTTGGCGTGCCCGTCCTCGTTCGACCACCCGAATCACGAGCCCGTGCTGCTCGTGCACGGGCTGGGGTCCACCGGCGAGGAGAATTGGGGGTGGAACTATGCGAGCACCCTGCCGGCTCTCGGCTACGACGTCTGCACGATCGATATTCCCGGCAGGGGCTGGGGAGACATGCAGGTGTCGGCCGAGTACGTGGTGCATGCGGTGCGCCGGATCGCAGCCGTCTCGGGACGCCAGATCGACATCATGGGCCACAGCCAGGGAGGCGTGGAGCCCAGATGGGTGTTGCGCTGGTGGCCCCGGACCCGGGAGCTGGTGGACGACCTCGTGACGCTCGGCACGCCGCATCATGGGCTCGCCGATCCCGGGGCCGGCGACATGGGGTGCCCCCTGCCGTGCGCCCCCCCGGCGGTCTGGCAGTTCCGGGACAGCGCCCGGTTCCTCCGGGCGCTGAACTCGGTGGACGAGACCCCGGGCCGCGTCTCCTATACCAGCATCTGGAGCCGCAACGACGAGCTCGTCCAGACGCTGGCGCTCGGACGACCGACGTCCGAGCTGGACGGCGCATCGAATGTGGCCATCCAGGACCTGTGTGCGGGACGCGGGGTCTCCCACGTCGGGCTCGCGGCCGATGCCGTGGCCTTCTCGCTGGTCATGGATGCCTTGGCGCACGCGGGCCCCACCGATGTGACCCGGTTCGATCGCTCGACCTGCTCCGAGCTCATGATGCCGGGCGTCAGCCTGCCCGCCTCGGGAGATCCCGTGGGCTGGCTAACGGCGCCCGCCACTGCGCCGCGAGTGGCCGAGGAGCCACCTCTCGCCTCTTACGCGACCGACGGCGAACCTCAAAGACTCCCTCAATGAGGTCCGTAACAT
>JBOGWM010000170.1:0-5565 GCA_050693695.1 Actinomycetota bacterium
GATGATGCCGGTCATCCCCGCCCCACGATCGGTCCCCTCCGCGGGTCCGGAGTCGGCCGAGCCGCCACCCCCTCCAGGGTAAGAATGAAGATGGAGCCCGGCCAAAGGAAAAGACGGGGACGCATTGCCAGCCACGAAGAAGACCTCCCACGGTGGGCGAGAACGGGTCTTACCGGTTCTCAGCCACTAGTCACTCTCTTTGCGCTTAACCCTCTATTAGGCTATCGGAAGATCGCGAACGAGACTTGAGAATTCTCTTAAATATTTAATTTGAATGCATGACGTATCGTAATCGATAAATAGGCAGCGCTTTTTGTTTCGATACACTCGTATCTCATGCCTCATGAACGGTAGCGAATACCGATAAGATGACCATCCTTCACATGCTGTAGTTTTTCTGCGCGCGTCCCTCCTCGACTCCGTAGAAGTCCGAGACGGCTCCCCTGCCCGCTCCAAGCGCAGGGCGCCTCAGCGAGCGAGATGGTGGTCCATCAGGCTGGAGGAACTCGAGAAAGCGAACGATCCAACCCATCTACGTTCCGTGACGTTCCAGCGCCAGTATTGGCCACAATTCGAAGCTGGAGGCTGGCGTAATGAAGACAGGAAATCGACACGGGTAACCTCTTGATCGCGAACGCGTATCGGAGGACACTTTTCCAATATTCTCAAGGATCGTCCGAAGAGTCTCGCCCAATATGACGCCGGACTGGACCATCGCGCCGCAGACATTGATATCAAAGATATTACGAGACTTGCGCGTCAATAACCGTCGATTCATCTGAGAAGGGGAAAGGATACGCCCGATGCATCTCAATCCGATGGGAAGTTACTGGGGGGCGCCGACCGCTATTGACGAAGCGGCCGAGGACGATTTAACAGGATATGCTCGCAGCCTGCTGGATGCGCATGGCCCCGGGTGGGAATGGGGCCGCCACAGCCTCTGGGTCCAGCTCATGCCGGCCGGTGTGCAGATGCGGCCCCAGGGCTGGAAACTTCATATCTCGGCCACGAGCGGCTCCGCGCGGGAGGTCCTGGGGGCGGTCATACCCCTCCTGCTGCGCGAGCGCGCCCCGTTCAAATTCGCCGCCACCCGCGACCGGGTTCGCGGGCTCAATACTCCCTACACCCCGCGAGGTTCCGCCGGCAAGTTCATCACCATCTACCCGGTCGACGATGCTCAGGCGATATGCCTCGCCGACGCCTGTGACCGCGCCACCCGGGGTCTGGCCGGCCCCGCGATCCTGTCGGATCGCTCCCTGCGTCCGGGTAGCCTGGTGCACTACCGCTACGGCGCCTTCCGCGGAGACGGCGTGTTCGACGATGACGGGGGGTTCGTCGGCGTCATCCGCGATCCCAACGGCAATCCCGTGCCCGACGAGCGCCTTGCCTGGTTCAGCCCGCCGGCGTGGGTAACCGACCCATTCGCTGCAAGCGAGTCATCCAGCCCGCAAGACGATCCCCGCCCCCCTCGCCGCGAGAGCCCCGGCGGGGCAGTCCTGCTCAACGGGCGCTACATCGTGCGTCAGGCGCTCAAGCACGCGAACAAGGGTGGGGTGTACCTCGCGGAAGACCGGGTCACCGGCACGGAGGTGGTCCTAAAGGAAGCCCGCGCCCACGTGGAGTCGCAAGCTCTCACCGGCTACTCCGTTGATTCCCTGCGCCACGAGGCCCGCCTGCTGGATCTGGTGGCGCACCTGGGACGGACACCCCGGCTTCTGGAGGTTTTCGAGCAGCAGGGTCACCTCTTCCTGGTCCTCGAGCACTTCGCGGGCAGGGTGTTGCGGGAGGAGGTGTCGTTTGGTTTTGCCGAAACCGGACGAGAGCCCAGCGCCGAGGAGCTGGTGGCGATGATCCGAAAGCTGGCCGAAACGATGGAGGCCATGCACGGCGCCGGAGTACTGCTGCATGACTTCACGCCCAACAACCTCATGGTGCTCCCGGGCGGGGAACTTCGCCTCGTGGACCTGGAGTTGGCTCATCTGCTCAGCGATGGGCCTCCGCCGGACTGGGTAGCCGGAACACCTGCCTTCATCTCTCCGGATCGGGTGGCCGGCAAACCCTCGGGCCTGCCGGACGACTACTTCAGCCTGGGCGCCACCATCGGATGCGTGGCCCTGGGTTCCGCCCCGAACCTCGCCCCCGACCGGGGACAGGTCCGACCGATGAGCGAGCGGCTGCGCGACTGGGTCATCAGGGGAGAGCACTATGGACGCATCACCACTCGGGTCTGCGATCTCGTGCTGGGCTGCATGGCCGACGACCCCCGGCAGCGGTGGGGACCGCGCCGGGTCCTCGAAGCCCTCGGCCAGCCCGGTCGCTCTCGCTGCGCCCACGAGCTGGCGCCCGTGCCGGTAGCCGAGCTGTCTCAGGCCCTCGGCGACATCGGGCGCTGGATGGCCCGTACCATCAACCCGGGCGGGCAGTACCTGTGGCCCACGAACTGCGCGGGGCTGACGATGGATAGCTGCGACGTGCAGGCGGGCGCCGGCGGGACCGGCCTGTTCCTCTGCCAGGCGAGCCGGGTGAGCGACGACCCCGCACTCCTGGAGCTGGTGACCGCGACCGCGAAGTGGGTGTCGGAGACCATCGCCGCCTGGCCGGCGCGACCGCCGGGCCTGTACTTCGGGCTCTCGGGTGCGGCCTGGTTCCTGGGGGAGGCCGCAGCTTTGCTCGAGGATGAGACCCTGGCCAGCCGGGCGAGCGAGATAGCCCTGGCCGTACCGGTCACCTCGTTCAACCCGGACCTCACCCACGGCACTGCCGGGATCGGCCTCGGGCAGCTTCACCAGTGGGAGCTCAGCGGTGAGGACCGGTTCCTCGATCGGGTAGAGGCGGCGGCGGCGGACCTCGCGAGAGCGGCGCGACCCGGGCCTGCGGGCCCCGTCTGGGCGGTACCGGAGGACGCGACGTCCACCTTCGCCGGCCTGACGATGTACGGCTTCGCCCACGGGAGCTCCGGCATCGCCTATTTCCTGCTCTGCGCGGCCGCCGCGCTCGGCGAGGCCCGCTACCGCGAGCTGGCGCTGGAGGGCGTGGAGACCCTCATGAGGGTGGCTCGCCTGGAAGAGCACGGGGCCACCTGGGTGGCGGGCCCCGGCGAGGCTCAGATCTATGCCTGGCCCCACTGGTGCCATGGCGCATCGGGAGTGGGCACCGTGCTGATCCGAGCCTACGCGGTGACCGGCGAGCAACGGTACCGGCGGATGGCCGAGTTGGCGGTCGGGACGGTGATGAAGGAGCAATGGCGCAGCTCGCTCGTCCAGTGTCACGGCCTAGCCGGAAACGGGGAGTTCTTACTGGACCTGCACCAGCTCACCGGGGTGGCGCGCTACCGCGACCTGGCGATCGAGATCGCCAGCAGTATCTACGGGCGCCGGACCATCCACGACGGCCTCGTGGTCTTCCCCGACGACACGGAGTTCGACGTCACTGCCTCCTACAACACGGGTCTCGCCGGGATCGGCTCCTTCCTCCTTCGCCTGCTTCACGGAGGTCCACGGCCCTTGATGACCGACAAGCTGCTCGAACAAGGCGCGTCGGCGGCCCGCGCATGAGCTTCGTGGATCGTCTGGCGCGCATACCGTCCCGAAGCGCCTTCGCATTCACCCCCGACGGGCGCCGGGTCACCTACCTCACCGACCGCGCCGGCACCGTCTCGGTCGAGGCGCAGGACTTGCAGGACTCGAGGAACGGGTCCGGCCCCCGGGAGGTCTACCGGGACGATCGAGCGCTGTCCATCCACTCGCAGCTTGGCTTCCCCTCGGCGGAGCGCATCCAGATCTGCTGCGGCGAGGAGGAAGAAGGATGGTTTCAGTTGATCGAAGCCCGCCGAGGCGGCCGAGGCGGCGGCGGCACATGGACGATCCGGCCCGTCGCCGACTGCGAGGCCATGATGCTCAGCCTGGTCCCCCCTCTGGAGGGCGCCGACTGGGACCTGGCGGTCTCGTATGCGGACGGCGTGTCCACGATCCTGCGGATCGAGGATGGCCAGCCCAGGCTCCGCCCCCTTGCCCGGGTTCCGGGCATCCTCAGCGTCGGTGGCTGGCTGGATCCGACCCGCTCCCTGATAGCCAACGTCACCGAAGCGGGGGGCGCAGCCAGCGGCTATGTCATCGATCTCGCGGGGCGGACCTACCACCGCCTCTTCCACATCGCCGACGCCAGCAACGACCGCATCGTGGCCTGCGATGCCCGACGAGGGCTGCTCTGGGTGGCCAGCGACTGCTCGGGCTACCATCGGGTCGGCGTCGCCGCGCTGGGAGACGCCCGGTTGGTTCGCTTCTTCCCGGACCTCCCGGGCGAGGAGCGCTCCGCGGTCCCCTGCGGGCGCAGCGGCGGGCAGCTCGTCCTGCGTCGCCAGCGAGGAGCGGTCACCGAGCTCTGGCTTGCCGACCCGTCCAGCCTGGCCGTAACGGGCCCCCTCCGGCTCCCCGACGGCGTGGTGGGAAGCTCTGTCGTCGATGCCGGAGACCGCGTCCGCTTTGCGTTCAGCACCCCGACGGCGCCGATGTCCTGCGCCAGCTACCTGACAGCCCGGGACCTGTTCCGCTTCGAGGAGACGCCCGGCACGCAAGACCCGCTCCCAGGCGAGCTCGTCGCTCCCCGTCTGATCTCTTTCCCCGGCCCCCGCGGCGACCTCGAGACGCTGGTCTACGAGCCACCCGGGTGCAGCCGGCGCGATCTGGTCGTGGTGGCGCTGCACGGAGGGCCGGTCGACCAGTGGTCGGCGGGGTTCACCCGCGAGCTGCAGCTCTTCGCGGGGCTGGGCGCGGTCGTGGTGGCGCCGAACTATCACGGATCCACCGGCTACGGGGATGCTTTCCTCGGGACGCTGGAAGGGGCAGCCGGCTCGGTCGATCTGGACGACGCGGTGGCGGTCACCACCGCGATGCGCCAAAGCGCCGGGGGACAGGCGACGCTGGTGCTCTACGGGCAGAGTTACGGTGCATTCCTCGCGCTGATGACCGCGGCCACCCGCCGCAAGATCTGCGACGGCGTCATCGCGCTGTCTCCGTTCACCTCGCTGTCGAGCATCAGGTCCGCGGGGACGCCATCGGTACGGCGGCTGGTCGACGTGCTGGCAAGCCCCATGCGCCCCGAGGAGGAGTCCGACCTTCTCCGCCGCTGCGGCGACCTCGATGCCAAACTGCTCATCGCCCACGGGAGCCGGGATCGGGTGATCCCCATCGAGCAGTCTCAAGCGCTATGCGACCGGCTCCGGGCGCACGGACACCGGGACGGGCGGGATCTGTGGTTCCTCCCGCTGCCCGGAGAGGATCACGTGATCACCGGACGGGCGGGAGTCCTGGCGCTCTACCACCAGATCGAATCGTTCGTATCCGACGTGGCATCAGCCCGGAAGGGGAGCCGGACGTGGCAGGCAGACGGTCAATCCTCTGCGCACCCGAGCTTGCGCTCTCGTGCAGCACCATCGCGAGAGGAGGTGATATCTCAATGATCGACATGACGATTAACGTGACTCGGAAGACCGACCGGGACCTGGAGGTCGACGTCCTCGCCCTTCAGGCTCTGTCCCCAGCCTCCGCCCTCTCCGGCGACGAGCTG
>JBOGWM010000171.1:0-5468 GCA_050693695.1 Actinomycetota bacterium
GCGCTTCCGGCCGCGAGCGGGCGGAGCCGAGCCCTCCCGGTGGGGCGCTGGGCGCTCTATGGATATGAGATCGAGTCCGGTGCGCAGGCGTCGCGCTACGAGGCGGTCGCCCGACAGCTCCTCCGGCGCTACGGCGTGGTCTTTCGTGATCTCCTCGCCAGGGAGCGCGCGGCTCCCCCCTGGCGGGTGCTCCTCGAGATCTACCGTCGCCTCGAGGCGCAGGCGACGATCCGGGGAGGCCGCTTCGTGTCGGGCTTCGTCGGTGAGCAGTTCGCGCTCCCCGAGGCGGTCGAGGCCCTGCGTGCCGTCCGCAGGTCGGGAGAGGATTCTCGAGAGGTCATCGTCTCGGCCGCGGATCCTCTCAACCTCGTGGGCATCATCCTGCCCGGAGCCCGCATCTCGCCCTTCTCGGGACTCTCCATCGCCTATCGCAACGGGGTGGCCGTCGAGGTTGGCCCGTTGGGGACCATCCGCAGCCGCCTGTGGAGCGAGGCGCGCTCCCCGAGCTAGCTCCGCCGCCAGCGAACTACCGGTCGAGCACTTCCTCGGGGTCCTGGTCGGAGCCGGCGAGTCTCTCCGCTATCTGTCGGATCACGTCCTCGGGAAAGCGGCGGTGCCCTCCCAGCGTCTTCATGTGCGGGAGCTTGTTCAGCGTCGCCCAGCGAGCAACCGTCTTGGTCGAGACATGAAAGATGCGAGCCACCTCGGCGGTCCGCAAGTATCCGTGATGGCCTTCCAGCTCGGATTCATCAATTTTTCGTTCCACTTCAACCTCCCCCCGATCCTGCAATAAATGGGGCCTTTGTGGCCCGCGACTCCTGCGTCGAGCGGGCGGGGACCTCCCTCTCCTCCGCCTCACGGTCTTAAAAGCGTAAAAAGACCCCGCGCGGGTACGGCTTGGGGCGAGTTGGCGCTCTGTCCGTCCGCAGTAGCGTGACGGGAGGCCAAACCTGTAGCCTTTCCGGAGTTCGGGGCGTGCGGATGGCTGGGCCATCCTTTTCGGGGCGGGGGTCAGCTAGATGGGCAATTTTTCTGAATCCAGCGAAAGGGAATCCTTCCTTCAGCGAGTGCGAAGGCGTCAGCCTCAGGGAATCCTGTGGGGGAGGGTGGTCACGTTGGGCGTGGCCTTGTTACTGGCCTTTCTCTTCGGCCGGGCAACGGCCCCCGGCGGGGCGTCGAGCGAGGATCTGAGCCAGACGGAACGCAAGCTCGCATCGGCGCGGGCGGAGGTGGAACGGCTCGAGGCGAAGCTCCGGGCGGCGAGGGAGCAGCCGGGCGCTCCCGCCCCGTCCGCGGCTCCCGGCTCGGCCTCGGAGGTGAGCCCGGCCCCGGGCCAGGCCGGCGGTGTCTACGTGGTGAAGGCCGGCGATACGCTCTGGTCCATCGCCAAAAAGCTCTATGGAGACGCGTCGCTCGGAGCCTTCCTGGCTCAGGCGAACAACCTCCCCAATGGCGATGATTTGACCATCGGCCAGAAACTAACGATCCCTCCCAAACCCCAGAAGCCGTCTTGAACGCGGTCGAGGCATCGGCCGGCCGGAAAAGGCTCAGACTCGGTGCGGGGTGCGAGCCTCACAGAGGTCGCAGGAGTCGCCGAGCCGCCCGCAACCCCAAGTATTGGGGTATTGGTCCCAGATTTGCCGGCGGTGGGCGTGACAGAGGGTCGCCTCGAAGACAACGATCCCGGCCTGCTCGGGACGGGCGGCCTCCACTTCCCATCGGACGGCCAGAAACGTGGGTTCCCCGCGAGTCAGCTTCACCGAGCGTCCCCTCAACGGCAGAACCCCGCCAGCCGCCTGTGGACGGCGGCGCCGGGCCGGCCCCCCGTGACCCGGCGCCGCAACCCATCCGCACCACCCCCCGCTGGGCGCACGACCCAACTCTGCGGCAGAGATGGGCCGGAAGCCACCCCGGGGAACCGTGATCTTCCGAGACAAGCTCTCCCCGATCAACGGGTAGGATATGGCCGTGAAGGTGCGCAGCCTCAAGCAGGAGCAGCTTCAGCTCGCAGCCAGCCTCCGCGACCGGGGCAAGACGTGGGTGGAGGTGGCCCAAGTCTTCCGAAGCCAGTACGGATTGAACGCTCGGGCGGCCTTTCGCCTCGCCCATGGTTGGAGCCAGCGCGAGGCGGCGGATCGATGGAACGAGCGATGGCCGGCCGACCCGAAGAGCTTCAAGAACTTCTCGTACTGGGAGCTGTGGCCGGCCAGCACCGGCTACTCGCCGTCGCTCGAGGTGCTCATCCGGCTTGCCCGGCTCTATGAATGCTGGGTTGGGAACCTTCTGATCGATTGCCCGGACTACCGGAACCTCGATTCCGCTCACCGGGCCAACCAGGACCTCCAGTGCCTGCCGGCCATTGTCAACGGACACGCCGCGTCGCCCCTTGCCCTAAGCGACCTCACGACGTTTGCGGACCGGGTTGAGACGGTCAACGTACATGAGCTTGCACGAGCCGCCTCGACCTGGGCAGAATGGATCGAGCCGGATACAGACCGCCGGTCGCTGCTGCTCAAGCTGAGCGCCGGCCTTGCGCTGGCGGCGACTATGCCTTCCAATGCATGGGGCGACAAAGGCGAGTCGCCCGCGCCCGCTATCTCCGGCTCCCGGGCCGAGCTGTCGGGCATCTGGCACAGCAAGTACACGTTCTTCAGCTCGAGCAGAAACAAGCCCTTCGAAGCCGAACACTACGTAGTGCTGCGGCGCCAGGGCAGCGAGCTCTCCGGGGAAAGCCTTCCCAACTCCGTGGATTCAAAGCTGAAGCTCGACCTATCGGTCGAGGGCTCCGCGGTGACCGGGGTCTGGGCCGAACGGACCTCGCCAACAGGCTATTACCGGGGAGCGACCTATCACGGCGCTCTTCAGTTGCTGATCGACCCGACGGGCAAGAGCATGACTGGCAAGTGGCTCGGCTTCAACAGGGAATCTCAGATCGACGCCGGCGACTGGGAGCTCACCTGGGTCGACAGCTCCACTTCCAAACAGGCGCAGCGCAAGTATCACCTGAAGGCCTAGCCTCTCCTCACTCGATAACGAGCTTGCGAGCCTCGGGACATCCTCTCTCTCAGCCCGACCAACTGATACCTTCACCGGGTGGGTGTTGGATGCAGCGGGAAGGAGAGGGAATGAGCGAGGACAGCAAGAGCGGAGATGGGCGAAGCTTGTTTGACCGTTTCGCAGAGGCATGCTCCAATCTGGTGAGCAGGGCTCCGTTCTTTGTCTTCTGCGTCCTGCTTGTGGTGATCTGGCGGAACGTGTCAACAACTTTGAGACAACTTTCTGAGAAATCTTCTGAGGGGTAACCTCACCTCCTATCGGTCGTGGTCTGAACGGTCGGCCGGTTGATCCAGGCAGCGGTGGGCAGCGGCCATGGCCGAGGCGTGCCCTTCACGAAGCGCTCGGGATGCGCCTCGTAGGCGGCGAGAAGGGCTTGACCGCGGACGGTCTGCAGGGCCTCGGCTTCGCCGTAATGGACAGCCTCGGGCGTCATCAGGGCAATGCCGGCGTGGCGGTGAACCGTGTTGTACCAGGTGAAGAACTCCCGGCAGAAGCTGCGGGCGTCCTCGATGGAGCCGAAGCGGGCCGGGAAGCTCGGGCGGTACTTCAGGGTCTTGAACGCAGCCTCCGAGTAAGGGTTGTCGTTGGACGTATGGGGACGGGAGTGGGACTTGGTCACACCCAGATCAGCCAGCAGCAGGGCCAGTGGCTTCGCCGTCTGGGCGGCGCCCCGGTCGGCGTGGATCACCAGGCCCGTGGGGTTGTTCTGCTTGGCGATGGTCTCGGCGATGAAGGCCTTGGCCAGCTCGGCGTCCTCCCGGGGAGCGAGCATCCAGCCCACCACGTAGCGGGAGAAGATGTCGAGCATCACCAGCAGGTAAAAGTACGTCCACTTCACCGGCCCCAGCAGCTTCGTCGTGTCCCAGCTCCACACCTGGTTCGGTTCAGTGCCCAGCAGCTCCGGCTTTCGGTAGGCGGGATGGTTCAGCTGGTTGCGGCGCTCCCTCACCTCCCCGTTGTCGCTGAGGATGCGGTACATCGTGCGGATGGAGCACAGGTAGCGGCCCTCGTCGAGGAGGCTGGCCACGATCGACGCCGGCGCCTGGTCGACGAAGTGGTCCGAATGCGCCAGGTCGAGGACCTCCTGACGCTCCTCGGCGCTCAGGGCCCGAGGGGAGGGTCGCCGGGGTTGCTTCTCGTTGGCGGTCGGCGGCTTGCGGCGCCGGTACAGGGTGGCCCGGGCGACTCCGAGCGCATCGCAGGCGGCGGCGGTGCCAACGGCTCGGGCGAGCTGTTCTGACGCGGTGATCATGACCTGTCGCCTCGCTTGGTCGTCTCCGAGTCGATCCCAAGCAGCCGAGAGAGTTTTTTTTGGACATCGATCACGGCCTCGGCCTGCTCGACCCGCCGGCGGAGGCGCTCGTTTTCAGCCCGGAGCGCCTCCAGCTCGACGTCCCTGGGGTCCTTGGGGGGCCGGCCGGGCTTGGCGGTGCCGAGGGTCCCCTTGTCCCGCTGGTTGCGCCAGTCGACGAGATGCGAGTAGTAGAGCCCCTCCCGGCGCAGCAGGGCCCCAATCTCTCCTTCGGGCGTGGCATCGGCCTCGGCGAGGATCCGCTGCTTGTACTCCGCGGAGAACTTCCGGCGCTTCGGCTTCTCCGGGACCTCGGGGTCTGGGGGACGGCCGTTCATCGCTCCAGCATCGGCGCGCGGCGGCAGAGTTGTCACGGTGGTCACAGGATCGGTCTCCTCCTCGCCCTCGAGGTCAGTAGTTTCGGCGGGGAAGTTGTCTCAGATCATGTTGGCACAGAGGGGTTTGTCGCCGGAGGTGCTTGCCTTGTGGATTGATCAGTTCCGAACACCTCCTGCTACCCCTTCCTTCCACTCGTCTTCCAGGAACCCACGCGCCCCCCCAGCCTGAAAGTCCCTCCCGGCCTGCTTCAACTCCATGTAGCTCCTGGTGTCCCTGCTCCAGTCAGCCTGGATTTCGGCACAGGGGCGAGCAGCGACCGGGGAAGGCGATGGGGGTTCCACTTGCGCCGGGGCGGGACGGATCGGTGGAGCAACTAAGGAGCGCCACTGCCCCAAGAGCGAAGCCGGACAGCCTAAGCGACTTCATCTTGCCCTTCCTTGCTCGGCCCCCCGGGTCCACTATCAGACCATGGGCTGCCCGCCGACCGCTCGAGGGGCCTTGCCACAGGCTCAGGGCCTGGGGGCGGGTACAGCACCAGCGCACGGCGCTCCCACGACGCCCCAGCGCTCCCTCTAGGCTGAGAAGGCTGGCCACAGGCCCGTCAGCCGCCCCAGCCGCGGTCATGATCCCGGTCGGGTTCA
The DNA here is from genome assembly GCA_050693695.1 of Actinomycetota bacterium. Taxonomy (GTDB): domain Bacteria; phylum Actinomycetota; class CADDZG01; order JAHWKV01; family JAOPZY01; genus JBOGWM01. The sequence continues at coordinate 5,329 of JBOGWM010000171.1, forward strand.
TAGCCACGCCGCTCGGGCTGATGAGCGGACGCTGGGTGGTGTCCCGCTGGCTGATGGCCCAGGTCCAGCGCCGACCATGCATCCCGATCGCCGTGAACTGAAGGAAGCGCCCCGTGCTGACCTGGTGCATGCCATCAGCC
>JBOGWM010000172.1:0-5512 GCA_050693695.1 Actinomycetota bacterium
ATGCGAAGCCCTCTCAGGTGGCCCAGCCCGACATCGCCAATGTGGGCGCCGGATGCGTCGAGCATCCTGAGCGAGCGAAGCCCTTCCAGGTGCCTGAGACCCGCATCCGTGATCGACTCTCTTGGAAGTCTCAAACGGCGTAGTTTGACCATCCATCGGAGACTTGCCAGCCCGACATCGGTCACCTGGGTGCCCCACAGGTTCAGGGTGCTCAGATGCTTGAGTCCTCGCAAACGCGCCAGTCCGAGATCCCCAAATCCGGTTCCCCAAAGGTCGAGGGCGCTCAGTAGCTGCATCGACGCCAGAGAACCGGCCGAACGATCAGTGATCGCAGTCTTGCTCAGGTTGAGACGGCGAAGTTGCGTCAGGCCGCGGAGCTGAGCCAGGCCGCCATCCCCAATGGGCATCGTGGTGAGATCGAGCTCTCGAAGCCCGGTCATCGCGGCGATCGTTTCAGGCGCGCCCTCACAGTTTGGAGCCTCGGTAAAGGAAAGCGCCTGAAGGTCGGCCGGATACAGGGCCCCAAGACCGGACACGTCCCGGGTTTCCCTCCCGATCGCCAGGCCGATCTCGCAGCGCGGCGGAACCTCGAGGCGGCCCCGCGCTACGCCCAGCTTCTCCCAGAGGTCCCAGTTGCAGATGGAGCCGCCTCGGGCTGGCAGGATCCGCGACGGATCGCGGGCAAAGACCTTGCCCAGCGGCTCCCCCGAAGGGAAGGCAACAGTACGGATCATGGCGCCGCTCCTCGGGTTGGTATCTTCGACTTGGTAAGCGGTTTTCCTTAACCCGCGGATACGCAGAATCTTGGCCCGAGGCGGCACTTGCGAGAAAGGATGCCAGCCGGTGTCTTCAATGGTGGTGCTAGCACCACCATTGAAGCGCGCGAAAGGCGCCTCCGGCCTTACTGCAAACCGGAGACGCCTTCTCGCTTATGAAGCAAACGCCCTGGCTACCCCACCTTGACGGACTGCACCGCGCTGCTGGCCTCGGCCTGGGCCTCAGAGGCCAGCCTGGCCGCCAGGTCACGGATGGGACCGGCCGGGAAACGGCGATGCCCTCCCAACGTCCGCACGTAGGGAAGCTTGCTCTCCTTGGCCCAGCGTGACACCGTCTTAGGCGACACGTGAAGAAGGCGGGCCACTTCTGCTGCCAACAGGTACTCCGACTCTGTTTCCATCCTCTCCCCCCCTCGCAACACAAAACACTGAACTTCCCCCCGATTTCCACGATTGTCTTTGACCGGGCTGTAGGTTATCGTATTTCAAGCCGCAAAGCTAGCTGAAGCGAGATCCTTCTTCTACCTTTTGGTCACCGCGGTGGGCCCGGAAGGTCGGAAGTGCCCCCGTGGAGGCGGGCGTATGGATAGAATCTCCTCCGGGGGGTGAACAATCTGGCTCGGGACGCAACTTCTGAGTTCCTGACCGTGAGCGAGGTAGCTCGCATGATGCGTGTTTCGAACATGACAGTCTATCGGCTCATCCGCTCCGGTGCCCTGAAGGCGGTGCGGGTTGGTAATCGGTACCGCCTCAAGGAGTCGGACGTTCACAAGTATCTCGACGAGTCCTACGTCCGGGCGGTCTGAACGGATTCGGACCCGAGGGTATCCCGGGACCGGACCAGCTCGCCATCGTGGGTCGTTCTCATGGCCGGCTCGGGTGAGCTTCGTGGACCGGGGAACGCTGAAAGAGCTGTTCGCAGGCGCGTGGGAGCTGAGACGAGGGGTTTTGGACACGAGGAGGATGGTGTTGGAAAGGGAATGTCCAAACCCCCTGGGCCAAGGAAAGGGAGAGGATGTCGTCGGTTGTAAAGAAACGCCGTAAGAAGATGCGGAAGAAAAAGCACAAGAAGCTGCTCAAGAGAACTCGCTGGCAGCGGCGGCAACAGGGCAAGTAGCTCCGGGGGAAGGGCTTCTCGGTGAGTGGCTACCGCTACCCGTTCATAACGTTTCTGTCCGACTACGGACTGGCCGATGAGTTCGTGGGCGTCTGTCATGGGGTCATGTACAGGATTGCTCCCCAAGCGCGTATCGTGGACATCACTCACGGGATCAAGCCCCAAAATGTATCCGAGGGCGCCCTGGTGCTGGCTCAGTCCCTTCCGTACATGCCCGAAGGGGTCCATCTGGCTGTCGTCGATCCGGGAGTCGGATCCGGCCGGCGCCACCTCATCGTTGTGGCAGGGGATGGGTCCTGCCTCGTCGGTCCCGATAACGGTCTTCTCGTCCCGGCCGCGTGCCGCCTGGGCGGGATCGTCACCTGTCACAAGATCGAGAATCGAGAACTGATGGCCGCCAGGCCGTCCAGGACCTTCCACGGGAGGGACGTCTTCGCTCCCGCCGCAGCCCATCTCGCCCTCGGGGTGGCGCCACAGGAATTCGGCGATGAGGTGGCGGCCGCCGACCTGGTTTCCTTGACGACATCGGCGCCCCGCCTGCACGAGGACCACCTCCATGCCATCGTCACCCATGTGGACCGCTTCGGAAACCTTCAGATGAACGTCTCCGCCAATGAGCTGGCCAACATCGGGCTTGGCCCGGGTTCCACGCTGGAGGTGCGCGTCGAGGGACGCTGGGCTCTTGTTGCGTACCGGGAGACCTATGCCTCGGTCGCCCAGGGAGACCCGGTCCTGACCGAGGATTCGTACGGGCTATTGTCGCTGGCGGTCAACCAGGGGAGCGCCGCGGACCGCTTTCGTGGCTCCCTCGGCGCCAAGGTCATTCTCGGCCCGCCCGGCTCGAGCGCGCGAGACTGATCCGACCCGAATTTGGGCCCGGGGGGGATCGATCCTTCGTCCCTATCGATACAGAGCGCGCTGGACCTGGTTGATGCCCAACACCCCGGCCAGAGTGATCGCAGCCAGGAGCAGGATGATGGCGATGATCGTGTTGCGTCGCATCACCGAAGATGGTCGATACAGAAGTCCCGGGCTCGTCTCAGGGCTTCCATCGCTTGTTTCTCGTTTCTCACAACCTCTCTCAGGTCGAGCTCCAGAGAGAGAGCGCCCCCGAAGCCGGCATCGGGAAGGCGCTTGACGAAGTCTTCCAGCGGTAGGATCCCAGCCCCCGGCAGGGCATGGTTATCGCGGTGCTGGCCCAGGTTGTCCGACAGATGGATGTGAGCCGTTTGTTCTCCCACCTGCTCCAGCGTCTCCAGAATGTCGTGGCCGTCGACCCCGCAGTGACTGGTGTCGAGAGTGATCTGGGGAAAGCGCGCCACCTCGGACGGGCTCACCCAACGGTGGCCTCGCACCGGCCGGCCCCGCACCCAGAGGTGGAACATATTCTCCACGGCCAGGACAATACCGCCCTCTTTGCGATAGTGATCGAGCTGGCCGAGCAGCCAGGCCTGGTAGCGCAGCTCCCAGAGGTAGGGAGGGTGAACCACGACCACTCCCGCTCCCACCCCCTTCGCCAGCTCGGCGGATCGCTCGATGATTTGAAGGAAGTTTGGACCCCAAACCCGGCGGGTGACCACCAGCATGGGCGCGTGCACCGCCACGATCGAGACGCCCTCTGCCTTCGCCAGCCGGCGGGGCGTGTCCGGGGACTGGGTCTGCGGGTCCCGGGTCACCATCAGCTCCACCGCGTCGAAGCCGGCCTGCGCGATGGCCCCGAAGGCTCGATCCAGCTCCCACATCCAGAAGCACGATGTGGAGCAGGCCAGCCGAGGGGTCGGAGTCATCTCTTCTTCGGGCAGGGGGACATCCTCGAATTGTAGTGGGGGGGAGGCCCAGGGGTATCCTGGAGCCTCATGTGGGTGTTTCCGCTGGGCGCGGCCTTGGTCAGCGCCGTCTTCGCCGCCCTGGTGGCCAGGCAGTGGCATGCTCGGCGTCGACCCCACCAGCTCACCTGGAGCCTCGCATTGGCGGCCTTCGCGATCGCATCTGTCGCCGCATCCATCGGCCTCCGGCAGGGCTGGACGCCGCCTATATATCGCATCTTTTACCTCTTCGGGGCCATCGTGAACGTTCCGCTTCTGGCAGCCGGTACCGTCTACCTGTTGGCGAGCCGCCCCATGGGCCACGCCTTTGCCGTGTTGGTGTCGGCCGGCGTGCTCCTCGCCATCGGGGCGGTCGTGGCGGCCCGGCCGCAGGCCGCCGGACTGGCCGTGTCCGCAATCCCGGCTGCGGGCGCTGTCATCCCCGGCAGCCTGGCCCGGACGCTGTCCCGTTCCTTTTCCTACACCGGGTTTGTGATCGTCCTGGGCGGAGCGCTGGGATCGGCCTGGAGGCTGGCAGGGCAGGGAGGGGATGAGATGCGACGGATGGCCGCGGGGAACATCCTCATCGCTGCCGGAACCTTGGTCGTGGCCTCCGCCAGCATCGCGGTCCGTTTCCGGGAAGGGTCGGTGGCGGCGGCGATCTTCTCGGGAGGGCTGCTCGGTGGGGTGACCCTGATGTTCGCCGGCTTCCTGACCACCGGTCGGCGACGATGATGGCGAAGGCGATTCTCTATAGCCGGCAGGGCTGTCACCTGTGCGACGACGCCAGAGCGGTGCTCGAGTCGGAGGCCATCGCCTTCGACGAGGTGGATATCACCGGAGACCCCGGTCTGGAAGCGGAGTACGGTATCCTCGTCCCGGTGGTCGAGGTCGCCGGACAGCCGGTGTTCGAAGCCGGGATGAACCCCACCGAGTTGCCCGATCTAGTCAAGGAGGCGTGATCCACCCGGGAGATCGGCGCCACCCGCTCGACATCCCATGATGGCTCCCCGTCTCTGAAGATGAAGCGGCAAGGTCAGGCCAGCTCGGGTTGGGGCTTTCGGGCCTTCTCTGCCCGGCTGAGGCCGAATATGTGGAATGCGAAGAGGAGCACGGCTCCCAGGAGGTAGAAGAGGGGAGGCGTGCGCACCGATCCTCGCACCCGCGCGCCCGCCACCTCGACGGGAGCGGGCTGGCCGGCCTGTCCGGAGAGATCGATCGTGGCGACGGAGTTCCCGGGCTTGATCTTGTCGCCCGGGCGCAGAGTGAATTCGATCAGCTTCCCGGCCTTGGATGCCTCGACCGTGAACATGCCGTCGGTCGTCTCGACTTCCAGGATGGGGTCTCCGGAGGTAACGGAGTCACCTTCCTTTGCGATCAGTCGCTTGATTACGCCTTCTTCCACTCCCTCACCGAGGGAGTCCGCCCCGAGCGTGCCGGAGGGGACGGCCCTGGCCATCGCGACGATGGAGGGCTTCCCGTTGACCGAGCCTTCTCTCATCTCCACGCCGGTGATCTTGAAGCTTCCCGGCTTGAGCCCTACCGACCCCTGGACCAGGGGTTCGACCTCCTTGCGCTTTCCGGCAATCGGGCTCACCGTGGTCGCCACGAAGGTCTCCAGCACCGGCTTGAGGGCGTTGAGCTCCGAGGCGGTGTCGTCGGCGCCTTCCAGGTCGGCGAGACGCTCTCCCTTCCGGGGCGCTTTCCAGTCGCCGCCGGGGTAGGCGGCGACGTTGTAGGTATCGCCGAACCCCTCGACCGACTCGAGGTCCGGTCCCGCCGCGATGGGGTGCCAAGTGGTCTCGGGCCCCTTG
>JBOGWM010000173.1:0-2899 GCA_050693695.1 Actinomycetota bacterium
GCGTTGCCGTCCCGGGTGCTGGTGAAGACCAGGCGGGTCCGCTCGGGGGACCACTTGGGGGAGGTATCCTCGGCGGCGTTGTTCGTGATGCGGGCCAGGTCCTTGCCCTCCGCGTTCATCACGTAGATCTCAGCGTTGCCGTCCCGGTCGCTGCGAAAGGCGATCTCATCCAGGGCCGCAGAGCCGTGGGCGGGCAGCGGGCTTGCACCCGAGAAAGCCACGAGCGCCAAGACGACCGATATTCTCAGGGATAGCCTCATCGCGTCCCTTCTATCTGACGAACCTCGTTAGATAATATTCAAGCTCAGGACGTTACCTCCGGGCGGGCAGACATGCAAGGACATCGCGCAGATACCTGCGCCGGGTGAGTCTGATCCCGCCCTTGGGCGCGGCCCTGATCGGGGCTCAGCCCTGGTCGGACTTGGGAGTCTTTTGGTCGAGCCGGGGAGTCTTGAAGTGTGAGAGCAGCTCGATCGGGATGGGCAGCACCAGGGTGGAGTTGTGCTCGGTCGCCACCTCGGCGATGGTCTGGAGAAACCGGAGCTGATAGGCGATCGGCTCCACGGAGAGGACCTCCGCCGCCTCGTGGAGGCGGGTGGCCGCCTGGAACTCGCCCTCGGCGCTGATGACCTTCGCCCGCCGTTCCCGCTCCGCCTCCGCCTGGCGAGCCATCGCCCGCTGCATGTCCTGAGGCAGGTCCACGTTCTTGATCTCGACGTTGCTGACCTTGATTCCCCAGGGGTCCGTGAGCTCGTCGACGATTCGCTGGATCTCGTTATTGAGCCGATCGCGTGCCGATAGGAGCTCGTCGAGCTCGACCTGCCCCAGGATCGACCGCAGGGTGGTCTGGGCGATCTGAGAGGTTCCCATCCGGTAGTTCTGGATCTCGACTGTCGCCTTGACCGGGTCGAAGACCTGGAAGTAGACGACCGCGTCGACCCGGATCGTGACGTTGTCTCTGGTGATGATGTCCTGGGGGGGGACATCCAACACCACCACCTGGAGATTGACCTTGATCATCTTGTCGATGATCGGGATGATGAAGAAGAGTCCCGGTCCTTTGGCCCCGACGACTCGACCCAGGCGGAGGATGACCCCCCGCTCCCATTCGGCGACGATTCGGATCGAGTATCCGAGCACCACCAATCCAAGGACGACCAAGATCCCGAGCCCAAACACTCCAGACATCTGCCTCCTCCTTTGTTAAGTGCTCATTGTGCACCAAGGTCGGGGGACGTCCACTCAAGGGCGACGTTCATGCTCGGGCACCGCCTCCACGATGAGCAGCAGACCCGAGACCGAGCGGATTCTCACGTGAGCGCCTCGGGGGATGGCCGCCCCCAGGGTCCGCGCCCGCCACGATGTCCCCTTCGCGCTCACCTGGCCGTCCGGTGCGATGTCCGTCCTGGCGACTCCGATGCTTCCGATCATCCCCTCCGCGCCCGAGATGGGCTGCGATCCCCGGGCCCGCATGGCCGCGGTCATGACCGAGATGAAGAAGAGGAGAGAGGCGGCCACCGCCCCGGCGATCGCCCACCAGGGGAGCCGGAAGAAGGGACCGGCGTCGGCGAAGAGCAGGAGGCTTCCCGCGATCAGAGACAGGAGGGCCCCCACGGTGAAGATCCCCAGCCCGGCGGTATGCAGGTCGGCCAGGAAGAAGGCGACCGAGGCGACGAGCAACGCCACCGCCACCCAGGAGACCGGGAGGATGGACAGGGCGTAGAAGCCGAGAATGAGAGCGATCCCGCCGAGAACGCCCGCGGCGCCGATCCCGGGGTTGTACAGCTCGAAGATCAGGGCGAAGAGGCCGAACAACAGGAGCCAGTAGGCGATGTCGGGACGCAGCGCGGTGTGAAGGATGCGCTCGATAAAACTCATCTTGTGAAAGCGAGGCGTTGCTTCCTTCAGGGAGAGACGTACCCGCCGATCTCCGACGGTGACCTCTCTGCCGTCCAGTTCGGTCAACAGGGTATCCAGCCGGCCCGCCATGAAGTCCACCACCCCCCCCGACACCGCCTCGGTGGCGTCCAGGGAGGCCGACTCCCTCACCGCCCGGTCCGCCCACTCGACGTTGCGACCCCGCTGGCGGGCGATGGAGCGCAGGGTCGCCGCCGCGTCGTTGGTCGCCTTCTCTTCCTCTTCCGGGGAGAGCCGTCCCCCCAGGTTGACCGGATGGGCCGCCCCGATGCTGGTGCCCGGGGCCATCACGGCCACATGCGCGGCATAGGTGATGAAGACGCCGGCCGACGCTGCGCGCCCTCCGTTGGGAGCCACCCAAACGACGATGGGGATCTCGGAGGAGAGCATCCGCTGCACGATCTCCCGCATGGAGATCTCCAACCCTCCCGGGGTGTCCAGGCGCACGATGATCACCCGGGAGCGGTTCTCGATGGCCCGTTCGATGTGCCGGAGGAGGTAGCGGGACGAGCTCGGATCGATGACCCCGTCGAGCTCGATGAACTCGATGTCCTCTCCGGCCTGAGCCCGGACCTGCGGGGCCAGGACCCCCAGGATGAGGAGCATGGTGGCCAGATAGAAGAGAGTTCGGGGCCAGGATGGCGCGAGATGCCCTTCGGATATCATGACCTCGTGTCCCTGGACGCCATCTGTGACCGCCGGCTTCTCATTCTCTCGGGCAAAGGGGGCGTCGGGAAAACCACCGTCTCCGCCGCCCTGGGGACCCTCGCTACCCGGCACGATTTAAAGGTACTGCTTGTGGAGGTGGAAGGGCGCAGCGCCCTCTCCAATCTCTTCGGCGGCCCGGTGCTGGGGTCCGGGCCCCGGGAGCTGCGTCCGGGTCTGTACGGGATGAACATCTCCCCCGAAGAGGCCCTGAAGGAGTACCTCGAGGTGCAATTCCACATGAAGCGGGTGCTCCAGCCCCTGATCACCTCACATC
>JBOGWM010000174.1:0-8080 GCA_050693695.1 Actinomycetota bacterium
TGGCAGGCGTCACCAGCAGGTCCACCCCCTTCCCCTACGTCCTCACCGCCTTCTGGGCCGGGATGGAGGGGTCGCTGCTGTTCTGGAGCCTGCTGACCGGGATCTACGCCAGCATCGCCGTGGCCACGCAGTGGCCGAGACGGGCCGAGCTGGTGCCCGCAGCGACCGCCGTGCTCTCCGGCATCCTGGTCTTCTTCTGCTCGATGGTCGCGTTCGGGGCTAACCCGTTCGGGGCTACATCCCCCATCCCCCTGGACGGGCAGGGCCTCAACCCGCTCCTTCAGTCTCCCTTCATGAACATCCACCCGGTCCTGCTCTATCTCGGCTTCACCGGGTTCTCGGTTCCGTTCGCCTTCGCGCTCTCCTCCCTGGCGTCGGGTCGCCCGGACCTCCGCTGGTTCACCTCCACCCGGCGCTTCACCGTGGGCGCCTGGTCCTTTCTCTCCATCGGCATCATCCTGGGAGGCGCCTGGGCTTATCACGAGCTGGGCTGGGGCGGCTACTGGGCCTGGGATCCGGTGGAGAATGCGAGCCTCCTTCCCTGGCTCACCTCCACCGCCTTCCTGCACTCGGTGATGATCCAGGAGCGCCGGGGAATGCTGAAGGTCTGGAACGTCGCCCTCATCCTCGCCACCTACGGTCTTGTCATCTTCGGGACCTTCCTCACCCGCTCGGGGCTGCTGTCCTCGGTGCACACCTTCAGCGAGTCGCCCCTCGGCGCCTACTTCCTGCCCTTTCTGGGCGTGCTGGGGGTGGGGGCGTTCGGATTGCTCGGCGCCCGGCTCGACCGGCTGCGATCGGAGCGCCATCTGGACTCGGTTCTCTCTCGGGAAGCGATGTTCCTCTTCAACAACCTGGTCCTGGTCGCCATCACCTTCACCGTGTTGTGGGGAACCCTCTATCCCATCCTGGTGGAGGCGTTCCAGGGGGTGAAGGTCTCGGTCGGACCGGCTTACTTCAACGCGGTGGTCGGCCCTCTGGGACTCGCCCTGGTCGCCCTGGCCGGTATCGGCCCGCTGGTGGCCTGGAGGCGCGCTTGCCCGGAAAGCCTCCTGCGGCACCTCGCCCCCCCGCTCGCCCTGGGGGCGACCACGATGGCGCTGATGGCGGCCGCCGGGCTGCGATCGGCCGGCGGGCTGTTTGCCTTCGGGCTGTGCGTCTTCGTCGCCGCCACGATCGTCACCGAGTTCTTCCGGGGGGCCCGGGCTCACCGATCCATAGAGCGGCTCGGATGGACGAGGGCCCTCATACGAACCGTCAAGCGCAACCGTCGGCGTTACGGCGGTTACATCGTGCATCTCGGGGTGGCCCTGATCGTCGTGGGGATCGCGGGGGGCGTTTTCCGTCAGTACTGGTCGGGAACCGTCGCTCCCGGCGAGAGCTTCCGGATCGGCGCCTACACCATCCGGTACGCCGAGCCGTTGGTCGTCCGCACCGACGAGAAGATGGTGCTGATGGCGGTGATGGAGGTCTCGCGCGGGACCAGGCGCCTCGGGCTGCTCCGTCCCCAGCGCAACTTCCACTTCGCGCAGCGCCAGTCACAGTCCGAGATCGGACTGCGGGTCGGCCTGGCGGAGGATCTCTATCTGGTGCTGACGCAGATGGACTCAACCCGCGCAGCCACCGTCCGAGCCTGGGTGAACCCGCTCATGTCCTGGCTCTGGATCGGAGGGCTCGTGATGACGCTGGGCATGGCGATCATCTGGACCGAGCGCTTTCCCACCGAGCCTCGGCCTTCCCGTCCGGCATCCGTCAAGGATCGGGTGGGGGCGCCCGCATGAGAAAGGCCTTTCTCTTCATCCTGGCGGCGCTCCTGATCGGCGCCGTGGCCGCCATGGGGCTGGCCGGGGGCCGGGGGCCGGACCCCGACGACGTCCCCACCAGCACCGAGGTCCAGGGCCGAATCATGTCCCCCTTCTGCCCCGGCCTGACCGCCGCCGAGTGTCCCTCCGGGCAGGCGGCCGAGCTGAGGCGCACGATCGACGCCCTGGTCGCCTCCGGAGCGACCAATCGGGAGATCGACGCCTGGGCGGTGGCCAATTATGGAGAGGCGGCTCTCGGCCGTCCCAGGGGCTTGCTCGCCTGGCTCGCCCCGGCCGCCGCGGTCCTCGTGGGACTCGGTCTCGTGCTGGCGAAGCTCGGGGGCGCCCCGGGCGCCCGCTTGCGGGCGGGGGCGCGGCCCTCGTCGCCCGCCGGGCCCGTGGCTCCCATCTCCCCCGACCAGCAGGAGCGCCTCCTTCAGGAGCTGCGCTCCTTCGCAAGGAAGGTCGGCCGATGATCGAGACCCTGCTCGGGATCACCGCCGGAGTCGGCCTGGGCGCCTGGATCCTGTCGCCGATGCGGCGGCGAGGCGCGGATCGCACCCCGCTGCCCGACACCCGCTGGAGCGAGCTGGTCGAAGCCAAGCACGCCGTCTACCGCTCCATCCTCGACCTGGAGCTCGACCGATCGGTGGGCAGGGTCTCCGAGGAGGACCACCGCATCCTGTGCCGCCAGCACGAAGGGGAGGCGCTCGCCATCCTGGCCGAGATGGACGAGATGCAAACCACCGACACCGCCTCCACCGACATCCTCGAGGCGGAAATCGCCGCCGCACGCCGACGCATCCAGGGGGACGGTCGATGATGAAAGTTATCCTCGTCGCCCTCTTCGTCCCGACCATGTTGCTGGGAATCGCGGGTGATGCAGACGCGGTCGTGATCGAGGGCAGCGTCACCAACGGCACTGCGGGGGCCTCGGTTCCGCCCGGCCTGACGGTGACCGCCGTACAGCTTGACGGAGGTGGTAACGAGCTGTCCCGAAAGCCCGCGCCCGTGGGCGCCGACGGCAGGTTCCGCCTGGATGGATTCGGTGACGAGCCCTCCAGCCGCTACGTGATCGGCCTCGGATATCGGGGAGTAACCTACGCGAGGAGCTTGGCGGTTGAGTCTCCCATTCCGATCATGACCGCCGACCTCACGATCTACGAAGTCACCGAGGACGACGCGGGGATCTCGGTCAGCGCCGATACTCTCACGGTCGTCCAGGGCGGAAAGGGCGAGATGGAGGTCTTCCAGCTCCTTCGGGTGAGAAACAGCACGGACCGGACCTATATCGGGCGGGCCGTCGAAGGGGGCCGTCAGATCCTCACCCTTCCCGTCCCCACTGGGGCATTCGACCTGGCCCCCGGCCAGGCGGTCACGGCCTCGGCGATCACCTCCTCCCCCGAGGGCATCGCCACCGGCGATCCGGTGTTCCCCGGCGAGACCCAGCTCTCCTATCTCTACCGGGTGCGGACCCCCAGGACGGGGTGGGCCCTCGAGCGGGCGGTCGTGTATCCGACCACCCGCCTCAACGTCCTGGTGGGCGAGGGACTCAAGCTGCGGGCGCCCCGGCTCGCTTTCGCCGAGTCGGTCAAGCTGAAGCAACGACGGTACCGGCGGTATCAGGGTGGCCCCCTGCCCGCGGGAGGCGAGCTGATCGCCTCGGTAGAACCGGATACCAGGGCCTCCTCCAGCCTGCCCATGGGGCTGGGGGCGCTGTTGGCCCTCGTGCTGGCGGTCGCCTTCGGCGGCTCCCGGCTGCTCCGCCCGGGTGCTCGGTGGGGAGCGCGGGGGCGGGGAGCCCGATCGGGCAGGCGCGAACAGATCATCGAGGAGATCGCCGCGCTTGACGAGGCATTTGCGGGCGGGAAGATCCGCCGGGCGCGCTACGAGAAGAAGAGGCCCCGACTGAAGAGGAGGCTGGCCGCAATGGCCCCCGGCTCAACCTCGAGGTCTCCTTGAGGGTCTCGGCCCGGGGGATCTCTCGCCGATACGGCCGGGTCCGGGCCCTCTCGTGCGTCGATCTGGAGATCGCTCCCGGCGAGAGGGTGGCGATCTTCGGAGCCAACGGCTCCGGCAAGACCACCTTGCTCAAGATCGTCGCGGGCTTGCTGGCGCCCAGCTCCGGAGAGGTCGCCATCGACGGCGCGGCGCCTCGGATGGTTCGGGGGCGGTTCGGCTACCTGGGCCATCATCCCTACCTGTATCCCCACCTCTCGGTGATCGAGAACCTGGCCCTGTTCGCTCGCCTCTACGGGGTCCGCGGGGCGGCAGCGGAGGCGGCGCTGGCTCGGATGGGCCTGAGCACAAGGCGCCACGCCCTGGTCCACACTCTCTCGCGGGGCGAGACGCAGCGGGCGGCCCTCGCGCGCTGCATCCTCCACGATCCGCCCCTGCTCCTCATGGACGAGCCCTTCACCGGCCTGGACGAGGAGGCGGCGGAGACCCTGCCGGGGATCCTCCGCCAGGGCGGGCGCACGCTCGTCATGGCCACCCATGACCACGCCCGGGGCGAAGCGGTCGCGGACCGGACCGTCACCCTCGAGCACGGATGCCTCAGGGGATGAAGGATCTCGCGACGGCTCGCGTCGAGGAGGCCGGAGCGACCGGAGCGACCGGAGCGCCAGCGCGAAGGCGGCCGGGCTCGCCTGCCCTGCTGCGCCACATGTTCGCCCTCGCGGCGAAGGATCTCCGCTCCGAAGCGAGAGCCAAGGAGGTCGTGGCGCCGATGGCGCTCTTCGCCCTGGCGCTCGTGTTCCTCTTCACCTTTCACCTGCCCCCCGGAGCGGCCCGGGCCCCCGTGCCCGAGCCGCGGGCGGGAGCGGTCGGGACCCGCGAGATCGTCGCGGCCTTCCTGTGGGCCAGCGTGCTCTTCGCGGGGATCCTGGGTTTCGGACGCAACGCCTCGGCCGAACGGGAAGAGGCCCGGATCGTCGGCCTCCTGCTCGCCCCGGTGGATCCCGGCGCCCTCTTCGCGGGAAAGGCCCTCGCCAACCTGGTCTATCTCACCGTGACGCAGGCCGTGGTCCTGGTGGCCGCCGTCCTGTTCTTCGACGTCCCTCCCGGCTTGCTGCCGGGGATCGCCCTGGTGGCGATGAGCGTGAACATCGGGCTGGCCGCGGCCGGGACGCTCTTCGGCGCCGTGTCGCAGTACGCTCGGGGCAAAGAGCTGGTGCTGCCCTTCTTGTTGTTCCCGGTTATCCTGCCTCTGGTGCTCGCCGCTACTCGCCTCACCTCGTCGCTGCTCGTGACCGGGGACTTCTCGGGCGAAGCCCGATGGTTCCTCCTGACGGGCGTGTTCGACCTCGCGCTCTTCACGGTGGGGGCCGTCACTTTTGAATACGTGGTGAACGAATGAAAGCCGGCGAGCTCACCCGGGTTGAGGGAGAGGGCGCTCCCCGCCGCCTGAGACTCTCGTTCCCCGACAGGTCGCAGCGGGCGTTGCGTATCCTGAGCCTGCTCGTGGGCGCGGGCATGCTGATCGGGCTGGCGGCCATCTTCCTCTGGGCGCCGACGGAGGCGTTTCAGGGGGAGGTGCAGCGGATCGTCTACGTGCATGTGCCCACGGCATGGGTGGCTTACTTGGCGTTCACGGTGGTGCTCATCGGATCCATCGCCCATCTCAAGTCCGGTTCAGCGCGCTGGGACGCCCTCGCGCGGGCCAGCGCCGAGGTCGGGGTGTTGTTCTCGGCGCTCAATCTGGTGACCGGGATGATCTGGGGGCGTCCGATCTGGAACACGTACTGGACCTGGGACCCCCGCCTCACCACCGCCTTCGTGCTCTTTCTCATCTATGTGGGCTACCTGGTCTTCCGAGCGCTGGCGACAGATCCGGCGCGAGGAGCGCGCATCAGCGCGGTCATCGGGATCGTCGGTTTCGTGGACATTCCGATCGTTCACTTCTCGGCGGTGTGGTGGAGGGGCCTGCATCCGGCCCGGACGCTGATCGACCCGGGGGGCGCCCCTCCTCCGCCCCGGATGCTGGCCACGATCGTCCTCATGGTGGGGGTGTTCACCCTGCTCTACGCCCTGCTTCTCTCCCTGCGCATCCGCCTGGCCGGGCTGGAGTCCGAGGTGACCGAGCTGGAGGCAGCCGGAGGGTGAAGGGGGGACTCGGATTTCTCGCCCTCGCCTACGCTCTCGTCTGGGCCGGGATCGTGGGGTACCTCATGTGGCTCGGAAGCCGCCAGCGGGCTCTGGAGCGGCGTATCCGAGGCCTCCGAGGGGGTCCGGGGGAGTAGAGCACAGCTCGGGCATCTGCTCCATGGGGTCGGGAGGCTGATGGATTCTCCTGGAAGCTCCCAGCCGCGCCCTGAATGTCGGCCACCTCGGTTATACTGCCCGGCGTCGGGAGATCGAGGCCCACAGTCATGAAAAGGCAAGCACAGGCCGAATTAACCTGGACCAAGGCGATCCTCATCGGGATGGGGATCAGCGCCATTCTCCTGATCACCCTTGCCTGGCTCCCTTCCTACTTCACCTACTGGTGGGATGGGAGAGACGAGCAGATCATCGGGATCATTCAGCGGCTCTTGGGGGGCCGGGAGATCGAGCCCTACACCTCGACAAGAGTGCGGGACGCCATCTCCATGGGGTTCCAGACGGTCTTTTTCGCAGCCTTCATCGTCGTTGCCTACATCTGGGGAGAGCGGCGAAGGCGTCGGATGGGACTGCGAGGCGCCGATGAGGTCAAGGGTTACCTACCGGGGAAATAGGCTGGGAGATCCATGGAGAACATCGAAAAGCCGAAGCTGCGCACGGACTACGTGGCCGAGGAGGTCCAGCCCGAGTGGCTCAAGTCGGTGCGCAAGCCGCCTCGCTACATCGGGTTCATTCCGGAACTCTGCATCCTGTGCGAGGGTTGCGTGGACATCTGTCCCTGGTACTGCATCTTCATGCTCACCCCCGATATCGTTGCGGAAGCCGGCTCCGATGAGATCGCCCGTGACATGAGGACCAACGATGTCCTCTTCGTGATCGACGACGACGCCTGCACGAGGTGCAACCTCTGCGTGGAACGGTGCCCGACGGGGGCGCTGATGATGACCCGCCTCGAGGCGGGGGGGGGCCGCAGTGGACGCGCCCTGGGCACGGTCCCTTCCGAGCAGCGGGAAACATAGGCGTGCGAAGGGCCCGCCAGGCGGAAAGAACAAGGGGGGCAGGGGCGGATGGCGAAGGCGCCGGAGAAGGAAAAGAAGCGGAAGCTGAAGCTTCCCAAGCCGGGGGAGCTCGCGGAGCAGGCCGACCAGATCAGGGAGACTCAGCTCTGGAGGGCCATCTTCCGGCCGGGCTCCATGTGGCGCAAGGGATATCAGGACTCCCCCAGGAACCGGGCCTACGTGGTCATGAACAACGTCCTCTACCACCTGCACCCGGTCAAGGTGAAGCGGCACGGGATCAAACTCTCCTACACTCTCTGCCTCGGGGGCCTGTCTTTCTTCCTCTTCGTCTTTCTCACCATCACCGGGATCTTCCTCATGTTCTTCTACCGGCCAGCCACCGGGGACGTGTACACGGACATGATCAATCTGCACACGTCGGTGGCCTTCGGGCTCCTGGTGCGGAACCTTCACCGATGGGGAGCGCACCTGATGGTGATCACGGTCTTCCTGCACATGGCCCGAGTCTTTTACACCGGCTCCTACAAGCCGCCCAGAGAGTTCAACTGGGTGATTGGCGTCACCCTTTTGCTGGTTACCTTGCTCCTGGCATTCACCGGCTACCTGCTGCCCTGGGACCAGCTTGCGATCTGGGCGGTTACGGTGGGAACCGAGATGATCAAGAACTCTCCGGTGGTCGGAAAGGAGGTCCAGTTCGTCCTCCTGGGAGGCGCCGAGATAGGCGCGCCCACCCTGATCCGCTGGTACACCCTCCACGTGCTATTCCTTCCGTTCATCATCGTCCTCCAGATGGCGGTGCATTTCTGGAGGGTCCGAAAAGATGGAGGCATCTCTGGACCGATGTGAGCCATCGCCGTTTTCTGTCACAGGGGGAGAGTAGGGTAGCGACATGACAGAGACTCCGGACGAGATATTCGAGCGGGTGCTCGCGGAGGAGCATGGCAAGGGGTCCTCTCCCGCGGTCGCCCAGGCGCGGGCCAAGGCAGCCCGGATGCGGGCTCAGAAAGGGGCGACAGCGCCCGGCGCCCCCGGGAGCGGGGGAGCTTCGGCTGCGGCGAGCGCGGCCGCCGCCTCATCTCCGGGCGGCCCGGGCGGGGAGAGTCCCGAGCAGGTCTTCGAGCGGGTGCTCGCGGAGGAGCATGGCAAGGGGTCCTCTCC
>JBOGWM010000175.1:0-11026 GCA_050693695.1 Actinomycetota bacterium
GGAGCTACGCCGCGCGCTCAAGGTCATCGACGCGAACGTCGGCCAGTACGTCGACCGGGCCCGCATCAAACCTGCCGCATGACACTTGCTTCAAATCTCAAGACAGCAAGACCCAAGGAGCCCTAGATGCAGAAGCCCTCGGTATCGCACACCACCGGGATGTTTCGGTAAGCCCAGAACCAGGTATGGGGTTCGCTGCCATCGTAGTCCCGGCCCCACGGGTCGATGTCGCCCTGGAGAAAGACGTGCGCCATCCACATGCTCTCGTCGAGGTGCTCGGGGTCGAGGGAGGTGCCCACCTGGCTGTGCTTGTGCCACTGCATCAGGCAGCCCGTCGGATCCGGCGGTTGCTGATCCCGGGGGACGAAGATGTACATCCCACCGATGGGAGAGAGACCGTCATCGGTCATGCCGTACATGAACGACTCGATGTGCTCGGGCGAGAGGACGTTGCCGTCTTCGAACCGCTCATAGTTGAACATGTGGAACCACTTCGTAAGGGGAACAGGATAGGCCACGAAGCCGTCGGCCAACGCCTGCTGCGGGTTGTTCAGATATTTCGCCAAGGCTGCCTTGGTGTCGGCCACCAGCTTGTCGGCGCTGGCCTGCTGCTGCGGAGTTGGGGTGCATTCCCCGCTATGGGTATGGTGCTCGCCGTTCGGGTTGGGGCCGAGGGCGGGAACGAGCAGGGTCGACCCCCGGCAACCATCCGGGGTGGCTGGCTGGTAGGCGGTCTTCCAGCCATTTGGGTTGGTGGGGTCCTGGAGGAGGACCTGCTTGTCGCGCTCGGCGGCGGGACTGCACTTACCGGCGGCGGCATGGGACGAATGCGCAGCTCCCTCTTCCGTGCTGTGGTTGGCGTGGACGCCGGGATCATGGCCATCAGGCTCACTTGACCAGCCCCCGCCCTGGTGGCCCGCACCTGAATCGTGGACACCGCCCTCCGCCAGGGTAGCCGTCCGGTGCGCGGGATGACCGTGGGCGACAAGCGCCTCCGTCGCCTGCTCCCACGTCAACGGCCCATGGTGCGACTCCTCGGAGGGGGCCGGCCCCTGATCGTGGGTGTGAGCAGCGCCATCCCCGTCGTCGTGGGGATGTTCGATGCCGGCCAGCTCGCCTTCGTGCGAGTGCTCGACGCTGGTCAACGCCCCGACACGATGAGCATGGGACTCGTGCGGCGCGGCGACTCCGACCGTCGCGAGCCCGAGCACTGTGGCGCCGAGGGCCCCCAGCACCCGCCGACCGCCACGCATCCCGGCAACGGGAGCATCCGGCAACGAGAGTACGAACCCGCCGGCTCCGAGCAGCGCAACCTCGAGGAAGGTGGCGATCGCATCGTCGACCCCGATCGGTTGAGTCACCTCCAGGCCGGGGACCCCGGGAACAGCCGTCAAGCGGGTCAATACCCAGACGCCGACGATGAGCGCCGTGACCATGAGCGCCAGCTTCAGGAGCCGCCGCGAGGGGCGGGCGACGAGGAGACCGGCGAGGCCAGTCTGGACGATGCCCATCCCCAGAAATGCCCCGGCGAGGAACGGGTGCTCCAGGTGTTTGACAGCGGCGCCGAGATGGATGACCCCGGCCGCCCCGCTCACGAGGGCAATACCGAGGGTGAGCAGCCTGCGCACCGAGATCGAGCTCATTTCCCGGCCCTTCGCCGCTTCCACTGCACGTCCAGACCTGCCGGCGTCGTCATCCTTCAGACTAGGATCAGTCGCCGCCGGAGTCAACGGGGTGCCTGCTCATGCCACTCGCCTTTCCCGCTCCAGCCGGGTGGATCCTTCCCGCGATGAGGCAGCCCAGTCAGTCCAGGGGTCGCCCCAGCGCTGCCCGCAAGCAAGCGTCCGCCACGATCTCTTCAGCCAACGATACACGAGCGAGACGGCGATGGCGCCAATTCCAGAGAGCAGGACCAGGGCTCGGTTGGCGAAGCTCAGAGCATCCACAACCACACTTTCCATCCACCACCTCCCTCTCTTGGGTTCGTCGGTTCACCGTAGTTCCCGGAAACCGTTGTCAGTATGACTCGAACGTATGTTCGAGTCAAGTGGCGCGGAGGCGACCTCTACCAAACAACCACGCCGAAGCTGGATGTCGGCCAGGTGGGCAAGCGCCACGGCATGGTCCGGGGCGCGGCTCAACACGGCTTCCAGCGCGATCAGGGCTTCGTCCAAGCTGCCTGCCCGTTTGAGCTGTAGCGCCTGCTCCAGAGTCGTCGACACCGACACCGATCCAGCCTATCGAATCATGATTTGGCATCCGGCCCCGGGGCCAACGTGCGGCCGAAACCTCTCTGCGAGTCGTGCTCTTGCGGCATCGATCAATTGTGAGCGGCAAGAGGCGAGGCGACTGCCCCGGCGACCTCGAGAATCCGCCCGTCGTCTGTGATCAGTCCCACCCTTCGTCCTTCGGCGAGAGCCACATAGGCGGCGTCATAGGCCGTGAGGCCTCTAGCGACCCAGGCAGCGACGGCAGTGAGTTCGGCCTCCCCGACATCGAAGGCCAGATCATCGAGCGCCGCAGCCAGGTCCTGCAGCGACCCCTCGTCCCAGCTCCATCGCCTGCCCGCGACGTTGAGCAACTCGAGGAACAGCAATGACGGCACGGTCACTACGAGATCGCCCTGCTCGTATCGCTTCCGCAGCGCTCGCGCCTCCGCGGATTTCGCTTCACCTTCGAACCCGAACCATTTGAGAACTACCGAGGCATCGAGGACGACCTCGGTCAACGCGAGTCTCGCTCTCGACGCACGGCAACGGTCGCGTCCTCATGTCGAGCTTGATGGCCAAAGAGGCGGTCAAGTCGGGCGAGGGCGCTCCGCACAGACGCCCGTCGTCCGGGACCAGACCCGATCTCGAGCTGGCGTGCCGCTAGCTGGCTGAGGTACGCGCTCCGAGAGAGCCCGCGAGCCCGCGCCTCCTTGTCGATGCGGGCAAGAAGGCCGTTGTCCACCGAGACCAGAATCTTTGCCATGCTATCCAGGATATCCAGGATATCTCATACGTGGCAACGCCGGACCCTCGAGGAGCCGAGCATCGGATGGATCCTGACTCGTCTCCTGGGGTTCGACCGGTCCGGGATTATGCCAGCGACCCGGGCACCTGTTCCAATAGCGAACTCGACTCCCGGCGTGTGGAGAAGAGTCTTTCTTATTTGAACCTGACGGAAGTCCGCGAGCGGTTGGCGTTGGCGATCCGGTTCACACCGACCCGACCTTCAGACCCGGATCACCTTGAGGCCGGGGATCCCCTCGTAGTCACGATCCTGGGTGACGACCGAGATGTCCTCCGCCACAGCCGTCGCTGCGATCAATGCGTCCAGTACCGGGACACGTCGTCGCTGAGAGCAGAGCTCGGCGACAATCCCGGCGAATGCCCTTGCTACCTCTGCATCAACGGGTAGAGGATCCCAGGTCGACTCGACGGCCGAGAGCGTGGCGAGCCGACGGGGCCGGTCCTCGTTCGCTGCGACGAGCACTCCGATGGTCAGCTCCGCCAATGTCACGACCGAGATCTCGGTCTCCTCGATACCCGTTAGCTCGGCCCGCGGCCTGCCAACTTCCGAAGCCACAAAGAACGAGGTATCGAGCAGCGCCCTCATATATCGTCGGTGCTATCGGGCATTAGACCGTGGAGCTGTCGAAGGAGATCTCGATCGGCCGGGTATCGCCGGGCGATCGCCATCGCATCCCTCACCGGCACCGGCCTGCGACGCCGAAGGGGTACGAGCTGCGCGACCGGTCGCCGATCCACAGTCACAGTCAGGCGCGTACCACCCTCGACCCGGCGCAGCACCTCGCTGATTCTATTTCGCAATTCTCTAACTGAAACCGAATCGCTCATGAGGGAATCGTAGCACACGTAGCCACACAAGCCACTGCGGTCCCGGCCTTCCAGAATGCGAACCGCATCGTAGCGCTGGTCGGGGGGCCGCTGATCCGACTCTCGGAGGGTAGGGTCGGAAACCGGCGCGTCGGCCCTGCCAAGGCGGGCCGAGAGCCACCAAATCTGACCGTTAACGAAGATTGCTGTCAGCTAGCCCTGCATCGTTCCCGAAGCAGCTCGTTGACCAGGGCCGGGTTGGCCCGGCCCCGGGTGGCTCGCATCACCTGGCCCACCAGGAAGCCGAGCGCCTTGTCCTGGCCGGCCCGGATGCGCTCGACCACCTCGGGATTGGCCGCCACGACCTCTGCCACCGCGCTCTCGATGGCTGCCCGGTCGGAGAGCTGGCTCAACCCCCTCTCCTCGATGATCTCGCCGGGGGGGCGTCCGGTGGCCACCATCTCGGCCAGGACCTCCTTGGCCTGCGCCCCCGAGATCGTCCCTCCCGCCACCCGGTCCACCAGGGTGGCCAGAGCGGCCGGGGGGACACCGGAGCTCGCCACGTCCTCGCCCCGCTCTGCGAGGCGGCCGAGCAGGTCATTCGCCACCCAATTGGCCACCTGTTTGGGATCGGCCCGGCCCGCGTCGCTCAGGGCGGCCTCGTAGAAATCGGCGATCCCCTTGGTGGAGGCGAGGAGGGAGACGTCGGAGGGCGAAAGGCCCAGATCATCCAGGAAGCGACGCCGCCGGGCGGCGGGAAGCTCCGGGATGTCCGCTCTCAATTGGTCCAGCCACTCGGGCGACGGTCGCAGGGGGACCAGATCGGGCTCGGGGAAGTACCGGTAGTCGAAGGCATATTCCTTGGTCCGCATGGGCTTGGTCACGCCGGCCTTCTCGTCCCAGTGGCGGGTGGACTGCTCCAGCTCGTCCCCTCCGGCGAGCACCAAGCCCTGGCGCTCCGTCTCATGGGCCAGGGCCCGGTGCAGGGAACGCAGCGAGTTCATGTTCTTGACCTCCGCCTTGGCTCCCCGCTCCCCCGCCCTGGCGACCGAGATGTTGGCGTCGAAGCGCAGCGATCCCTCCTCGAGGCGGATGTCGGAGACCCCGAGGTACTCGAGGATCGCCAGCAGCTCGTGGGCGAAGGTGCGAGCCTCCTCCGGCGAGCTCATGTCCGGCTCGGTGACGATCTCGACCAGCGGCGTCCCCGCCCGGTTGAAGTCCTCCAGGGAGTATTCCGCCTCGTGGATGCGGCCCCCGCCCCCCACGTGAACGGTCTTCCCCGTGTCCTCCTCGAGGTGGACCCGAGTGATACCGACTCGCCGCGATACTCCATCCACCTCGATGTCGAGGAAGCCTCCGACCCCGATCGGAGCGTCGTACTGGGAGATCTGGTAATTCTTCGGCATGTCGGGATAGAAGTAGTTCTTGCGATGAAAGACCGAGAAGGGGGCGATCTCGCACCCCAGGGCGAGGGCGATCTTGATCGCGAAGGACAGCGCCGCCTCGTTGGGGACGGGCAGGGTGCCGGGATGCCCCAGGCAGACCGGGCAGACCCGGGAGTTGGGCGCCCCCCCGAAGGCGACCGAGCAGCCGCAGAACATCTTGGTCCGGGTCGCGAGCTCGACGTGGACCTCGAGCCCGATGGTCGCGACGTATTCCGGGGCGGCTATCACCTGGACCCCCACATCGGCGGCCGGTCCGCAAAGCCGAGCTCGGCCTCCAGCGCGGCGGCCGCCCGGAGCATGGTGGTCTCGTCGAGGGTCCTCGCCATGAACTGCAGACCCACCGGGAGCCCGTCCTCGGGAGCCAGCCCGCAGGGGATGGAGATGGCCGGCGCCCCCGCCAGCGGGGAGGGGACCGTGCAGACGTCCGAGAGGTACATCGTGAGCGGATCCGCAAGCCGCTCCCCCAGCCGGAAGGCCGTGGTGGGGGAGGTGGGAGAGACCAGGAGGTCGAAGGACTCGTACGCCCGGGCGAAGTCCTCGACGATCATCGTCCGGACCTTCTGGGCCTTGCCGTAATAGGCGTCGTAGTAGCCGGCCGAGAGCGCATAGGTCCCGAGCATGATCCGCCGCTTGACTTCCGTCCCGAAGCCGCGGGCCCGGGTGGCGGAGCTCATCTCCACGACGTCATCGCCCGGCGCCCGAAGCCCGTAGCGCACCCCGTCGAAGCGGGCCAGGTTCGAGGACGCCTCTGCGGGGGCGATGAGGTAGTAGGCGTCGATGCCGTAATCGAAGCTGGGCAGGTGGACCTCCCCCACCTCCGCTCCCATCTTCTCCAGCAGCGCCAGGGCTTCCCGCACCCGGGTGCGCACCCCGTCCTGGACCCCGGGTCCCATCAGCTCCCTGACCACCCCGATGCGCATCCCCTCGACACCTCCGACCAGCGCGCCCAGGTAGTCGGGCACGGGATCCGGCAACGAGGTGGCGTCGCGGGGATCGTGCCCGGCGATGGCCTGAAGGAGGGCGGCCGCATCCCCGACGGTGCGGGTGAGCGGGCCCGCCTGATCCAGAGACGAGGCGAAGGCGATCAGTCCGAAGCGCGAGACCAACCCATACGTGGGCTTCAGGCCCACCACCCCGCACAGAGCGGCGGGTTGACGGATGCTTCCGCCGGTGTCGGTCCCCAGCGCCCAGATGGCTTCACCCGCCGCCACCGCGGCGGCGCTGCCACCCGAGGACCCCCCGGGGACCCGCTCCAGGTCCCAGGGATTGTGGGTGGGAAAGAAGGCGGAGTTCTCGGTGGAGGACCCCATCGCGAACTCGTCCAGGTTCGTCTTCCCCGTCATGGGAAGCCCCGCGGTCTCCAGACGCTTGACCACCGTGGCGGAATACGGCGGGACGTAGCGCTCCAGGATCCTCGAGCCAGCGGTGGAGCGGATGCCTTTGGTGCAGATGATGTCCTTGATGGCCACCGGGACCCCGGCGATCGGTCCCGGGGTCTCACCTCGGCGCCGCGCCTCATCCACCTGCTTCGCCCTGGCCCGAGCCTCCTGCGGGGTCACCGTGAGGTAAGCCCGCACGCGATCTTCCACCTCGGCGATGCGAGCGAGGACCGACTCGGTGATCTCGAGCGCGCTCACCTCGCCCGCTCCGAGTAGGCGGATGAGATCCAGGGCGCTGGCCCTCCAGAGCTCGTTCAATCCCCCTCCAGGATCCGGGGCACCCGGAAGTGCCCCTCCTCGACGTGAGGGCCCTGAGCGAGCGCCTCCTCCTGGGTGAGCGAGGGTGACGGAGCGCCGGGCTCGTCGGGGCGCAAGACGTTGGAGAGGGCAATGACGTGGGAGGTGGGGGCGATGTCCTCGGTATCTATGGAGGTCACTCGCCGGGCATGCTCGAGGATCCGCCCCAACTGGACCTCGAAGAGCGCCTTCTCCTCCTCCGAGAGGGCCAGACGGGCCAGCCGGGCGACATGCTCTACCTCTTTCCGGGTGATCGCCATCCACCCGATTCTAAAGAACCGGGCCGACAAAGGAGCGGCGCCCTATCCCGGGGAAAGATCGCCGGCTCCGCCGTGGCTACTCCGGGGAGCACTGACCAGTCCGGACCGGGGATATTGGTTGCTATTTTGTATAGAATGGCTACTTAGGCCAATGTTTCACTTTTCTGCCTACCCCCCCCGTCGGAAGGAGAAAGGGAGATGGACCAGATCCTGTATTGGAACGACGTGGCCCTCGAGGCCAATCGGGTGAGCCATACGAATGGGAGAGGGGAGCAGACCGGCCCGCCGGTGAGCGCGCGCGCGTTAGGAATTGTGCATCTGTCCATGTACGACGCTTTCGCCGGGGTATCCGGCAACCCGCCCGAGCTACCCTTCTATCTTCCCGACCTGCCCGATCCCGAGGAAGGCGCATCGGCTGATGCTGCGGTGGCCGCCGCGGCGCATGCGACGCTGTCCAGCCTGTTCCCATCCCAGAGGCCGTTCTTTGACCAAAGGCTCGTCCAGGCCGGGCTGGAGGGCCCCGGGCTGAGCGAAGGCGAGGCGTTCGGTCGGCTGGTGGCTCGGAGGATACTGGAGGATCGCGAGGATGATCCGGACGCGAGCGCCGACGGATACACCCCCTCGTTGGCGCGGGGTAGGCATCGCGTGGACCCCGACAATCCCGAGCAGGGCTTTCACGCTCCGTTCTACGGCGCGAGGTCAAAGCTGTTCTCGGCCACCGAGCGCTTCGAGCTGCCTGAGCCTCCCCAGCCGGGAACCCCCGTATACGACGAAGCGTTGCGAGAGGTGCGCGGGAAGGGCATCGCTTCGGAATTGCTGGCAACCGTGCCCAAAGACACGCGCCGCACCGTGGATGAGGAGCTGACCGGCCTCTACTGGGCCTATGACGGAACTCTCGGCCTCGGCAGCCCGCCGCGCCTGTACAACCAGATCGTGCGCGAGGTCGCGATGAACACGCCCAATCCCAGCACCAACATGCCCAACACCGTCGCGCAGAACGCCCGGCTGTTCGCTCTGGTCAACACCGCCCTGGCCGACGCCGGCATCCTGGCCTGGGATCAGAAATACATCCATGAGTTCTGGCGCCCGGTCGTTGGCATTCGTGAGCACGATGTGTCTCTCGGCCCTTTGGGGGTACCCGGCAACGACATCGACGACGACACCCGCATCTCCTGGCTGCCCCTGGGCTCACCCAATACGAACGCGACCCCGCCGGCCAAGAACTTCACGCCGAACTTTCCCGCTTTCCCATCGGGGCATTCGGTCTTCGGAGCGGCGGCATTCCATATCACTCGGCTCTTCTACGGGGTTACCGAAACCTTCGCTTCGGACGCGCTCTTTGAGGGCCTCAGCTTCGTGTCCGACGAGCTGAACGGCTTCAACCGGGACAATAGGGGGACGGTGCGCCCACGCCACGAACGCAACTTCCCGCGCGGCCTGTGGCAGATGATCGAGGAGAATGGTATGAGCCGCATCCACCTAGGCGTGCACTGGTCCTTTGACAATACGACTCTGGCGCTGGCGGGCATTGACCCCGACGAGGGACTCCTCGGTTTCACAGTACCCGACGACGAACTCATCGAAAATACCCTCGGCCTCAGAATCGCCGAGAACATCTTCGCAACCGGGATGATGAAGTCGATGGTTGGTCCGCGGGACTAAGTTAAGAACGAGCAGAGCTGAAGGTGCTTCAGTGGGTCCTCCCGGGCTCCTCGGAGCTGGCCGTCCTCCTCCGAGTGGCGCCCGGGAGGACCCACCGGCTCAATTGAAGTTACCGAGGCCGCCGGTAGCGGGGATGCTCGCACGGTGATTGGCGCTCACCCGACCCGGACCGGGTGGCCCACCACCGCCCCATTCTGCGTGGTGAGCGCGGGGCCCTTGGCCGGACCCTCGGGCCGATACCCTTCGCCGATCAACACGTAGTTGTTCGTATTCCAGTCCGAGTACAGGGCCTCTTCTGATACCTGGATCTTTCCTATCCACTTCACGTTGGCCACCCCCACCCAGGCCGGCACGAGCATCCTCACCGGGAAGCCGTGGTCGGGCGGAAGCGGTTCCCCGTTCATGGCGAAGACCAAGAGAGTGTCGTCCTCGAGGGCCTTGGACCGCGGGATGGGGCGGCGTACCCGAAGCTCGTCGAGGCCCTCGGGCATGACATCCCGGGCGGTCCTCTTGAGACCCGCTCGCTCCAGCACATCCCCCAACGGCACACCCGTCCACTCCGCCACTCCAACGGCGCCGAGCTTCCACTGGGTCCCCTGGGACTGCTTGCCATGCGCCTCTCGGAAGAAGCTGCGACCGTTCCCAGCGCACTCCACGAAACGGACCACCGAGGTCACTTCGCTGGGGGGCCTGGCGGCGGCGCCGTTGAAGAGGATCGTGACGTCGGTGAAGCCCAGGGAGGATAAGAGGCTGCGCAGCATGATGGTGGTGTTAGCCTCCGCCCGCTCCGCCAGCTCGGCCTCCTTGGCCGCGGCGACCAGCTTCTCCCGGGCGAGGATATACATCTCCCGCTCCCCCGTGAGGTTGTCCTCGAAGAGGGATGCGAGTCGGTCGAGGATTCCCCGCCCGGCGGGCGAAGACATGGCTCTTCTCGGGGTCGACCCGAGCGTCGAAGAGGCGGGCGTGGGGCAAGCGGACGGTGACGGCCCGCCGGTTGGCGGAGACGTCGATGGCGCCCTCCCCCAGCTCGGCGAGCTCCACGCCGGCGTCCACATCCCCCGGCGAGGAGACCGGGGGCGCCGAGACACTTCCCGGCCGGGGTCGGAGCACTCTTGCTCCAGGTTGTTCATCTCCCTTTCCGTTAGTATCGGAACCCGGTCCGCCATTCAATCTATCCGAGCCGAACTCCAACGATGCCCATCCAGTCAAATCTGATCCAGCCCGACCTCGCTCCTCCCCGCAGTGAGCGCTTCCTCTGGGCCTGCCGGCGTGAGCCGGTCGATGTGACCCCTGTCTGGATGATGCGCCAGGCGGGTCGTTCCCTCCCGGCCTACCGGGAGCTGCGCCAGCGCTACGGCCTCGTGGACATCACCCGCCAGCCGGAGCTGTGCGCCGAGGTGAGTCTGATGCCGCTGCGCCTGCTCGAGGTGGATGCGGTCATCCTCTTCGCCGACATCATGCTGCCTCTCGTGGGGCTCGGCGTGGCCTTCGAGCTGGTGGAGGATGTGGGCCCGGTGGTGGCCGAGCCGGTCCGGCGCCCCGAGCAGGTCCACAAGATGACCTCGGCGCCTCCGGGAGAGTCCGTTCCGAGCGTGCTCGAGGCGATCCGGATCCTCCGCCGAGAGCTGGACGGGGTGATGCCCCTGATCGGGTTCTCGGGAGCCCCCTTCACCCTGGCCAGCTATCTGGTGGAGGGTCGGCCCACCCGGGACTTCGCCAAGACCAAGGCTCTCATGTTCGGCGACCCGATCACCTGGCACGCGCTCATGGACCGCCTCGCCAACCTGGTGATCGATTACCTCCGGGAGCAGGTGGCCGCGGGTGTCCAGGCCATCCAGCTCTTCGATAGCTGGATCGGGGCCCTCTCCCCGGGAGACATGAGACGCTACGTGGCCCCCCACACCCGGCGCATCTTCGAGGCCACCGCCTCCCTCGGCGTCCCTCGCATCCACTTCGGGACGAATACCGCGACGCTGCTGGAGCTCATGGCGGCCCCCGGCCCCGAGGTGGTCGGGGTGGACTGGCGGATCCCTCTGGATGCCGCCTGGCGCCGCATCGGACGCCGAGCCATCCAGGGCAACCTCGACCCCGCGGTCCTGCTC
>JBOGWM010000176.1:0-17852 GCA_050693695.1 Actinomycetota bacterium
ATCAAAGCGAGTTCCACCTGGACCGCCTCCAGCCCGGCTGGCTGCCAACCCCAGGCCAGCAGCGGCTCGCCACCCTCGGCCCTGCCATCAGCGTCGGGTTGATCGCCGGGCTGCTCGACGGGGTCGCCTACGGGCTGATCCGTGGGCCGGTCTGGGGACTGCTCAACGGAGCGGCCTATGGGCTATTCTTCGGGCTGTTCGCCGGGCTCAGGAGTACGGAGCCGGTCGAGGAGGTCCGCTGGTCCTGGCGGAGGATGCGCGACGGGCTGCGCCGCGGGCTGGTCGCCGGGCCGGTTCTCGGGTTGCTCTACGGGCTGCCCACCGCGCTGACCGTTGGGCTGGGCCCCGCGCTGTTCGGCTTGCTGTTCTTCGGGCTGTTCGCCGGGATGATCCCCGGGCTGGCCACCGGGATGATCCCCGGGCTGGCCGACAAGCGCAACACTCCGAACGAAGGCATCCACCGATCAGCACGCCACGCCCTCGTCGCCGGGCTCGTAGCCGGGCTTGTCTCCGGGCTGTTCTTCGCGCTGGTGTTCGAGCTGGTCTTCGAGCTGGACAAGGGGTTGGGCGTGGGACTGCGCGACGGGCTGATCATCGGGTTGCTCTACGCGCAGATCTTCGGCGGTCTGGCCTGCCTGCAACACGTCATCATCCGCGGCCTGCTCGCCTATCACGACTTCGCCCCATTGCGCTACACCCGCTTTCTGGACGACGCAACCGAGCGCCTGTTGCTGCGTCGGACCGGCAGCGGTTACATCTTCATCCACCGCCTGCTGCTCGAGTACTTCGTCAGCCCGAAGACCTCCCATCCATCTTCGGAAGCCGGATGGCCCGCCCGTGACTCCGAAGACAAGGAGTCGAGGCTATGACCCGTCCTTCGACCGGCGATTCGGCCAGGGCGAGGAAGACCTCGCCCGAGAAATCGGCCGGGAAGCCTCCCACAGCCGGCGCCACTCGGCGGCTTGCGGGCCGGCGTGATCGGGCGCTTCCCCTCGGGCTTGGCGCCGCATCGCCTCCCACCAGGTGCCGGTCTCCTCGTCCAGGGTGGTGGCCAACGCCTGCTGGAGTCGCTGGACGAGCTCGGATGCCCGCTCGCCCGGTGCGGGGTGCAGCGGGTCGCCGAAGCGGACTCGCACCGGGGGCCGGCCGGGGATCGGCCAGCCCCGGTCCCGCGGCATGGCCTGATAGGAGCCCCAGATCGCGATGGGGACCACCGGGACACCGGCCTCGATCGCCAGCCAGGCGGCTCCCGCTCGCAGCGGTCCCAGCCAGCCATCGGGGGTCCGGGTCCCCTCCGGGTAGAGGACCACGCTCCACCCCCCGTCCAGAAGCTCCCGGGCGAGCCGAGCCACCCGGCGGGCGCCGCTTCTCGCCACCGGGAAGGTGTTGAAGGCCAGGGGAGTGCCCAGCGCTCTCCACCAGACATCGAAGAAGTAGTCGGCGGCGGCGCCCACGGCGGTCCGGCGGCGCCAGTCATACGGCAGGGCGGAGAGGATGGCCGGGGTGTCGAGGTGAGAGGAATGATTGGCGATGAAGATCACCGGCGCCTTGAGGTCGTCGAGGGTCTCCACGCCCGAGACGCTGGTGTCGATCTCGAGTTGGAACAGGGGAAAGAGGCCCAAGCGCTGGACCATCTCCCGGGCCAGGCGGCCGGCGGGGGTGCGGGCCCAGGCCGTGGGGAACTCCCGGGGTCTCCCCTCCGGGGAGCCGGCCGTGGCCGGGGCCAGGGGACGGTGAGCCCACCGCCATCCCCGGGCGACGGTCTCGATCTCGGTGAAGAGGCCCACGGGCCGCTACCTCACGTCTGCCAGCAGGAGGGGGGGCACCTTCAGGGCCGTCACCCGGGGAGAGGGGCCGACGGTGTCGCGGGCCATCTCCAGGGCATCCGCGAGGCTGGTGGCGCTGCGGAAACCGAGGCGAGCGACCGTCTTGCGGTCTCCTCCCACGAAGATCGCATCCCCGAGATAGTCCATGGCGTGCGCCGCCCAGTACCACATATAGAGGGGATGGACCCCGTGATAGGCGTGGGAGTTGCGGTAGAGGTGGATGTACCAGGGATCGGTGGCGAAGGCCGCCTCGTACTTGTCCTCGATCACCTGGGGATCGGTGGTCTCGGCCAGCACCTCCTCGAAGAAGTCCACGTAGGAGGGGTGATGGATCTGATGGAACTCGGGGGCCACGGGATGGAACATGATCATCACTCCCCCCGGTCGCACCAGCGGCCGCCCCCGGTACATGTTGAAGAAGTACCCCAGGCCCTGGCAGACCACCAGGATGGGATTCATGATCGAGTTGACGTTGTAGGGGCCGATGTAGGGAAGCCCCGCGAGCAGGATGTCGGCCTGCCCGTTCACCTCGACCATCTGCTGGCGCCTGACCGAGGCCAGGGTCTTTTGGTGCACGGCCTCGGTCTCGCCGGCGGTGATCCCGGTCACGCCATAGGGAGCGCTGATCTTGGAGAAGATCGCGCGCTTGATATGGGCCGGGCTGGCATCCGTCGCCGCCTTGACCGCCAGGTATCGGGCCTGGTCGCCCGCCGACCACTCCCACTCCCGCTTCTGCAGGAAGTCGAAGGGGGCGCCGAAGGTGTCGTTGTTCAGGGTGGTCTCGATGGTGAAGATCGCCAGATGCCGGGCCAGCAGGCGTCCCATGCGCTCGCAGGAGGCGTGGAGGGCGCTCGAGGGGGGGTCCATGAAGGAGCGGGAGTGCTGCAGGGTGTGAACGTTGTGGTGGTGGCGCAGGCTCCGGTACGACCCGAGGCCCACCGGCACGCTCTTGTGACCCCCGTCCATGGCCACCAGGTTGATGTTCGCGTACACCACCAGGTCGCTCTCCGCCGCCCGGCGAGAGATCTCGACCACCTCGCCCACCTCGGTGGTCCCGATGAAACTCAGGGCGGAGGCGTCCTCGGCATCGAAGTTGGTCAGGTCCTTCGGCCAGAAGGAGCGAAAGACTCGCTCGCCCACGGTCCGCTTGATCTCGGGCCCGGTCATCCGCCGATGCAGCGAGTTCGCCACCATGAGCTTCACGTCGTCCACGCCCGCCCGAGCCGCCAGCTCCAGCACGTGCTCGATCACCCGGCCCCGGATGTCGGGGGTTCGCATGGGAGGAAGCGGCAAGGAGATATCGTCGAAGGCGATGGTGAGGCGCATCCCGGGCGCCAGGAGCGCTCGCAGCGGCTCGCAACCCTCCGGCTGTTCCAAGCTCCGATCGATGGCGGCATCCAGGTCCCGGATGCCGGGCTGCGGCTCCGCCGGGTAGACCACCCGGCTGCCGAGGGGAAGCCGCTCGAGGCGGAAGCCCTCGCCCTGGTGGAAGAGGACGGGCGGGGTCCGCTCGTCGACCTCGAGAACGAATCCGGGGCGGCTCATCGCGGCTCGCCTGCCCGGCTGTCACCGTAGGACCTCTGCATCAGTTCTCCTGTCTCGGCTCGAACGCCACCTTCACCCCGCCGAGGCGCCCCGCCGACATGGCGTGGTCGATGGCTTCGTGCCAACGTCCCAGAGGATAGATGCCGCTGACGAAATTCTCCAGGCCGCGGGCCCCCGCCAGCTCGATCGCCTCCTCGAAAGAGCCACAGCCCGAATAAGCTCCTCGAAGTTCCAGCTCCCGGAACCACGCGGGCGAGAGGTCGGCGGCGGCGGGCATCCCGGCCAGCATCACCGTTCCCCCGCCTCTCGTGGCCCGCAGGGCCAGGTCGAGCGCGCCGGACGATCCCGCGCATTCGAAGGAGACATCCGCCCCGCCCAGCAGGAAGGGAGCGCAATGCTCGGGGGTGAGCCGGAAGCTCCGGGTGGCTCGCCGGACCGCCCCCAGGGCCTCCTCGGTCGGGATCACCTCGGTGGCCCCCAGGACGCGAGCCAGGGCGGCCTGGGGGGCATGCTTGGCCACCACGATCACCCTTCCCGGCGGGGCGCTGGCGGCCAGAGCGACGAGGACCAGAAGGCCAACCGTCCCCGCCCCCACGATCAGCACCGTGGCGTCCCGGGGGACCGTCGCCCGGCGCACGGTATGCAGCGCGCAGGCCATGGGCTCCACCATCACCGCCGCCGCATTCGGCAGCTCGTCGGGGACCGGATGCAGTTGCGAGCGATGCGCCAGCATCATCTGGCTCCACCCTCCACCGGTGTCCGCGCAGTAGCCGGTCTGCAGTCCCGCCTTGAGGTGGCCGGCGGCCACGCGGTCACAGAGCCCGATCGTGCCCGCCTGGCAGGGCTCGCAGGAAGGCGATATCCCCCGGGCGGCGCAGGCCAGCACCGGATCGAGCACCACTCGCTGGCCCCTGGCGAGATCCCCCACGTCGTCCAGCAACTCTCCCACCACCTCGTGGCCGGGGACGAAGGGCATGGAGACCAGGGCCGAGAAGTAGAGGCTGGAGCGCGCCGACAAGGTGTTGAGATCCGAACCGCAGATGCCGGCCAGGATCGGCCGGACTCGGACCCATCCCTCGCCGGGAAGGGGGCGGGGGCTGGCGTCCACCAGCCGAAGGGGGCTGAGAGGGCCGGCCAGCAGCCCGGGGAGCCTGGGACCGACGGCGCGCGCGGCGAGATAGCGCCCGACGGAACGGTAGAGCTCAAGAGACAGGGTCATCGGTCCGCCACGTTCGCCGGGATGAGGACCTTCGGCGTTCCGGGACCCGGTATCCAGTCCTCGACCGGCCAGCGCCGGGAGCGGGCGATCCGGGCGAGGGACACCTCCGGGTTCACCACCACCGGCCGCCCCACCGCCTGGAGCATGGGCAGGTCACTGGAGGAGTCGGCATAGGCATACGAGGATGCCAGGTCCGCGCCCTGCTCTTTCGCGTACTCGGTGAGCCAGGAGGCGCGGGCCTCCCCGACCAGGGGCGGGATGTTGAGATCCCCCGTGAAGCGCCCCTCCGCTTCCGCCAGGACCGCCGCCACAAGCTCGTCGGCGAGGGGAGCGACGGATCCCACCACGAAATCCAGCGAGCCGGTGATGAAGATCACCCGGTGGCCATGGGCCCGATGCTCGCGGATCCTGCGCACCGCCCCCGGGGCGAGGCGGCGCAGCATCAGATGCGGCAGCACCTCGGCTGCCAGCGACCGCATTCCCTCCGCCGATGCCCCTTCATACAGGCGGTAGAAGCGGCGGAGGAACTCCCCGCGGTCTCGCCGCTCCGTCTTCCAGAATCCCGGCCCTCGGGCGGCCAGGGCCGCGACCTCCTTCATGCGCCCGGGCCCCCCGGTCTCCGCCACGCGCAGCCAGAGATAGGGCTCGATCACGTTGGCGGCCAGAATCGTCCCCTCGATATCGAAGACCGCCAGCACCACCCGATTCCCGGCCGCAGGCCGCGCCAGCTCCACCTTCGGATCCGGACGGCCCGTGGAGAGCCAGCGGACCGGCTCGGTGATCTTCGGTAAATGGACGTCGTTCAGGTAGTGAGGCCAGTCGAAAGCGGTGGGATCGAAGGCGAAGTCCCGGCGGTCTTCGACCGGAAGCGATTCGTAGAGCGCCTTGGCCCGGTCATCGGTGTAGATGGCCTCGATCTCGACGTAAGGACCGTAGAGGCCGGCGTATCGCTTGATGAAATCGAGCTGGCGGCGCAGCCGATCCACTCCCCGCCCGGCGCCCCGGGCGAAGTCATTGCGGGGCAACCAGCCGACCACCCGCTCGGCGGCGCCGAGCAGCCTCTCGCCAACCTGGAGCTTGCGGTCGACCGCCGCCTGGCCGGGAAAGGTCCACGTCGGCACCCGATAGCCGCCCCGATTGCGCTGGGGCAAGGGGTGCTCGAGGAAGTAGGCGCGGGTGTGGTCGTAGAGGTCCCGGTACCTGAGGGGGTTGCGGGCGCCCGAGCAGACGTGCAGCACCGAGCGCCGCTGCGGCGGCGTGGCGGCGGCGGCGAGGAGCGCGTTGACCACGAGATCCACCGGGATGATGTCCATGATGCCCTCGGGGATCCCGGGGAACTCGAGCAACGTGCCCCGGCCGAAGGCCAGGATGATCGGCTCCGCCATACGAAACCCCTCGATCCAGCCCGGATAGGGGTGCTCGAGGGCGCTCTCGATGATCGAGGGACGGACGATGGTGAGCGGGTGGTCCCCGGCCAGCTCGTCGAGGGCGATCTCGGTCAAGCCCTTGGTGAAGGTATAGACGTCGGGCCAGCCGAGGCTGCGGGCCCGGGCGGCTCCATATTCCACCAGGCGCTTGCGCACCCAGTCGCGGCGCAGCTCCTCGCATCGGCGGGCCACCGCCTGGGGGCCCAATCGGCGCAGCTCCGAGTGGGCCTTGGCCTTGAGGCGCTTCAGGAGCTCCGGACGCCGTGAATCCGCCTCCACCTCGCCGGCCACCCGCTCGACCGCCTCGACCTCGACCCCCCAGCTCACCTTGCGGACCAGCAACTCCTCCGGCTGGAACCCGCGGGTGGAGCCGGCCACGTACGCGGTGGAGACGTGAAGAAAAGGCCGTCCCCCGGCCGCCCGGTACAGCCCGACCGTTCCCATCAGATTGGTGCGGAAGGCATCGTCGACCGGAGAGTCGAACGAGACGCTCGCCGCGGTGTGAATGACGAGGTCCACGTCCTCCGCCACCTCCGGCGGACCCTGGGAGAGATCGGCCGCGACCACCCGCACCTTGCGCGCCACCAGTTCCTCGAGGGCGCCGAGGCCCATCCGCTCGCGAGCGGGGGTGAAAGCGGACCCGGAGAGGAGCCTGTCGATCCTGGATGCGCCATCGCCCCGGACCACGAGGTCCAGACGGGCCGCCGGGATGTCGACCAGGAGACGCTCGAACAGGGCGGTCCCCAAGAACCCGGTCGCGCCGGTCAGGAGAATGCGCTTTTCTGAAAGGCCTTCTCGGATCAATGCGTCCTCAGCGGTGAGATGGTCTTGCGCGTGGTCTGCAACGTGATTCTATTCTCAGAGCCGATCACGGATGACCTGTCCGGCGGGGCGACGGAGATTGCCCCAATCGGTGGAGCCGTTTCGGATTATCCTCGACTTCTTCAACCGGTATCCGAGACCAAGAAAGGCGGGAAGCGTGAAAAGACTCGTTGCCGCGGCCGTGCTTCTCGCCCTCGGCGCCGGCGCCTGCGCATCCGAGCAAGGAGGGACTCCGGAGCCAGAGGGACCCGCCCCTGCGGTTGCACCGGTCACCCTCGAAGGCAAAGTCGACAACCGGGGAGTGAAGGACCTCACTTCCAGCGGCGCCAACGTCGCCTTCGAGATGGAATCCGACGACAACTCTTTCGATCCCACCTTCGTGAAAGTCACACCGGGCGCCACCGTGAAGGTCGAGGTCATCCAGACCGGCCAGGCCCCCCATACCTTCACCATCGACTCACCGGCGGTCTCACCGCCGGTGGACGTGGTGACCAACAAGAAGGGTGAGAAAAAGACGGCGGAGCTCACGCTGCCAACCGATGGGGTGGTGACCTTCTACTGCCGGTTCCACAAGGACCTCGGCATGCAGGGGGCCTTCTACTTTCGAGAGGGTTAGAAGCACTGCTCGCAGCGGCCTTGATCCCGCTCTTTCGGGTTCACCGTACTCCCGTTACCCTTGGTCCATGATGTCTCCTTATCCCCTCGAGGAAGAGTGGAGTTGAAGGATGGCGAGCGAAAAGGAGTCCGGGACATCTCCCCTATCCCGCCGACTTTCAAGGGGCGGCGCGCGATGTGCTGAGTTGCTGAGCCGGCGGGACGGGCCCTGACTGCTAATGGGCGAGGATCTTCGAGAGAAACTCCCGGGCTCGGGGGTGAGAAGCTTCCTTGAAGAATCGGTCGGGGGCCGCGTCCTCCAGGATCCGACCCCCGTCCATGAATACGATACGCCGGGCGGCGTGGCGGGCAAACCCCATCTCGTGGGTGACCACGAGCATGGTCATCCCCCCTGCCGCCAGGTCGGTCATCACGTCCAGGACCTCCTTGATCATCTCGGGATCGAGGGCGGAGGTGGGCTCGTCGAACATCATCAGCTTGGGGTCCATGGCGAGGCACCGGGCGATCGCCACCCGTTGTTGCTGGCCGCCGGACAGCTCCCCCGGGTAGGCGTCGGCCTTCTCGGGGATGCCCACCGTCTCGAGGAGCTCCAGGGCCCGGGACGCCGCCTGCTCCTTCGGCTGCTTCCTGACCTCGGCAGGCCCCAGCGTGATATTGCGGAGCACGCTGAGATGGGGAAAGAGATTGAACTGCTGGAACACCATTCCGATCTCGGAGCGAAGGCGATGGATCCCCCGGCCCACACGACGCAGGTCCCGGCCGTCGAAGATGACCTCGCCGGAGTCGACCGGCTCGAGACCGTTCACGCAGCGAAGAAGAGTGGACTTCCCCGACCCCGAGGGCCCCAGGATGACCACCACCTCACCTCGGCGCACCGCGAGGTCGATGTCGGTCAGGACCCGGGTCCGCCCAAAGGACTTGTTCACACCCCGCAGCTCGACGAGCGCCTGGTCCGCCGTTTCCTCTCCTTGCTCGGCCATGGACCCCCTAACCTAACAGTCTTCGCTGGAGGGACGGGGTACTCTTAGCAGCGAGATGGATCAGCCCGTGGTTCCCGGTCCGGGGGTCGAGCAGCCTTTGCCCGAGGAGGCCGTGCCGCCCGGAGATCGCGCTCTGGACCCCGAGAAGTTGCTCAGGGTGGCCGGTCTCGCGCGGGCGGTCCTCGATGAGGTGCGCCAGATGGACCCCGACCAGCACACCATCGAGGAACTCACCGGCCTGCACCGACGGGTGAGGGGCCAGATGAACGAAGCGCTCCCCAACGAGCTGGTCAAGGAGCTGGCCGCGCTGGACCTCGACCTCTCCTTCCAGGACCGGGCCACCGGACAGGAGGTCCGGGTGGCGTACTCCGGGCTCATCGGCTGGCTGGGAGGGCTCTTCCAGGGGTTGTCGGCGGCCATGCAGATGCACCAGCTCCAGGGCCTGGCCGCGCTTCAGCGGGGGACCCAGGAGGGCCAGGACCCCGGGCAGCCGGACATCCCGCGTGCCCCCG
This sequence comes from Actinomycetota bacterium, assembly GCA_050693695.1. Taxonomy (GTDB): domain Bacteria; phylum Actinomycetota; class CADDZG01; order JAHWKV01; family JAOPZY01; genus JBOGWM01. The sequence continues at coordinate 8,947 of JBOGWM010000176.1, forward strand.
GCCCCTATCTCTAGCGCGGTGGGCCTTCCCGTCACCCTGGGAGAGCTGCGGCGCTCCGGGTATCCCGACCGCTCGGTCAAGGAGGAGCTTTGCCAGAACCTCCTGGAACGCCTCGCCGAGGCGGGGGGACCCTCCGAGCCCGGCGAGATCTTCGACTCCATCATCGGTTACGGGCACTCGGTTCTTCCCGTCCTGGAGCGAGGGATCCTCGCCGGACACGACCTCATCCTCCTCGGGGAGCGGGGGCAGGCCAAGACCCGTCTCATCCGCAACCTCCCGGAGCTCCTGGACCCCGAGATCCCCGCCGTCGCGGGCTGCGAGATCAACGACCACCCCTACCGGCCGATCTGCGCCGCCTGCCGGGCCCTGGTGGCCGATCGAGGGGACGAGACGCCGTTGTCATGGATCGGGCGGGATGCCCGCTACGCGGAGAAGCTGGCCACCCCCGACACCTCGGTGGCCGACCTGATCGGAGACGTGGACCCCATCCGGGTGGCCGAAGGCCGCTACTTGGCCGACGAGATGACCATCCACTACGGACTCATCCCCAGAACCAACCGGGGGATCTTCTCGATCAACGAGCTTCCCGACCTCCCCGAGCGGATCCAGGTCGCCCTGTTCAACCTCCTGGAGGAGCGAGACATCCAGATCCGGGGCTACAAGATCCGACTCCCTCTCGACCTGTTGGTCGTGGCCACCGCCAACCCCGAGGACTACACGCACCGGGGACGCATCATCACACCCCTCAAGGACCGTTTCGGCACCCAACTCCGCACCCATTACCCGGCGGATGCCGCAAGCGAGATCCGGATCATGGACCAAGAGGCCAAACTACCCCCCACCGGCCCCCCGGTCTTCATACCTCATTTCTTGAAGGAGATCCTGGCCGAGCTCACCCAGCAGCTCAGGCGGTCTCCCCAGATCAATCAGCGCAGCGGGGTGTCGGTTCGATACTCCATCGGGAACATGGAGACCATGGTGGCCAGCGCCCTGCGGCGGGCCGTCCGAGCCGGGGAGCCTCGAGCCGTGCCCCGCCCGGTGGACCTGTGGACCGTGATCGACGGATCGATCGGCCGGATCGAGTTCGAGGTCATGGAGGAAGGGAGGGAGGAGCGGATCCTGGAACAGGCTCTGCGGCGCGCGGTGGCCGAGATCTATCGCAGGCGACTGGGGGGTGAGAACCTCTCCACCCTCGTGGCGCTCTTCGAGGAGGGCCTCGTGATCGAGACCTCCGATCTGTTATCGGCCGAGAACTTCCTGGCCCAGTTCTCGAGCGTGCCCGGCTTGGGGCGGATCATGCGCCGCCTGGACGTGGCCGAGGAGAGCCCTCAGGCGGCCGCAGCCGCCCTCGAGCTGGCCCTCGAGGGGTTGCACCTGTCCAAGAGGCTGAACAAGGAAGGACGCCGCACCGGCGCCTGGCAATTCGGGGCCCCCTAGCGATGCTTTCCCGTTACCTGCGGTGGGACGGAACCCAGGATCCGAACGGGTCGGTGATGGCGGTGAGCGATCTCTTGGACGAGCTCTCCCACGACCTGCTCTCGGGGGTGGGTCCGGACGCCGCCCTCAGGCGCCTGATGCGCCGGGGGTTCCCCGGGCGGGCTCGGGGCCTGGACGAGCTGCGCCGGCTTCTCAGGGAGAGGCGGCGCCGGCTCCTCGGGCGGCTGAACCTGGCGGGCCCCCTGGCCGAGATCCAGGAGCGGCTCAACGAGATCCTGGCGGAGGAGCGCGCCAGCCTCGCGCAACGCGGGGATGAGGATGCTCGGGGGCGGGAGCGGTTCCTCGACGATCTGCCTCAGCACCCCGCGGGAACCATCCGAGAGCTGACCGGGTATCGGTTTGTGAGCCCGGCGGCCCGGGCGGGCTTCCAGGAGCTCCTCGAGCGCTTGCAGCACCAGGTCCTCGCCGCCTACTTCCAGGGCATCACGGGAGCCCTTCGGTCGCTCAGCCCCGATGAGATCGCTCGGACGCGCGAGATGCTCTCCTCCCTCAACGCCATGCTGGCAGCTCGAGAGCGTGGGGAACCCCACGACTTCGGGGGGTTCATGGAGACCTACGGGGACTTTTTCCCCGAGAACCCTCGAAGCCTGGACGAGCTCCTCGAGATTCTCGCCCGGAGGATGGCGGCGATGAGCCGGCTGCTCGCCAGCCTCTCCCCCGGCCAGCGCACCCAGCTCGAGGAGCTGGCCCGTTCGGTCCTTGCCGATCTGGACCTGGCGTTCCAGATGGACCAGCTCTCGGCCGAGCTTCGCTCCCTCATGCCATACCTGGCCTGGGACGACCCACAGGGAGGGTGGGGGGAGGGGCCGATGCCCCTTCCCGCCACCGTCAGCGCCCTTGAGCGCCTGAGCGATCTGGAGGAGCTGGAAGAGGCGGTGACCGGCGACTACCCGGGGGCCCGCCTCGACGATATCGATGAGGAGAAGCTCCGTCGGGCCCTCGGCGAGCGGGCGGTGGGCGACCTTCGAACGCTGAAGCTTATCGAGAAAACCCTGGAGGAAGCCGGCCTGCTCGTCCGCAAGCGAGGCCGCCTCGAGGTGTCGTCCCTGGGAGCCAAGCGACTGGGAGAGCGAGCTCTGATCAAGATGTTCGAGCACCTCGCTCGGGATCGTCCCGGCAGCCACGAGAGCCCGGCGACCGGCGGCCAGGGCGAACCCACCGGCGCCACCCGGCCATGGCGCTTCGGGGATACCGGAGAGATCAATGTTCAGCGCAGCATCTTCAACGCCGTCCTCCGCTCGGCTTCTGATGCCCGACCGGAGCGGGGAGCGGGCGTGAAGTTGCAGGCTCAGGACTTCGAACTGATCGAGGCCGAGAGTCGGACCCGGTGCGTTACCGCTTTGTTGCTGGATCTTTCTTTCTCGATGCCTCTTCGGGGTCATTGGGTTCCGGCCAAGCGGATGGCTCTGGCGCTGCACGCGCTCATCGAGAGGAAGTATCCGCAGGACCGGCTGCATCTCATCGGCTTCTCGGACTACGCTCAGCGGCTCCAGCCCGCGGACCTCGCCGCCTCGGGGCCTCTGGAGCGGGTCTACGGGACCAACATGCAACACGCCTTCCTGCTCGCGGGCCGGCTCCTGGCCGAGGACCCGAGGGCCTCCCGGCAGGTGATCATGGTCACCGACGGGGAGCCGACGGCGCACCTGATCGACACCGGCGGAGGGAGCGGGACGGAGGCATTCTTCTCATGGCCTCCGGTCCCCGAGACGATCCAGGCGACACTGGCCGAGGCGGTGCGTCTCGCCTCCGCCGGGGTGACCCTCAACGTCTTCATGCTGGAGCACTCCCCGGGGCTGGTCCAGTTCATGGAGAAGCTCGCCCGCCTCACCGGGGGCCGGGTGTTCCTCGCCTCGGGCAAGGACCTGGGCAGTTTCATCCTGCGGGACTACGTGCGCCGCCGCTAACCGCCCCTCACGTCATCAATTTGGGCAGGAGAGCCTCCACCAACATCCTCTCCATCGCGTTGGAAGCATCCCGCTCTTCGGTCAGCGAGTCGTAGAGGGCGATGGCCGCCCGGTTGAGATTCGCCTGGTTCGAGAGGGGGATCAGGTACTTGTAGGACGCGATCTCGTAGTACTGGACCCTCATGACGGTGGAGGCGATGCAGAGATCGAGCTCGGCGCTCGAGATCTTCTCCCGGGCGTTCAAGAAGTTGGAGAGCTGATCCATCAGACCCTCGTAGCCCTCGGAGATTCCTCTGCTCGGCTTGGCCCTGAGCATGTCGAAGACGCCTCCCAGCCGCTCGATCTGTCGCTGCGTCACCGCCTTATGGGTCTCGAGGGCAGAGACCAGCTTCGGCTCCCCAGCGTCTCCGATCATCTTCGAAAGCGTTTCCGCCAGCCGGTGCTCCGCTCCATACATCGTGCCCAGCTCGTGCTCCAGCAGCCGGCGTGCCGCTGCTTGCTCCTCCATTCCTCGCTCCTTTCACGAGGGCCCGGCGGTCCTCAGACGTCTTGGTCGGCCCCCGATGCTACTCGCCAGGACAGGGGCAGCTCGGCAACCCTACCCGCCACGGCTTCGCGAATCGGCCGGAGCTCGTGCACGGGGACGGCCAGGCGCAGCGTGGGGAAGGTCTGGAAGAGCCGGCGGAACAGGTGCTGGAGCTCCATCCGGGCCAGCGGCGCTCCGAGGCAGAAATGCAGGCCGTGACTGAACGACAGGTGCGGGTTCTTCTCCCGGGTGATGTCGAAGCGGGCGGGGTCGGGGAACAGCTCCTCATCCTGGTTGGCATCTTGCAGGGCGAACATCACGAGGTCGCCGGCGGCGATGGTGACGCCGTCGAGCTCGATGTCGACGGTGGCGTACCGGGGCAGCCCGCCGCCGCGTCGCGCACCTCGCGTTCTCTCGAGCGGGCTCGGGTAGCGGAGGATCTCTTCGACCGCGAGGGGGGCGAGCCCAGGATCGCGCTGGAGCGCCTCCCGCTGCTCCGGATGGGTCAGCAGCAGCACCGCGCCCCTGTCGATGATGCCGACCGCGGTCTGGTGTCCGGCGAAGAGCAGGCCGGCGGCGATATGGGCGACCGCGTCGTCGGTCAGCATCGGATCGAGCTTGGCGGCCTCCAGCAGATCCGAGATCACATCCTCGCCCGGGATCGAATGCCTGCGCTCGACCAGGGCGCCGATGTACCGCCACAGTGACTGCAGGCCCGCTCGGGAACGGGCGGGGTGGTCCATGTGCGTCGCCTCATCCGACCACCGGCAGAAATCTTCCCGGTCTGCGGCGGGCACCCCGAGCAGCTCGCAGATCACGAGGATCGGCAGGGGGAAGGCCACGACCTCGTGGAAGTCGGCGGGGGGACCGCTGCGATCCATCTCGGCGAGCAGTTCCTCGACGATCCTCTCCACGCGCGGGCGCAGGTTCTCCATCCGGCGCGCCGAGAACGACCGGGTCAGGAGCCGGCGCATCCGGGCATGGTCGGCCCGCTCCGTCTCGGGGTCACCCATCGGTCCCCCGAAGAGCGCCGGCTGGGTGAGCCGGACGGGGTGCCGGGGGTCGGAATGCGAGCGGCTGATCCGTGGGTCGCCCAGCAGCTCCTTCACCCGCTCATACCCCGACACGAGCCAGGCGGGGTCGCCGGCGGCGTTGACCACCCGCTGGACCGAACCGTCAGGTTTCATCTCGCCCTCTCGCTCGGGTGTCGGAGCCCGATCCGCGCTTCGCATCGATGCTGCTCGACCAGTTTGGAGGTCCGGTGTGAATGTGGCATCTGGCTACCCACTGAGACCCAAGAGCATACGACCATCACGTACCGAGAGGTGATCACACGGACGGCCTATGGTCGCGAGAGCCGCCGCGTATCCGGATCCGGCATCAAGGTCTCGTAGACACACCTGGCCATCGAGCCGCGGGTCTGGTGGCCAGGAGCGCAAGCTGGCGGGCTCGTGGGCCGCTGATACCTCGAAGCTGCAGAGCGGAACGGCCAGCCCATGGCCGGTGGCCTTCACAACCGCCTCCTTGCGCGTCCAAGAGACGAAAAAAGCGGTGCGCCGCGCATCCGGTGGCAGCGTCGAAAACGCCGCGAGCTCCACAGGAGTCAGAACTTCGGGCGCGATCTCCTCGACCGGGAAGTCCTTGCTCGCCTCCTCGACATCAACGCCGACCGCATCATCGATCGTGAATGCCATGACGAGCCGATCAGCGGCGTGGGCCACTGAGAACTGGATGGCATCTGCTGGCGGAGAGAGCAGCCTCGGCTTCCCGTGCGGCTGGCCGCAGCGACCGCAGGAGCGCACGATGGTGAGCTCGCGTGGCGACCTTTCCAGGTATCCCGCCAGCGTGATGCGCAGGAGCGCCCGAGACGCGATGCTGCGGTCTCGATCGACCGATCGGCGGAGCGAACGGACCGACTCGAGCTCCTGGGAGGAGAGCATGCCGATCAGATCCGGCAGCCAGGGCCGTACATCTGCCAGGCGCCACCACCACAGGTGGCACTCGCCCGCCCCGGGCGGGTTCGAATCATGTGCCTCTCGTGTTCTCATGCCCGCTCGAGGGTTGGGCAGCTCTTCGCTCATGCCGGCAGTATCTCGTGATCACATCACCGATCATGAGATCCGGCAAGTTCCCGTTGAGCCAGCCGTTGCTGGATTTCGCGGCGTCCGGAAGGATCGTTCCTTCAAACCTGGGATCGCCCCATCGAAATTGTGAATCGCGCAAGGTAATCCATCAACCGGATCCGTGACTCTGCGATGTCGTCGCTCTCCACGCTCAGACCGTGATGGCCGCAGGCCTCGCCAAAGGCGACTGCTGAGGGGGTCTCGGGCCTCCCGGCGCTACGTCTCCTTCATGACCCCGCAGCCCTTGCGGGCGCCCTGCGTTTCCCGTTGCGGCGGTGAGCCCGGTTGCCGTCTCGGGGCCGGTTCCCGTGGTGTTGGGCGTGTACTGCGCCGGGCCCGATCCCACGGGCACGTTGCCGAAGTTGTCCGCCATCTCGTGGATGACGAAGGCCCGCCCGATCACGCCCCTGACGTGCCTTTGGAAGTCGTCAGGTGGTATTAGCACCACTCCTCGATACGGATACTAGCAGGTTGGTCGCTTCTGCCTACTTTATATATATTTAGTACGCGTATCCCAACCGCCGCAGTATCGACTCAAAGCCGCAGTATCGACTCAAAGGAGGATGAGAGGAACGAGGCTCGATTGGAAGTTCTTCCCACCGCCATACCGCATGCCTACGAGGAGGAAGACCCATGTCATTAGCGCAACGCATTCGTACTCGCCGGACAGAGGCACGAGAGTTGCGGGAGGAGGCTGCTCAGCTCGCCTTCTTGAGGCCCCATCCCGATCACTTGAGCAACGGAGAGGAGTTGGAGTACCGGCGTCCTTCGCCTCCCGCGGGAAACGGAGGGCTCAGCTACATCGCCAACCACTCCAAGTCCCTGCCGCACAACCGCTTCGGAGAGGTGAACCAGCGGGCGTATCGAGCGTTGCTCAGAGCTCTCCATAGCGGCAACCCCGATCATTTTCAGGAGATTCCCCTCGGCAGAGGGATCCGGAGCGTTCGATTGATCAACCCGCAGGCCGGCTTCGCCTTCGACCTGGAAGGCCCCGACGCTCAGGCAGTCACCGTCCCTCCCGCGCCCCGGATCGACGGCGCAGAGAACTCCGCCGAGATGGGAGAGCTCTACTGGATGGCCCTACTGCACGATGTCAGCTTCATTGACTATGGAACGGGCGCGAACACCGATGCGGGCCCGATCAACACCGCTGCCGCGGCGGACTCGCTCTCGACGGAGTTCTCAGTGTTCAAAGGGCCCAAGGTTGGGACGCCACCGGTTGTCACGCCGGCGACGCTCTTCAGAGGGTTCGCCCGGGGGGACCTGGAGGGCCCGTACCTCTCGCAGTTTCTCTTGAAGGGCACTGCGGACCCCGTCCTGAATCCACCTCCCGACAATGGGATCATCGGGTACGGCACGCTCGGGATCGACCAGAAGCAGAGAACGGTGGTAAGCGGGCTCGATTACCTGACAGCCTTCGCCGATTGGCTCGCGGTCCAAGACGGCGAAGACCGACGTGGTACCGATACCTTCGACCCAACACCCCGCTTCATCCGCAACCTCCGGGACCTGGGGAGCTACGTGCATTACGATGCCCTCTACGAAGCCTATCTCAACGCCTGCCTGCTCCTGCTTCGGATGCCCGCCCGGTTGGACCCGGGCAATCCGTACGTAGACCCCGTCAGGGGGCACGGCAGGACGCAGGACGGCTTCGGAACCTTTGGCGGACCACACATCCTTAGCCTGGTCACGGAGGTGGCTACTCGGGCGCTGAAGGCAGTGTGGTATCAGAAGTGGAGTGTGCACCGGCGGTTGAGGCCCGAAGAATTCGGAGGTCGAATTCAGGTGCATCGGACGGAAGATCCGGGGAGATATCCGATGATTGACAATGAGATTCTCAATTCTTCGGTTGTTCCCATTGTAGAGAACCAATTCGGGAGCGCCCTTCTACCCCAAGCATTTCCTGAGGGTTCCCCCACCCATCCGGCTTACGGTGCGGGTCACGCCACGGTCGCCGGCGCCTGCGTGACCATCCTCAAGGCCTGGTTCGACGAGTCGGACGCCTTCGATCCGGCCCTCGCCCCGGCAACCAATCCGCAATTGCAAGAAAACCGTCGCCCCAAGGTGCCCGACGCAGCGGGAACGGCTCTCGTGGACTTTACGGGGCCGGGCCTCCTCACGGTGGGGGGAGAGCTGAACAAGCTCGCCGCCAACATCGCCATAGGTCGCAATGGGGCAGGCGTTCACTGGCGCAGCGACTATACCGAGTCGGTGAAGCTCGGCGAGCAGATCGCCATCGGCATCCTCCAGGAACAGAAGGCGACGTACCTCGAGGATCATCACCTCTCGCTCACGAAGTTCGACGGCACAGCCATCATCATCTGAAGGCAGGACCCAGGAGGAGGACAGAAATGGAACAAACGACCAATGCCGAGATATTGCTCGCCGCAGCTCGGTCTCTTGAACGCAACACCTTCGAGATATTGGAGGAGCTCTCTGATCAGAGCGCTTTTCCGCTTGTTATCGGCAGCGAGCAGTTTTTCCCGCGCGAGAGCTTGGAGGACCAGGCGACCCTCCAAGCGTTAGATGCTGCTCGAGAGGAGACCGAGCAGGCCGTCGCATTTGTCAGTCTGGTCGCCGCGGCAAGCGAAAGGGGGCTCGAGCTTCCTTCCGGCGTCCTATCGATATTGAATGTCCAGCCGCTCATCGCCGCCTTCTCGACACAAGAGGGTGAGGACGCTGAACCCTACAACGACGAATCACGCAATGGAGGCCCTTCCTAACATCGCCGGGTTCCCTCCCGTCAAACGAATCACGGTTTGTAGAACGAGAGATCGTGCTTCTCGTTCAGGATGGCGCGCCCGATGGTGGCCGGGATGTGGCCGTCGTTATCGTGGCACTGGTAGAAGGTGAGGT
>JBOGWM010000177.1:0-4859 GCA_050693695.1 Actinomycetota bacterium
CGCAAGGACTTCCCGGCCGGCCTCCGCGGCCAGCCGGGCGGTGATCATCGCTCCTCCCTTCAGCCTGGCCTCGATAATCACCACCCCCAGGCACATCCCGGCGATGATGCGATTGCGGACCGGGAAATGATGCGGGAGGGGCGGCGTTCCGGGAGAGTACTCGGAGATGAGCGTGCCTCTTTCGGTGATCTCGCGATGCAGGGAGGCGTTTTGTCGGGGGTAGCAGACGTCGATCCCATTTCCGAGCACCGCCACCGTGGGGGATCCGGAGGGCGTCCCGGCGCAAAGCGCGCCCCGATGAGCGGCGGCGTCGATCCCGGTGGCCATCCCGCTGACCACCACCACTCCCGAAGCAGCCAGCTCCCGGGCCAACCAGAAGGCCACTTCCAACCCATAGCGGGACGGGCGACGCGTCCCGACGACCGCCAGGTAAGGAGCGGGCTCGAGGGCTCGCCCGGTGACGTAGAGCTGCGTCGGGGGAGCGGGGATCTCCTCGAGGAGCTTCGGATATTCGCCCCCGCCCGGGCGGATCACCCGCGTCCGAGGGTTCGCACTCTCTGACATCAGACCTCCCAGACCACCCGACGGAACTGGAGAGCTTCGCCGACCTGAGCCTCGCCCACCCGATCCTCCCCTTCGAGGTCCGCGATCGTTCGAGCCACCCGAAGGACTCTCCGGAAGGCTCGGGCGGAGGTCGTGTGACTGCAGAGCGCCCGGCGAAGGAACCGCTGGGCCGAGGAATCCAGCATGCAGAGCTCTTCGATCTCTCCGGGCCGGGTCATCCGGTCACATCCCGCTTCTCGTGTCCGCCTGCGCAGACGGGCTTCGATGACCCGCGCCCGGACCACCGCCGAGGGCTCCGACGGCTCCAGGTCCAACAGCTCCGACTCGCGCAGTCCGGCCACCTCGACATGGAGATCGATCCGGTCGAGAAGGGGACCCGACAGGCGCGAACGGTAGGCTTCCAGGCGACCCGGCGGGCAGGTGCAACAGGGGCCCCGCTCACCGGCTCGGCCACAGGGACAGGGATTGGCAGCGCCCACCAGGGTGGCGCGGGCAGGGAAGCGGATACATGCTCCCTGGCGAGCGATGGTGACCGTCCCCTCCTCGAGCGGCTGTCTCAACCCGTCCAGCACCGCTCCGGAGAAGAGGGGGAGCTCGTCGAGGAACAGGATTCCGTGATGGGCCAAAGAGACCTCACCGGGGCGTGGCACCGTGCTTCCTCCGCCGATGATGGCCGCCGCCGAGGCCTGATGGTGAGGGGAGCGGAATGGGCGGGTCGCCACCACCGGCTGGCGCGCTCGCAGGAGACCGGCCACCGACCAGACATGCGTCACCTCCAACGCTTCCTGGGCGCTCATGGGCGGGAGGATCCCGGGCAGGCGGCGGGCCAGCATGGTCTTTCCCGAGCCGGGGGGGCCGACCATGAGCAGGTTATGGCTTCCGGCGGCGGCGATCTCGAGGGCCCGCCGGGCCAGGGCCTGACCTCGGACCTCGGCAAGATCCGGGGCCTGCGCGAGCCCTTCGCAGAGGAGCCGTTTCAGGTCGGGAGGATTCGTGCCAGAAGCGAGCTGGCCGCTTCGCTCTCCCCGAGCGAAGGCCACGACCTCGGCGAGATGGCTCACCCCGATGACCTCCAGGCCCGGAACGAGGGCCGCCTCCGCGGCGTTCTCTCGGGGGACCACGAGGGCTCTCAGGCCTCGCTCTCGTGCCGCCAGGGCCGCCGCCAGCACGCCCCGAACCGGCCGCAGCCGGCCATCGAGGGCGAGCTCCCCCAACAGGAGGTGGCCCGAGAGCGCCTCTCGCTTCACCCGTCCGGCCGCCACCAGCACGCCGACTGCCAGGGGGAGATCGAGGAGAGATCCTTCCTTGCGCAGGTCGCCGGGGGCGAGGTTGGCCGTGATCCTGCGCTGGGGCCATTCCTCTTCGGAGTTGATCAGCGCCGCGCGCACTCGCTGGCGAGCCTCCCTCACCGCCGCGGTGGGCAAGCCCACGATCTGAAAGTCGGGGAGACCCGGGCTGAGGTCGACCTCGACCTCCACCGGAGCGGCCTCCATCCCGATCAGTGCCACCGAGGCGACGTTAGCGATCATGATCAGCACCCTAGCGGCGGGGGGTGACATTCTGAGGGAGTCTCGGTGCGGAGAGGACCGAAAGGTCGGCCCGAGCAATCCGACTCCCGACTCCTGAAGTCGTCGATCTGGATGGCGGGAACCATTCGGGCTCTCGGGCTCGTTCAATGAAGACGGGGGTGACCCGGCAACAGCGTGGGCCTATGGCCGCACCAGCTCCTCTGGGATCTGCGGAGCGAGATTCCAATCCAATCCAGGGAAGCCGACGGTGGGGGCGAGAGGAGGGATTCCCACCGGCCCTCCCCGTCTGGAGAGTGGTAGAGGAGGCGATCAGCGGTGACCGCGAAGATCTCCCCTTCTCGCTCCGCGAGCCCCGACACGGAGTGGCGCATCCCGGTGAAGCGCCAGGACAGTCCCCCGTCCTTGGAGATCAGGATCCCTCCCGGTGTCCCGAGCAGGATCCGCCGGGCATCTCGCCGATCGATGAGAACGGTCCGGTTGGGGGTCCCCAGAAGGCGGCGCCAGCTCGCTCCCCCGTCCTCGGAGCGCCAGAGGCCCGAGAGCAGACCGCCCGCATAGAACACCCGCCCGGGCGCCGCCCCCAGGGACAGGATCTCCCGAGGAGCAGACGGACCCAGCTCCAGCATCTCCACAGCTCCTCCGGGATCCACGCGCCACAGGTGTCCGCCTCCGGCGATGAAGACGGACCCTTGCGGGGTGGCCGTGAGGGCCGTCCCGGCGAATCTGCGGTCGCTCAGGCGCTGGTAAGTCCTGAGATCTTCGCTGAGGAACAACACCTCGCCGACCAGCACGAACGCGGCCTGCTCCGAGGAGGCCACGAGGGCTCGCCGCGCCCGGAGGGCGCCCGGCAAGGGGGCCAGCGTCCAGCGGGCCGCGTCCGCGGTGGTTGCCACGCCCCGCTCGCTGCCCACGAGCAAGCCTTCTGCGATCGCGGCCATCGAGATGATCGAAGCCTCTCCCGGGACACTCCCGGCGGGGCGCCTCTCCGAAACAAGGACGACGATGAAGGCCCCGGCCAACAGGGCGAGCAAGAGGGCCAGGCCGACGATTGAAGCTCGGCGCTCCACGTCGGACATGGTCTCTCAGAACGCGGCCTCATGCCGGGTTATTCGAGGGCGGCCCCCGTTCAGGACCACCGAGATGACGTCGAAGCGGCAATCCTGGAATCTCGGCGCCTCGTTGGCCAGGTAGGCAAGCGCCACCCGTCGCAGCCTCCCCTGCTTGGAGAAGTCGACTCCGAGTTGAGGCTCGAGGAAGTCCGAGCTGGTACGGGTCTTCACCTCAACGAAGACCAGGGTGGCCGCCTTGCGGACGACCAGGTCCAGCTCCCCCACCCGAACCCGCCAGTTGCGCGCCAGGATGGTCCAACCCCTCCGTCTCAGGTAGCGGGCGGCGGCTTCCTCCCCCAAGCGCTGCACCTCCCGTGCGCTGTTGCACATCATGTCACCCAAGATAGGCTTTGGGTGTGACAACCACCGCCCCGGTTCGCACCGATCGGCCCGACGTCGATCAAGAGATCTCGCCGGACCTTCCCTGGCTGGTCATCGTCTGGAACGACCCCATCAACCTGATGTCCTACGTGGTCTACGTCTTCCAGAAGCTCTTCGGATACTCCAGGGAGAAGGCCACCAAGCTCATGTTGGACGTTCACCATCGGGGCCGGGCGGTCGTGTCATCGGGACCGAGGGAGAAGGCCGAGATGGACGTCTACCGACTGCATGGGTACGGTCTGTGGGCCACCATGAGCCACCAGAGTTAGGCCCGGGGGCGGGGAGTGTTTCGCCGTCGCCGGGGGCAGGTGTGGATCGCCTTGAACGAGGCGGATGTGACGCTTCTGCGGCGGCTGATCGACGACTATCTGGAATTGCTCGATTCGGAGTCAGAGCCTGACGACCCGGTTATCTCCCGACTGTTTCCTCCGGCGAGCCGGGATGATCCTGAGGTTCAGCGGCAGTTCCGGGAGCTCTCGGGGAGCGACCTAGACCGTCACAAGCGCTCCAGCGCGAAGAAGGTCCTGGACTTTCTCGGCTCGACCGGCGGTTTGCGAGCCGCGCTGAGGACCGAGGAGGACTGCGAGGCCTGGCTGGTGGCCCTCACCGACCTGCGACTGGCCCTGGGAGTGCGGTTAGAGGTGACCGAAGAGATCCAGGCCGCGATTGCCGACCCGAAAGACCCCGACCAGCTTCCTCTGTTCGTCCTCCATTGGCTCGGAGCCCTGGAGGAGAGCCTCGTTCACGCCATCCGCCCGTAGGGTGGATCACATCTCTGCCGGTCCGGCTATCCCCTCCATGCCGTCGATCGGGTGTTCCAAGTGCTTGAGCTCCTCGATGTTGACGTCGCGGAAGGTGTGCACCCGGACCTCGCCCACGAAGCGGGTGGGCCGGTACAGGTCCCAGACCCAGGCATCGCGAAGGACCAACTCGAACCAGGTCTCGCCGGAGGTGGCGTGGCGCTCCATCCGGTACTCGTTGCAGAGATAGAGACGACGGTCGGTCTCCACCACGTAGTTGAACATCGGCAGGACATCTCGGTACTCCCGGTAGAGCGCAAGCTCCAGGTCCGTCTCGAAGCGTTCAAGATCTTCCTCGCTCACAGCCGTCCCTCCCCATCGTGTCTCTCCCCATAGTAGGGGGAGCGGGGGGGAGGAAGCACTCGCCCCGGCACCCCGTTCTCGAGGAGCCTCCTGATCGGAGCCCACCCTCGCCGGTGCACCGGACACGGACCGAACGCCGAAAGCCCCCAGCGGTGCTCCGCTGAGGGATAGCC
>JBOGWM010000178.1:0-13420 GCA_050693695.1 Actinomycetota bacterium
CGGTCACCCCGCCCAGCGCCGCCCCCTCCTTCAGGAGATCGATATCGCGCCGGATGAGCGTTCCCTTGGTCAGGATGGAGTAGGGATTGCGGGCGCCGTTCAGCACCGAGAGGACTCCTCGCATCAGGCGATAGTGACCTTCGCCACGCTGATAGGGATCGGTGTTGGTCCCCATGGCGATCAGCGCTCCCGACCATGATGGGCGGCGAAGCTCCCTTCTCAGCAGCTCGACCGCATTCACCTTCACCACGATCTTGGTCTCGAAGTCCCGGCCCGAGTCGAAGTCGAGATAGCCGTGGGTGGGGCGGGCAAAGCAGTTATGGCTCACCACGCCGTTGGCGATGAAGTCTCCCGTCCCCGTCGTGATATCAAAGAGCGGACGATCGACACCGAGCGGCTCGATGGATTCAACCCGCAGGCTGACATTCGACTTGATCGCTCTCCCCTCAATCGTCCTCTTCCTTGTGATCGCAGGATCGACCGTGTGAAAAAAGCGGAGATGTTCTGAAAGGCCGCCACGCAATCGCACGTAGGTCAGACCGTTGGGGCGATCACGCGTCTCCTCGACGAAGGAGAAGCCGAATCTTCGCAGACACGAGGTGATTCGCTCGAGGATCACCTGATCGGTATTGACGATCCGCAAGATCCCTCTGCTATAAGAGCCTTCGGCATCAAAGATTCCGGCCAGGTAACCCTTGCACCATGCCGCCGATGGATCATCCAGCCAGCAGACCGTGTCCGTAATCGCAGCAACGCCGGCCGCCGAGGAATGGCGGATTCCGTACATCGCCTTCCGGGCGCCAACGGCTTGTTGAAAGAGAAACTCCTGGCTCGCCACGCCCATGTCTATGAGGTACGTGCGGGCGCGCTGCAGGGCCTCGAGGTCGACCAGCGCCAGGCGGAACCGGTGCACGTCTGCGCGCCGCCGACCTTGCCTCGCGTAGGAGTAGGAACCCAGATGTCCATCCCCGCGAATCAGACCGCAGAGGTAACCTCGCCGGTATTCCCGGCTGTTTTCTGGAGCCGAAGAGAATCTCCCCAAGCCAAGGAGCTCGTTGTTGACCGTCAGATGCGGTCGGCGGGATCGCCCCTGCTCGGAGCCGGTGACGTGCTTCCAGCCGCGATCGGTCAGGAAGCGATGGTCGCCGCTCGCGACGAGTTGAGTCCCATCCTCAAGTGTGAGCCGGTACGCAGGCTTCAAAGTGGACCAGTGGGCAAGTACGCGAGTGATCACGTAGCGACGATACGCGCCGTCTCGAACCGTCCCGTAGACGGCGTCACCGACCTGCACCTCGGCGAGGGGCTTGGTCCGGCCGTCTCCCATGAGGATCGGCGTGTCGCCGGCCATACAGTAGGCGCACGCATGGGTGCAGCCCCGGTAGAGGTTGAGGGTCCAGTTGAAGCCGAAGCGGTCGCCGGGGACGTGGTTGATGATGCTCCGGGCCTCGACCTCGTAGAAGGTGATGCCCATGAACCGGGGTGTGTTGATCTGGCGCACCACCGCTTCGTTGGCGAAAAGGGGAAGGGAGGCGCGCTTCTCATTCGTCTGGTCGGCCAGCAGGTTGTCCCATCGCATCTCGCAAAGGATAGAACATATGTTCGGATAAGGCAAGGCCCGGGCATTGGATTCATGGAAGACGTTAGGACCGGCGGCGGGGGAAGATCTCGGCCGGCGAGGCGACCCGGTCGAGGATGAGGATCCCGTCGAGGTGGTCGATCTCGTGCTGGATGACTCGGGCTTCGAAGCCCCGGGTCTCGGCGCTCACCTCCTCGCCCAGGATGGTCAGTCCCTTGACATAGATACGGACCGCTCGGGCCACGTCCGCGGTGATGCTCGGAAGTGAGAGGCAGCCCTCGCGACCGATCTTCGATCCGTCCGAGGCGAGGATCCGGGGATCGATGATGACCAGGGGGCCATGGGCCACGGTGGCTTTGGGGTGGCCCGTGACATCCACCGCGATGATACGGCGGGGAATGCCGATCTGAGGGGCGGCGAGCCCGATGCAGCCCGGGTGGGCTCGCATGGTCTCGAGGAGGTCCTGGGCAGCGCCTCGGATCTCCTCGTCCACGCCCGAACAGGCCCGTGAGACGGCTTTCAGGAGGGGATGGGGATAGACAAGGATGGGACGGACTGGCACTACAGCAGGGTTCCCTCCCCGGATCGGAGGGTGAGGCTGATCCCCAGCTCGGAGGCAATCTCTTTCAGGCCCGCCTCCAGCTCCGCCGGCTCCACCCCGGCGGGAGCGTCGATGTCCAGGACCACGAAGTAGATCCCGTCCCCGACCAGATGGCTGGCCAGGTTGCAGATGTTGACCTCCGCCTCGGCGAGCGCCTTCGAGATCCGGTGCACGATGCCGGGGCGGTCATTACCGTAGAAAGAGACGACGTAGGGCCGGCCAGCGGCAGGGGGCCCTTGGGCGGCGACCCGCCGGGTGGCGATCGACAGGCTGAGTCGCCCCGCCGGCTCGCTTAGGGCGGCTTCGAGACGCTCCGGGTCCATCTCCTCGGGCGCCTCGATCAACAGGAGCATGGCGAACTGGCCGCGAAGCAGGCTCATCGAGCAGTCGGCCAGATTGCATCCCAGGTGCAGGAGGATCTCCGTGACCGCGGCCACGATGCCCGGCCGGTCCTCTCCGATGGCGGTAACCGTGAATTCCTTCATCCGACGCCTATAATCCCAACGTTGTGATTCGATCCTCGGAGCTCCCCGATCTCGGTCGGCCGTCGCTGCGGTCGCCGGACCCCAAGGATAGCCGGCTCATTCGCGGCGTCGAGGTGCGCCGGTCCTCCCGACGCACGAGGACCGTGGCCGCCCGCCTGGAGGAGGGTACCCTGATCGTCTCTCTCCCGGCCGGCCTCTCTCGTGGAGAGGAGGCGGAGTGGATCGAGAGGATGCGAGAGCGAATCGAGGCCAAGGAGCGCCGCCGGCGCCTGAACTCCCAGGGTGATCTGGAGCGCCGGGCTCACCAGCTCAATCAGCGGTATTTCGGCGGCCAGCTCTCCTGGATCTCCCTGAGATACGTCACCAACCAGTCCCAACGCTTCGGATCCTGCACGCCGGCGACGGCCACCATTCGCCTGGCCGAGTGCCTGGCGGAGATGCCGGAGTGGGTCAGGGATTACGTCATCGTCCATGAGCTGGCCCACCTGGTGGAGCCGAATCACTCGCCGGCTTTTTGGGAGCTGGTTGGACGCTACCCGCTCACCGAGCGGGCTCGCGGGTATCTGATCGCCAAGGGGCTGGAGTCATAGTGGGTTGGTCAGGAAGGCTACGATGGAAGGGTGCGTATCCGATGGCTCCTCCTCGCTCTCTTCCTGGTTGTTCCGTTCGCGGAACTGGCGGTCATCGTAGCGGTGGCCCGCCCCGATCGACTGGGGGTGCTTCCAACGATCGGGCTTCTCATCGCGGTCAGCATCGCGGGCTCCGTCCTGGCCAAGCGGGAGGGTATGGAAGTCTGGAGCCGTTTCCGGGCCACCCTCGCCCGGGGAGAGGTTCCCTCCGGGGAGGTGCTGGACGGCGTTCTCGTCCTGCTGGGGGCGGCCCTCCTCCTTACCCCCGGATTCATCACCGATGTCGCCGGGTTGCTGCTTCTGTTCCCCTGGTCCCGGAGGGGGCTCAAGCGCATCGTGAGGGCGGGGGCTCGCCGGTATGTGAAACAACGACTGCACCTCGGGGGACCGCCGTGGGACCCAAGGGAGGTCCGGAGAATCCGGGCCGTGAGGATCGATGAGAATCGGGGGTCTTCCCGGAGGTCCGGCCGGGCGGAGTGAGGCGGCCCTGTTTGCGGGGGTACGTTCCTGGACCCAATTGGAAGGAAGTGTTAGGGTAGAAATTGGACAGAGAATTTCTTGTGCGCGGGTCGTTCCCGCGGGAGTCTGTATGGCAGCAGAAAGGGGCTAGCTAGATGAGACAGCTGTACATCCGCGAGCCTTGGGCCCACCTCGGCTACGAGTCGGAGCAGCAGGTTCTCAACGATCTGACGATCCGAATCCAGATGCTGGAGACACGTCTCCGCCAGCTCGAGGCCACCGTGGCGGAGCATTCGGAATCCCAGGTGCGTGAGTCAATCGAATCGGTGGGAGTGGCGGGCTACTAGTATCTCCTGGCCTCTCCGCCCTATCTGGCTTTTCCCTGTTACCGTTACCTTCTTCTGAGAAGGTCGCGGGTGGCGCGGGCTGTGCATTTTGTCAGGTCGAGCCGCGACTCTGACGTTCCGGATAGGGCGCCGCACTCCAGTCTTCAGGCGACCGCCGGTAGGAGTTGATCCTGCGGCGGAGGTGTTCCGGCCAATACTCGTGCGCCTCGACCTCCAGCTTCCGGCACAGGTCCCGGGCCTCCTCGGTGGAGGGCGCCACCCATCGTAGCCACTCCCCGGTTTCGCCGATCAAGATGAGCTGGGTGCTGCGGGTCCCGATCCGGCGGATGACCGCCTCCACCCCCGAGTGGGTGCGGAGGAATCCCGCCATGCCCTCCAGGATGTCAGGCACGCTTGCGAGCAACTCCGTAGAAGCCCAGCCCGGTACGCCTCCCCCGAGCGTGAGAGGCCCCGAGCTGCTCCAGCCGGGCAGCGAGACCGGGCCAGGCGGCCTCAATCCAGGGACCGCCGAACGAGAAGATGATGAGGACCTTTCCTTTCGGGCGCAGCACCCGCATCATCTCCTCCGGGAAGGGCATCGCGTTCTGAAGCGCCACCAGGTCGAAGGAGCCGTCCTCGTAGGGAAGGTCGGCCGTGTCCCCCTCCTGGAAGTCAATCGTCAAGTTGGCGGCGAGGGCCTCGTGGCGGGCGATGGCGATCATCTCCGGGGAGATGTCGACGCCGACCACCTCCGCCTCGGGGTACTGGCGCTTGAGGCGGCGGGCGGCATGGCCGGTGCCCGTGGATATGTCCAGAATCGTTCGTGGCCTGCCTCGCTGGTCGAGTAGCGCTTGCTCCAGAGCCTCCCCGTAACCCTCCATCGAGCAGACGTCGTGGTAGAGAGCGGCGAACAGCCCGAACAGCCGGTCGGAGAGCCCCGAGGTCCAGCGCAGCCGTTCGTCGAAGGTAGTGAAGGCCCACAGGGCCGGCGCCATGAAGGCCGGGCCCCACGAGAGCAGCGCGTCGCGTGTCCGGGAACAGAGATGCGCCGATTCCCCCGGTGCGCCAGGTCCGGAGACCCTGGGCTCCTCCCCCGAAGCGCTTGCCATTCTCGTTCGAATGTAGACGCCCGCCCTGAATGCTGCCTAGTGATTGAACCTCCTGGCGGTACCGCCGTAGGCTAGAGAGGGGCATCTGATTCATAAAGGGGAAGAGATGAGTGAACAGCCCGAGCAGATCGTTGTCAGCGCCGAGACCCTCGATCGGATGCGCGCCGAGCTGGAAGAGCTCACGACGGTGGGACGTAAAGCCATGAGCGAGCGCCTTCTTCGAGCCCGTGAGTTCGGGGACATCCGAGAAAACGCCGACTACGACGCCGCGAAGGACGCGCAGGCGATGATGGAGGCTCGTATCCGCCGGCTTCAGTACATGACCAAGCATGCCGCGATTCGGGATGCGCCGGCCGAGACGGAGGAGGTGACTCCGGGAGTCATCGTGACCATCTGCGAGATCGGCCAGGACGAGACGGAGGAGTATCTGCTCGCGGCGACCGCGGAAGAGAAGCTGCCCGGAGTCCGGACCATCACCACCGCCTCTCCGCTGGGAAGCGCCCTTCTCGGCAAGCGAGTCGGGGACTCGATCGTGGTGGAGGCGCCGGCGGGGGCATTCTCGGTGAAGCTGGTGGGGCTGCGTCCGGCTGGCGCCTGATCTCCTCCGGCCGGTTCTCCGCTACGGCTCGATCACGCGGAGGCGGCGAGGCGGCCGCCCGGCGGGCGGGGGCAGGCGGAGCGCCTGCCTCCCGGGAGTGATGCCGCCGAGAAAGGATGGGTGATCGGCCCCGGTGCAGCTCGGAATGGTCGCGGGGAGACCTCGAAAGGTAAGGTACCCGAGCACCGCGAAGGCGTAGGCTTCCTTGGCCGAGGAAGCCAATCCCAGCTCGTCGATCCTTCTCATTCTCACCCCCGGGGTCCTCGTGTTCAGCATCGCCATGAGCGTCGGGTTATCGGCGCCGCCTCCCGAGACCACCAGCTCGTCGACCTGATACCGCAGGCACTCCCGGGCTACGATCGCCGCGGCGTGGGCGGTGACGGTCGCGATCAGGTCATCGCCGTCCAGGCCGGGGGCATGCTTGAGCGCGCCCAGCAGGTAGGCGAGATGGAAGCGCTCCTTCCCGGTCGACTTGGGTGGCGAGAGCTCGCGGTAGGGGTCCTCGAGCAGGTGAGCGAGCAGGCCCTCGTGGATCGCACCACTCGCCCCCCGCTTGCCGTTCCGGTCGAACAGCTCCTTCCCGCCGGTCACCAGCCCGGCCGCGGCATCGATGAGGGCGTTGGCGGGACCGGCGTCGAAGGCGAAGGGCGCGGCGGGCGCCGGCGGGATGACCGTGAGGTTGGCGATCCCTCCGAGATTGAGCGCCGCCCGGGTGCTTATTCCATCCTCACTCCCGAGCAGCAGGATGTCGAAGAGGCTCACCAGGGGGGCTCCCTGCCCTCCGGCGGCGATGTCCCGGCCGCGCAGGTCGGCGATCACCGGCAGGCCGGTGCGCTCGGCGATCCAGGAGGGCTGGCCGAGCTGGAGGGTGCCTCGAGCCCTGCGTCCCTCCACCCAATGGACGATGGTCTGTCCGTGGGAGACCACCAGGTCCGCCTCTCCCCGACAGAGATTCCGGCAGGCATCCTCGGCGGCTTCGGCGAGAGCTTGCCCGATCTCGGTGTCCAGGATGCAGATCGCCTCCGCAGTGGTCAGAGCGGGCGGGAGAGCGGCCGCGATCGCCTGGCGGAGCTCGTCCGGATAGGGACGGCTCCGGCTCCCGAGCGGGCGCAGAGCCAGCTCTTCCCCGTCGATCTCGAGGTCCGCAGCCGCGGCGTCGATCCCGTCCATGGAGGTCCCGGACATGAGGCCGATGACCCGCACGCTTCCTCCTTGGTGTCGAGCCGGGCCTCAGAAGGGGGGCATTTACTTCATAAAGAAGAGGGAAATTTGCTTCATTAAGAGGGAGCGAGCTCGGGAACGTGGGTGGCCAGGACTTCCTGCAGCTCGGCGAGATCCGGGCGGCGAGCGAAGGCCTCCACGACGTAGCCGAGCGCGGTCGGGGCGAAGTCAAGGAAGCCACCCTTGCCCTTCGTTCGCTCGATGAAGACGTAGCGACCGGCGTCCTTGAGTTTGCGCTGCACGGTGAGCAGATCGAAGGTCTCACGGAGGGCATCGTGGGCGATTCGTGGACCTCCCAGACAAGCGAGGCGGTCGAGGTACCGGCGGAGGATGCGGTCGATGAAGGGTTGAGGGAGCGGCACCCCGCTGTCGCGCAGAAGGGCCACCAGGTCGTAGGCCCGTGGTCCCAGGAGGGCATCCTGGAAGTCGATCACGACCTGGTGGCCGTCTTCGAGCACCAGGAGGTTCCTCGACTGGTAATCCCGATGGGTGAAGACTTTGGGCTCGGCCTCCAGGGCTCGGCAGATGGCGTCGAAGTGGCGGCCGACGATCGTTGCCTCGGCGCTGGATAGCCGGCGTCCCTTCCATTGCTCGAGCCCCCACTCCACGAAGTGCATCAGCTCCCAGTGAAAAAGGTCGTAGTCGAAGCTGCGGTGAAAGGCGATGCATTCCGGGTCCGGCTCCCTCTCGGCCGTGGCATGCATCCAGGCGAGCTGGTCGATGGCGTTCTCGTAGAGGGGATCGAGGGGGGCTCCCGCCAGGGCCAGGGCCCGCAGCGTGGTGTCCCCCAGGTCCTCGAGCACCAGCAGATGATCCTTTTCGTACCAGGCGAATATCTCGGGGACCCTCACCCCGATGCGCTTGAGATAGCGCTGGAGGTTCACGAAGGGAAGGCCCCCGCGCATGGCGCTCTTGGTCACCTCATCGGGTCCTGCATCCTCGAGCATGACCATCACCACGTGCGACCGGCCGGCGGTCCCGACCCGCCAGTAGCTGCGTGCGGAGGCGTGGACCGCAAGACTGCGCGCCGGGAGCTCGCTCGCCGGGATGCCCGTCACCCGACTCACCGCCCGACGGACCCGCTCTTCGGTTGGGAGCTCTTTGTCCAACGACGCCCGCCCCATGATCTCTATGGTATGCGCCACTATTGCTTGGATCCCACCTTGAAGGAAATGTTGACAGAGCGCTCTTGACATGGCGCCAGGTGGTCGGAAACTTGATTCCCACCACCCGAGAGGAGGTCATGATGCGCTTCGGCAAGCTCTCGGTGCTTGCCTGCGCCCTCACCCTGTCGCTGGCAGCGTGCGGCCGGGGCGGGGAGCGCCCGGAGGGCGCCGGGCAGGGCGGGCAGGGCCTCGCGGGCTCGATCCGCGTCTGGATCATGGAGCCGGGAACCCCGGCTCTCAAGGAGTTCTTCGAGCAGGCCACCGCCACCTTCGAGAAAGAGCATCCGCAAGCCGAGATCAACCTCCAGTTCGTGCCCTGGGCCAGCGCGCATGACCAGTTCATCACCGCCATCGGGGGCGGGCAGGTCCCGGACCTGGCGGAGATGGGGACCACCTGGACTCCGGAGTTCTCGGCCACCGGCGCCCTGGCGCCGATCAGGGGAGCGCAGGGCCGGTATCTGGAAAGCCTGGTCGAGGGCGCCACGGTCGATGGCCGGGTCTATGGCCTCCCGTGGTATGCGGGAGCACGGGCGTTGATCTACCGGGTGGACGTCTTCGATCGGCTGGGCCTCGAGGCTCCCGAGACCTGGGAGGAGCTCCTGACGGCTGGCCGGGCG
The DNA here is from genome assembly GCA_050693695.1 of Actinomycetota bacterium. Taxonomy (GTDB): domain Bacteria; phylum Actinomycetota; class CADDZG01; order JAHWKV01; family JAOPZY01; genus JBOGWM01. The sequence continues at coordinate 8,788 of JBOGWM010000178.1, forward strand.
ATTCGCGACCGGACCGACCTCTTCGCCTTCGGCGTGGCGGGCCAGGGCAGGCACTACTTCCTCCCGATGGTCTGGCAGAACGGGGGCCAGATCGCCGAGCAACGAAAGGGCCGCTGGGTCTCCCGCATGGACTCGCCCCGGGCGATCCAGGCCATCCAGTTTTACGCCGACCTCTATGCCAAGGAGCGCTTCGTACCCGAAGGGGCGCTGAACTGGAACCCCCGGGATGTGCGGGCGGCCTTTGAAGCCGGGGACCTGGCGATGATGATCGGGGGAGCCTGGGACGTGCGGGCCATCCTCGCCGCCCACCCCGAGCTCGAGGGCAAGCTGGGCACCGCGCTCTTGCCGAAAGGGCCGGCAGGCTCTCGGGATACGCTCGCGGGCGGCAGCCACCTGGTGATCTTCCGGGAGTCTCGGGAAAAGGAGCTCGCTCGAGCCTACGCCGGCTTCTTGCTGGTCCCGGATCGGGTGGCGGAGTTCGCGGAGGACCTCGGGTTCCTCCCCGGTACCGTCGAGGGGCTCCAGCGCTCCCGGGCGGCTGCGACCAAGCTGTTCGAGCCCTTCGCAACCCAGCTCGAGGGCCACTCCCGAACCTATCCGGCGATCAAGGAATGGGGGGCCCTCGAGGGAGACCCGCTGTTCGCGGCGGCGGTGCAGGAGGTCATGCAGGGAAAGAAATCGGCCCGGGAGGCCATGGGCGAAGTCGCGGATCAGATGAACGCCAAGTTCCGGGACGGTTGAGAACGCCGCCGGGCCGGGCGGGCCCGGCGGGGCGGGCGGCCCGGGCGAGGCTCCGGGGAAAGCTTCTCCCGTGGTTTCTTCTCACTCCCGCCGCCCTCGTCATCTTCGGTCTGCTCCTCTACCCCGTGGGCCAGACCTTCTGGCTGTCTTTCCGCAGGGCCGGGCTTTCCTTCCTCGTCACGGGCGAGAGCCGCTTCGTGGGCCTGCGCAACTATGTCGAGATGCTCGGCGACCCCCACCTCCGCCGGGTGATGGTCACCACCGCGGTGTTCGGCCTGGCCTGCGTGGCCGGGACGATGGGAGTGGGACTGGGGGTCGCGCTCTTGCTCAACCAGCGCTTCCGTGGACGTGGACTGTTGACGGTGCTCGTGCTCCTCCCCTGGGCGATGCCGCGGGTGGCCGCCGGTATCGTGTGGCGGTGGCTGTTCGATGACCGGTACGGGCTCATCAACTGGGCCCTCGCCAGCATGGGGGCCGAGTTCTTCGACGGCTTTGCCTGGTTCAACGCGCGGCTACCCGCATTCGCAGCCATCGGGATGGTGGTCGTCTGGCAAGCCTTTCCATTCGTGGCCCTCGCCCTCCGGGCGGGACTCTCCTCGATCCCCGCCGAGGTCGGTGAAGCCGCCCGGGTCGACGGCGCCCGCCCATGGCAGCAGCTTCGTCACATCACGCTTCCGATGCTCAAGCCGCTTCTTCTGGTCCTCCTGGTTATCTCGACGATCTGGGACTTCAAAATCTTCGACCAGGTATATGTGATGACCCAGGGGGGGCCCGCCCGCTCCACGGAGCTCATGGCCATCGCTGTTTGGCGAGAGGCCTTCACGCGTCTCAACCTGGGGACGGCCGCGTCGCTCGCCATGATTCTGTTCGCCATCCTGGCGGCCATCACAGCCCTCTACGTGCGGGTCGTGCAGTCCAGGGAGGAGGGGACCGCTTGAAGCGCTCGCGGCGTGCCAGCGTCGCTCTGTTCCTGACCGCGTTGGCGGTGGGGGGGTTCAGCGTCCTGCCCTTTTTCTGGATGCTCTCGACCTCGCTCAAGCCGGAGGAGGACATCGTGCGCCGCGTCCCGGTGCTCTGGCCCTCCGATCCCACCCTGGAGCGCTACGGCCGGGTCCTCGAGGTTGGCTTTCAGCGGGCCCTCGGAAACTCCGCCCTGGTGGCGCTCGGGACCACTGCCGCGGCGGTGGTCCTCGCCGCGGCGGCCGGCTACGCTCTGGCACGCTTTGACCTTCCGCTTCGCCGCTACCTGCTGGTCCTCGTGATGAGCGCCCAGATGTTCCCGATCGTGGCCCTCATCATTCCCATGTTCGTGGTCCTGCGCAGCACGGGACTGCTCGACAGTCGCCTGGGCCTGGTCGTCGCCTACCTGAGCTTCACCTGCCCGCTGGCCATCTGGATCCTCAAGAGCGTCTTCGCGACCATCCCCCCCGAGCTGGAGGAGGCCGCCATGATCGACGGGGCCACCCGGATGGGCGCCATGCGCCGGGTAATTCTGCCCCTCGCCGGCCCGGGCCTGGCCGCGTGCGCCATCTTCTCGTTCATCGCAGCCTGGAACGAGTTTCTGTTGGCGCTCACCTTCGTGAAAGACGAGAAGATGGCGACCATGCCCGTCGCCCTGCAGGGCTTTATCGGTGGGTTTCAGGCCGACTGGGGAATGATCATGGCCGCCAGCTTCCTGTTCACCATCCCCGTCGTCGCCTTCTTCCTCCTCCTGCACCGCCGGCTGGTGCAGGGCATGGTCACCGGAGCCATCCAGGGCTGAGAGGGAATGATCGGGGAGGGATCATGTACGCGTGTCCCATCCGTGCCGGCGAGACCGATAGCTTGTTCTCCACCTCGGATCAACCTTCGCTGACCATGAGGCGGTCGTGCTGGGCGGAGACGTCCAGGGTGCCGGTGATGTCCTCCTCGACGAAGAGGATAAGGCCGGCGTGCTCGATGGTCGTCTCGCCCGGTTGGGGCAGATCCGCGAAACCGGTCTCGATCCGGTCGCCGGCCCGATAGATCCGAACCCGGGCCTGAGGATTGAAGCGGGTGGCGGCCCGGTAGGCGCGCTCGAGCACGTCGGTAGCCGCCTCGGTGATCTCAAGCATGCCCATCCCCTCCGTCGGGGAATCCATCACGCGTTCAGTATCCTCCAATCCTGATGAAAACCATCGGGATCACCGGTCCTTCCGGCTCGGGGAAGACCACGCTGTGGCGGGCGGTCACCGGAAGCCGGGGCAAGGGGGATGTCGGGGTGGTCGATGTCGCCGACCGGCGTCTCGACGCCCTGGTGCGGATCGAGCGGTCCCGGCGGAGGGTGCCGGTGCGGATCGAGGTGGCGGATATCTTCGCGGCAGGTCGCACCCCGGCCGGCGCCCTGGCCCGGCTGCGGGAGATGGATGCGGTCCTGGCGGTGATACCGGCCTTCGGGGGTCAGGACCCTCTCCCGGCTCTGCGCGGCCTGCAAGAGGAGCTGGTGCTCGCCGATATGGCGCCCGTGGAGCGCAGGCTCGAGCGGGCCCGCAAGGACGCCTCGGGAAAGAAGGAGATTCCGGCGCTCGAAGCGGGATTGGATCATCTCGAAGGTGGCCGCCCGCTGGGCGACCGGACCTGGGCGCCGGAGGAGCTTGCCGCCTTCTCCCCGCTGGCTCCCATCACGCTGAAGCCGATGGTGGTGGTATGGAATGTGGACGAGGGAGGATCCGCGACGCCGCTTCCCGAGATCGGGCTTCCGGCGTTCCCGGTGAGCGCCGCGCTGGAGGCCGAGGTGGCCGGGGTGGATCCCGAGGAGGCCGGGGTGTTGCTTTCCGCCTACGGGGTCGAGGAGCGGGCGACCACGCGGGTGATCGAATCCGTCTACCGGCTCCTGGATCTGATCACCTTCTTCACCACCAGCGAGAAGGAGTCCCGGGCCTGGGAGGTACGCCGAGGGGCCTCAGCGCCGGAGGCTGCCGGGGCGATCCACTCCGACCTGCAGCGGGGGTTCATCCGGGCGGAGGTAGTCGCCTTCGAGGAGTTGGAGCGGGCGGGCTCGTGGCAGGCCGCCAGGGCGAGGGGGCTGCTGCGACTGGAGGGAAAGGGATACGTGGTGGCGGAGGGGGATGTGTGCCACTTCCGGTTCGCGGTATAGGAACGTTACCGGGAAGCGGTGGAGCGCTTGATCCCCACACCGGCCGCCAGCCGGTCCACCTTCGCCGCCAGGATGAAGTCGTTGTCGGTGAGGCCCTTCGCGGCATGCGTGGTCAGGGTGAGCGCCAGGCGCCCCCATCCCAGCTCGAAGTCGGGGTGGTGCCCTTCGTCCTCCGCCAGGAGGGCCACCCGACAGGCGAAGCCGAAGGCGTCGCGGAAGTTGTGGAAGGCGAGCTCCCGGCGGATGGCGCGGTTGGCGTCTCGGGTCCAGCCGGGATCGATCCGGGAAGCTAGCTCGGCAGCGGCGGCCTCGTCCAGGGGAGGGGTGCCCGGCGTGCAGGCCTGGCACTTCCTTCCGGCGAGATCCTCGGTGGTCATGTCGGCCCGATACCCTCGAAGACCTAAAGGTACTGGCTCGGGCCCCGTCCCTCTTGCTGGGATGGGGAGCGGCGGAACGGGGGGCCCATCTGAGCGGCCATCTGCTGACCCATGAGGGCGGCCTGCATCCCGTGGAACAACCCTTCGAACCATCCCACGATCTGGGCCTGGGCGATCCGCAGCTCGGACTGGGTGGGAACTTCCTTCCCGAAGGGCAGCGTGATGCGCTCCAGCTCCTTTCGTAGACCGTCGTCCAGAGCGCTTTTGATCTCGATGATGCAGCGGCGGAGCATGTCGCGAGCCCGCATCCGACCCTCTTCGTCGAGAGGCGCCCGGCGGGCCTCCTCCAGCATCTCGCGCACCACCCCTCCCATTCGCAGGAGCTTGCCCGGATGCTCGA
>JBOGWM010000179.1:0-19000 GCA_050693695.1 Actinomycetota bacterium
CTTGTCGCCTACGGTGAAGTTGTGGGCTCCGCAGACCACGCGCCGGGTCCCCCCGGAGGTTCGCATCTCCACCAGGCTCAGCTTCTCGGAGCGCGGGTGTGGGGCGATGTGGAGCACCTCCCCCACCTCGACACCCTCGATCTCCGCCCCCGGACGGTGGATGCTCTCGACCTTGAGACCGACCGAGGTGAGCCGCTCGGCCAGCGCCTCGGGCTCGTCGGCGATGTCCACGTACTCGGCCAGCCACGACACCGGGACGCGCATCTAAAAACCTCCCAGAAAGCGCAGATCGTTCTCGTAGAGCCACCGCATGTCGGGGATCGAATATCGCAACATGGCGATGCGCTCCACCCCCATCCCGAAAGCAAAACCGGTAACCCCGGGGTCGTAGCCCACCGCCCGGAACACGTTGGGATGTACCATCCCGGCCCCCATGATCTCGATCCACCCCTCCCCGCCGCAGGTGCGGCAGCCGCTCCCGTCGCAGCGAAAGCACGAGACCAGGACCTCCGCGGAAGGCTCGGTGAACGGGAAGTAGTGCGGAATCGTCCTCACCCGTTGCCCGGCCCCGAAGAGCCCTTTGGCGAAGGCCTCCAGGGTACCCTTCAGGTCGGCGAAAGAGATCCCTTCGTCCACGGCGAGGCCCTCCACCTGCTGGAAGACGGTGAGGTGGGTGGGATCGGGGACATCCCGCCGGGCGCAACGGCCGGGAATGACCACATAGAGCGGAGGGGGGCGGGACTCCATGACCCGGATCTGGACCGGCGAGGTATGCGGCCGGAACAGGGCCTGGCCGTGGACGCCCGGCTCCAGGTACAGGGTGTCGAAGACCGAGCGAGCCGGGTGGTCGGGAGGCATGTTGAGGGCCTCGAAGCTGTAGTAGTCGCTCTCCACCTCCGGCCCCTCCGCCACCTTGAAGCCCAGCCCCACGAAGATGTCCACGATCTCCTCGGTAACCTGGCTGATGGGATGCAGGCGACCGAGGACCGGCCGCCGACCCGGCAGCGTGACGTCCACCCGCTCGGCGGCCATCCGCAGGGTTCGCTCGGAGGCTTCCAGGACGTCCCGGCGCTGCCCGAGGGCGCCCTCGAGCGCCGAGCGGACCTCGTTGGCCATCCGGCCCACCTCTCGCCGGGCCTCGGCGGGCAGGCGCCCGAGCTCTCCGACGATACGGGCCAGGGGGCCCTTGCGGCCGAGGAAGCGCACCTCGACCTCGCGCAGGGCGCCAAGCTCGGAGGCCCGGTCGGCGGCGACCAGCCCCTCGGCCCGGATCTCTTCGAGGCGAGCTCTGGCTTCTTCAGGCGTCATGCCGGCTCCCATGTCCTTTCTCTTGCCTCCTCTGGCGCTGGACCTCGAACAGGAACACGGCGGCTGCAACCCCCACGTTCAGGGAGTCGGCGGAGGCGGCCATGGGGATGAAGGCCATCTCGTCCACGCTCGCCGCCGCCTCGTTCTCCAGCCCCCGGATCTCGTTGCCGAAGACCAGGGCGCACGCCCGGCTCAGATCGAGCTGGTCGTAGGCAACTCCCGCCCCGGGAGCGGCCCCGACCCGATGGATCCCTCGGTTTCCGAGCTCTTGAAGGATAGATGGTATGGCCACCTCCCGGGCGAATCGCAGATGAAAGAACGCTCCGGCGGCCGCCCGCACCACCTTTGGGTTGTAGACGTCCACCGTCCCCTCCCCCAGAAACAGGGACTCCACCCCGGCCGCCCAGGCGGTGCGGAGGATGGTCCCCAGATTGCCCGGATCCCGGACCCGGTCCACCACCACCACCAGCGTCCCCGGATCGTCCAGGAGCCGGGATACCTCGGAATGGATAAAGAGGCCGATCGCGACGGCCCCCGGGGGCGTGGCGGCGTCGGAGATCACCCTCATCACCTGCGGGGAGACCTCGAAGCAGGGAATCGCCGCCGCCCTGGCGGACTCCAAGAGCCCTTCGGCGGCCCCGGTCTCTCCAGAGTCGGATTCGACGAAGAGAGCCCCCAGGCGCGCTTGCCTGGCCAGGGCCTCCCTGATCCCGATGGTCCCTTCGATCAGGAAGTGCCGGGTGCGCTCGCGCACGCCGCGCTTTTTCAGCTTGCGCGCCTTGACGACCTGAGCGTTGTGAAGGCTGGTGATCACCCGTTAGTTAGGCGGGAGCGTGCTGCTTGACGGCCTCGACCAGAGACGCAAACGCCTCGGGATCGGAGACCGCCATCTCCGCAAGGATCTTACGGTCGACCTCGATGCCCGCCCGGGTCAACCCATGGATCAGACGGCTGTAGGAGAGGCCATGGGCCCGGGCCCCGGCATTGATCCGGGCGATCCACAACCGGCGGAACTGACCCTTGCGGTCACGGCGGTCTCGATAGGAATAGCTGAGGGAATGACGAAGTTGCTCCTTGGCCGCCCGGAAGCGCCGGGAGCGCGCTCCCCGGTACCCGGCGGCGGCCTGAAGCACGCTCCGGCGGTGCTTACGCTTGTGAACCCCTCTCTTTACCCGTGCCATCGTCTAGTCTCCCAGCATCTTGCGGACGGAGGGCGCATCGGCGGGCGCCACGTCCGCTTCGCGCTGCAAGCGCCGGCGACGGGTCCCCGTCTTGGCCTCCAGGAGGTGACTGACGCCCGCCTGGCGCCGCACCAGCTTCCCCGATCCGGTCGTACGGAAGCGCTTCGCAGCCCCGCGGTGCGTCTTCATCTTCGGCATCTTTGAACCTCCAGAACCTGAACCTCGTGGTAGGGCCGCTGCGAAGTCTACCCGGCGGCGTGGCGGGCCTTGCGGTCCGACCGCTTGACCGGCGCCAAGACCATGGTCATGTTCCGCCCATCCAGTTTCGGCGCCACCTCGACGTGGGCAACCTCGCCCAGCTCCTCCGCCAGGCGCTCGAGGAGCTTGCCCCCGAGCTCCGGATGAGCCATCTCCCGCCCCCGGAACATGATCGTCAGCTTCACCTTCGAGCCTTCGCCCAGGAAGCGTTCGACATGGCGCCTCTTGATTCCGTAATCGTGATCGGAGATCTTCGGGCGGAACTTCATCTCCTTGACGATCACCTGGGACTGGCGCTTGCGTGACTCCTTGGCCCGAACGTCCTGCTCGTACTTCCACTTGCCGAAATCCATGATCCGGCATACGGGCGGATCTGCCGTCGGCGCCACCTCGACCAGGTCCAGGTCCAGCTCCCTCGCCCGGGCAAGCGCCTGAGCGGTGTCCAAGATGCCGACCTGCTGCCCGTCCTGCCCAACCACCCGCACCATCGGAGCCCGGATCCGTTCGTTGATCCGTAAGTCAGGGCCGATTTGGAATCACTCCCGCAACGATCTTTCCCATAGACCTCCCTTACGATCCAACACTTGAGGAACTATCATGCCAGAGACATAGGCATCGCTCTACCCCTCGACCCCTCATCACTCCACAATCTTTGCGATCGGGATCTCCAGGATGTCCATGGCCCCCCCGGCCTTGAGGGTGGGGATGAGAGTATTGATCTGGCTCTTGGACACCACGGTCTCCACCGCGTAGAACCCCTCGCCGGCCAGGCGGGAGACGGTGGGGGCCTTCATCGAGGGAAGGACCGAGAGCACCGCCGCCAGATCCGGCTCCTTCACGTTCAGCTTGACCAGGACCTTGCCCCGGGCATGGACCGCCCCAAGGAGCAGGATCTTCAGATCTTCGATCGCCCGGCGCTTCAGAGGATCGGCGTAGGACGCCGGGTTGGCGATGAGCAGCGTGGGAGACTCGAGCAGCGTGTCGATGATCCGCATGCCATGCCGGCGAAGGGTGCTGCCGGTATCGGTGAGCTCCACGATGGCATCCACGATCTCGGGAACCTTGGCCTCGGTGGCGCCATACGACAGGAAGATCTTGACCGGGATGCCCAGCCGCTCGAAATAGCGGCGGGTCAGGTTCATGTATTCGGTGGAGATGCGCCCCTCGGGCTTGATCTGGGCGGGCTCGGTGATCCCCGAGCGCTCGGCCACGGCCAGCACGATCCGCACCTTCCCCTCCACGTACGCCTTGCTGTAGGGAAGCTCACCCACCATCTCGACCCGGGCCCCTGTCTCTTCCACCCAGTCGAGCCCGGTCAGGCCCAGATCGAAGAATCCCTCTTCGACGTAGCGAGGGATCTCCTGGGGGCGCAGGAGCGAGAAGCGCTCGATCCGGGGGTCCTCGACGGTCCCGTGGTAGTCGCGATCGCTGCCCCGCACGAGCCGGATGTCCGCGGCCTCGAACAGAGCCAGGGTCTGGGCCTCCAGGCTCCCTTTCGGGATGACCAGCTTCAACACGATGGTGGATGCTACACCGACTATTGGCGTGGGGAGGGCAGGCCCCCCCCACGGACAAAGCTCTGGCTGCCGAGAAGAGTTGGATGCTACACCGGCTACTATCGGTGGGTGGCCTCCAAGCGCACGAAACGAATCGCAACCGGGCTGGTGATCCTCCTGGCTCTCGGGGGCCTCTGGGTCGCCGCCTTGACGGTGGGCGAGGGTCCGGTAGGCTTTTCCGAAGAATGGGACGAGGAGGTCCTGGCGCCGGGCGGGGAGGCCAAGGTCGCCATGGTCTCCGTCTCCGGCGAGATCGCCTCTTCCTCCGGTCCTTTCTCCGAGGGAGCCAGCGCATCGACGGTGGTCAGCCAGCTCGAGCAGGCCGCCCGGGATCCGGACGTCAAGGCCGTGATCCTTAACTTAGAGACTCCGGGAGGCGCGGTGGTGGCCAGCGACGTCATCTACCGCAAGGTCCTCGATGTCCGCCGGCGAGGCACGCCGGCCGTGGCTCTGATGGGGGACGTGGCGGCCTCCGGCGGCTACTACGTCGCGGCGGGCGCCCAGGAAGTGGTCGCCAATCCCGCCACCATCACCGGCAGCATCGGAGTCATCCTGGTGATCCCGAATCTGGAGAAGGCCGCGGACAAGCTCGGTATCCGGCCGATGGTCTTCAAGAGCGGCCCACACAAGGACCTCGCCTCTCCCTTCCGCACTCCCACCCCGGAGGAGGAGGCCATCCTCCAGGGCGTGATCGACGAGGCCTACGGCCAGTTTGTCGCCGCGGTGGCCTCCGGCCGGAAGATGGCGGAGGCCCGGGTGCGAGAGATCGCCGACGGGCGCATCTATACGGGAGCCCAGGCACGCTCGCTCGGCCTGGTCGACCACCTCGGGGGCCGGGATCTGGCCCTTCGAAGAGCCCGGGAGCTCGCCAAGGCGCCCCGAGCCCGGCTCGTCCGCTACACCCGCTCGCCGGGACTCCTGGGGAGCCTGGTCGGGATCCGCGGGGCAAGCCTCTCGGGCTTGCTTCCCGAGAGAGCGCGCGGTCTGGGAATCGACCTGACCCCCGGCCTCAAGTACCTCTGGCTGCCCAACTGACGAGCCATAGAGGCGGACTTCCATGGGATCCGACTGCTAACGTCGTATGACATCGTAATGCAAGGAGGAAGTGATGGCGAGAGATCCTGGGGCCGAGGCGAAGCGACCGCTGACCTTCCGGGTCCGGCCTTCCACCCTGAGCGACCTGAAACGGCGAGCTCAAGAGGCCGACGTGACCCAAACCACGCTAGCCGAGCGCTATCTACAGGAGGGACTGCGCCGGGACGACCATCCCCTGATCTGCTTCCGTGAGGGAGTTGCCGGACGGCGGGCGGCCCTGGTCGGCACTCGCCTCGACGTGTGGCAGGTCATCGAGATGGTCAAGCAGGCCGGTAACTCGGTCGAGGAAACTGCCGAATACCTGGAATTGCCGGTTGAGAAGGTTCGTGCCTGCGCCCGTTATTACGCCGAATACCGGGATGAGATCGACGAGTGGTCGGCCGCCGCCGCCTCGATCGCCGAGCGTGAGGAAGCGATCTGGCGACGTCAGCAAGAGGCGCTCGGTTGAGACTGCTGCTGGACGAGCATTACTCCCCGGAGATCGCAAGGCAACTTCGCCATCGCGGCCACGGGCGAGGACCACGCCGGGATACTGCTCACGTCGTCGAAGCGGATGCCCCGAAAAAAAGAGAGCATCGGGCTTTTCGTGAGCGTTTTGAATGCCTACCTGCGTGACCATCCGGCCAAGGACGCCTTGTCCAACGAGGTGCGATGGCTGAGTTGATCCGAATATGTCGGCTCTGAGACTGCTGGACACCGTGCGCAATTGGGAGCGGTGCTCGGGATGGTGACCTGGCGGCCGTCGCCGGGCATCATCGCCTCCCCCTGCCTGTCGATCGCGTTGAATTCACCTTCGACTCATAACGGCTGACCATCGGTCGCGGTCCCCGGACCCTCTCTCGCGCCAACCAGGTCCTGACTCGGGCCGCCTCCGGCATGCCGAGAGCTTGCAGGATCGCCAGGGCCTCCCGCCATTTCACCAGAGCCCGGGGGGCTGATCCCATGGCTCGGAGAAGCAGGCCGAGGTTGGCCAGGGTAAGTCCCTCCCCACGGCGGTCGCCCAGCTCCCGGAAGACGGGGAGGCTGCGCTCGTAGCAGGCGGCGGCTGTCTCGAGGCGGCCCTGGCTGCGGCATATGATGCCCAGGTTCGTGAGCGTCTGGGCCTCCCGGTGGCGGTCACCCGTTGCCCGAGAGATCTCCAGGCTCTGCTCGAAACAGGACACGGCCTCCCCGTAACGGGCCTGACGCCCGAAGACGTTACCCAGGTTGATGAGCGTCAGGGCCTCGCCGAGGTGGTCGCCCAGGGCTCGCTTGATCTCCAGGCCCCGCTCGTAGCAGGCGACGGCTTCCTCGAAGCGCCGGTTTCCCTCGTAGGCGATGCCCAGGTTGTTGAGGGTCTGGGCCTCGCCGGGGCGGTCGCCCAGGGCTCGGCGGATCGAGAGGCTGTGCTCGTAGCAGGAAGCGGCCTCGCTCAAGCGCCCCTGATTGCGATAGACGATGCCCAGGTTGTTGAGGGTCTGGGCCTTCCCGGGGCGATCTCTGAGAGCTCGCCTGATCTCGAGGCTGTGCACGTAGCAGTAGGCGGCCTTCACCCAGCGGCCCTGGTTCCGGTAGACAACGCCCAAGCCGTCGAGCGTGCGGGCCTCGCCGTGGAGATCACCCCGGGCTCGGCAGGCGGCCAGATCCTGCTTGCACCAGGCGACGGTATCCTCGGGGCGCTCCCGGCCCTCGAGGATGAGCGGGTTCGACATCCGGCCATCCTCTGACACGCGCCCCGCGCGGGGCAACCTGGCATCGACATTTTCTTTCAAGTTCAGGTCGAAAGTTTGCGGTGGAGGTTGGCCATCTCGACCGCATCCATCGCGGCTTCGTAGCCCTTGTTGCCCCAGGCCCCTCCCGAGCGCTCCTCGGCCTGCTCGACGCTCTCGGTGGTGAGCACCCCGAAGGTCATCGGGATCTCGGTGTCGAGGCTCGCCCGCAGGATCCCCTCCTGGGCTGCGGACGCCACATAGGTGAAGTGCTCCGTCTCGCCCCGGATGACCGCGCCCAGACACACCACCGCATCCACCTCCCCCGACCGTCCCAGCTTCTGGGCCGCTCCGGGAATCTCGAAGGCTCCGGGAACCGAGACGACCCGGACGGAGGGCTCGGGAACCTCGACCTCCTCCAGCGCCTGGAGCGCTCCTTGAAGGAGGGCCTCCGTGATGTCTTGGTTGAAGCGGCTGACCACGATCCCGATACGCAGCCCCTTCCCCTGGTGATCGCCGCGAATCATCCTCACCCGGGCCGGTCCTCGAGACCATCGAGGAGGTGGCCCAGCCGGTCTCGCTTGGTTCGCAGGTAGGCGATGTTCTCGCTCCTCGGCCGGGTCTCGAGGGGGACCCGCTCGGTGATCGAGAGGCCGTACCCCTCCAGGCCGGCATACTTGGCGGGGTTGTTGGTCATGATCCGCAGCGAGGTCAGCCCCAGATCGGCCAGCACCTGGGCGCCGATGCCGTAGTCCCTCGGGTCGGCCTTGAAGCCCAGCTCGGTATTGGCCTCCACCGTATCGCGCCCCTGCTCCTGAAGGCTGTAGGCCCGGATCTTGTGGACGAGCCCGATCCCTCGACCCTCGTGCCCGAGGATGTAGAGGAGCACCCCGCGCCCTTCCTGCTCGATGAGACGGAGAGCCTGGTGAAGCTGGTCTCCACAGTCGCATCGCCAGGAACCGAAGACGTCACCGGTCAGGCACTGGGAGTGCACCCGGACCAGGATGTCCGGCCGGCCCCCGACCTCGCCCTTGACGAAGGCGGCGTACTCCCGCCCGTCGACCAGCGAGCGGTAGGCGTGGCAGACGAACTCTCCGAAGGCGGTGGGGATCCGAGCCGCCGCCACCTTCTCGATCAGCCGCTCCCGCCGGCGTCGGTAGGCGATGAGGTCCTTGATGGTGAGGATCTTGAGGCCGTGGCGGGCGGCCAGCTCCTGGAGCCCGGGAAGCCGGGCCATCGTCCCGTCCGGCGCCACGATCTCTCCCAGCACGCCTGCGGGCTCGAACCCCGCCAGGCGCGCCAGATCCACCGCCGCCTCGGTGTGGCCCGGACGCCGGAGGACCCCTCCATCCGCCGCCCGCAGGGGGAAGACGTGACCGGGCCTCGCCAGGTCCCCCGGGCGGGTGCCCGGGTCGGCCAGCGCCCGGGCGGTGGCCGCCCGGTCGAAGGCGCTGGAGCCGCTGTGCCCGGAGATCTTGAGGTCCACCGACACCCCGAACGCGGTCTGCTGGGCGGAGGTATTGTCGGCCACCATCATCGGGATCGAGAGCTCCTCGAATCGTTGGCGGGTGAGCGCGACGCAGATCTGAATGCCCGCCTCGCGGGCGATGAAGTTGATCGCCAGGGGGGTGGCGGCCTGGGCGGCCAGGATGAAATCCCCCTCGTTCTCCCGCTCCTCATCATCGACCACGACCACCATCCGGCCGGCGGCCAACTCCGTGATGGCCTCCTCTATGGTGGCAAATGTCATGGCTTTCTCCCTCTCCCGGGCTCGGACGCTCCCGAGGCGGCCCTGGCGCCGACCAGACCCTCCACGTACTTGGCCAGAATGTCCACCTCGAGGTTGACCGGGTCCCCGGCTGTCTTCCCGCCCAGCGTCGTGTGTTCCAGGGTATGGGGGATCAGGGAGACGGCAAAGACGTTCCCGGCCAGGCCCGCCACGGTCAGGCTCACCCCGTCCAGCGCCACCGACCCCTTCTCGACCAGGTAGCGGCCGACCCCCTCCGGGGCCTCCACCCACATCTCACTCGAACCCGCGAGCGGTTCGACCCGCCGGATCCGGCCCACGCCGTCCACGTGTCCCTGCACGATGTGCCCGCCGAGACGTCCCCCGAGAAGCACCGGCCGCTCCAGGTTGACCGCGGCGCCCGCCGACGCCTCCCCCAGAGCGGTCCGAGACCGCGTCTCTTCCGAGAGCTCCGCGACAAACCGGCCGCCGTCGCAGGTCCTCACGGTCAGGCACACCCCGTTCACCGCGATGGAGTCTCCGGGTCTAACCTCCGGCAGGTCGCAGTCGATGCAGAGGCGCCGGGATTCCCAAGACAGTACCCGCCCGACCGCCTCGACGATTCCGGTGAACAAGCCCCCCCCTTGTCTCTGCCTCAACCACTACGATAATCGCCGGGAGCGCCCCCATGAAAATCTACGATAGCCGGACGTCCTGGCCGCAGGCTCGGGCGCAGGTGGTCACACGCATCCCCCCCGGGATCCTGAACGCCCGGTCGAGGGTGGTCAGGAGAAGCGCAGCTCGCCTTCGGCTCGCAGGCCCCGGACGAAGGCGGCCCCCGGCATGCGCCTGCCTCCCTCGGGCTGCACCTCTTCGACCATGAGCCCGGTGGTCCCCGTCGAGACGAGGAGGGCGTTCTCCCGGGCGGCCTCGACCGTTCCGGGCGGCGCCGTCGAGGGCTCGGCGCTCGGGGTCGCCCTCCAGATCTTGATGCGCCGGTCCCCGAGAAGGGTCCAGGCCCCCGGGCGGGGGTTGAAGGCTCGCACTCGATTGGCGATCGCCTCCGCAGACTGGCTCCAGTCGATCCGGGCGTCGGAGGAGGAGAGCTTGGAGGCGTAGGTGGCCCCCGCCCCGTCCTGGGGACGAGGCTCAGCGCTGCCCCGCTCCAGCTCTTCGAGCACCCGGACGAGGAGCTCGCCACCGACTCCGGCCAGGCGCTCTTCCAGGGCTCCGGCGGTGTCCCGATCGGCGATCGGCTCCTCCCGGACGGCGAAGAGCGCCCCGGTGTCGAGGCCCGCGTCCATCTGCATGATGGTCACCCCGGTGGTGGCATCCCCCTCCAGGAGGGCCCACTGGATGGGCGCGGCGCCTCGCCAGCGGGGCAGGAGGGAGAAGTGGACGTTGACACATCCCAGCTTCGGGATGGCGAGGACCCGCGGGGGGAGGATGAGCCCGTAGGCGCAGACCACGAAGCAGTCGGCCCCCAGCCCGGCGAGGGCCGCCCGGATATCGCCGTGGCGCAGCGTCGGGGGCTGGAGCACCGCCATCCCGGCGGCCAGAGCCCGCTCCTTGACCGGCGTCGGCTGCATCTTCAGTCCCCGGCCCCGGGGCCGGTCGGGACCGGTGACCACACCCAGGACCCGATGCGAAGATCGGAGGAGGGCGCCGAGCACCACCGCCGCCGGCTCGGGGGTACCGAAGAAAGCGATGTCGAGAGGCATCAGTTAGCAGGGAGGAGACTTAGAAGGCGGGCGCCGGTTCCCCCAGGACCTGCTGGCGCAGCTTCCGCAGTGCGTGCGCCCTGTCCTCGGGAGACAGCCGGTCGATGAAGAGGATTCCGTCGAGATGGTCGATCTCGTGCTGGAGGATACGGGCGACC
Source organism: Actinomycetota bacterium (assembly GCA_050693695.1). Taxonomy (GTDB): domain Bacteria; phylum Actinomycetota; class CADDZG01; order JAHWKV01; family JAOPZY01; genus JBOGWM01. The sequence goes on from JBOGWM010000179.1 coordinate 10,692, forward strand.
CAGCCCTCGGCCTCGATCCGCTTCAACTCCCCAAGTTCGTCTCGCCCCTCCACCAGCACCCATTCGGCCCGGACCACGGGATACGCGAGCCCGGGGATCGACAGGCACGCCTCCTCACCCACCACCTCACCACGGCTCTCCAGGAGCTTGGGGTTGGCCAGGGCCCCCGCGTGGATGACGTTTAGTTCGTCCTCGTAGCGCCAAACGATGACTCGCCTGAGCACCCCGATCTGGGGCGCCGCCAGTCCCACTCCCCCCACACCGTCCTTGTCCGTGATGGTGTGGATCATGTCGCGCATGAGGCTGCGCACGTCATCGCCGACTTCTCGCACCTCGGCAGCCGGCGTTCTGAGGACGGGATCCCCAAAGGTCCGTATTTGACGAACCGCCATCGTTATCCTTTACCAGTCTGGGGGGTCCATCTCGACCAGGACCCCGTCCCTACTTGAAGATACCAGCGCTCGCAGCGGAACCAGCACCTTCTCCCTATCTTCCACCTTGAGCAGGATCTCTGCGCCCCGGCGCCCCTCCATCGGGCCCAGGACTTCGGTCCCCGACAGCCCCTCCAACCGCTCCACGAGGTCATCGGAGGCCCCAAGGACCTCCTCGGGGTCTCCTCCGCGGCGCCCTCCGGGCGCGCCGATGCGAAGCCGGATCAACGCCGAGAACGGTGGGGACCCGCTCTGTCGCCTCACTTCCAGCTCCCGGCGGAGAAAATATCCATAATCGGCGCGGGTCAGGGCCTGGATCGCATGATGCCGGGGATCTCGGGTCTCCACGAGCACCCGCCCTCGCGGCGAGCTTCGGGCGATACCGGACGCCAGGCCCCACAGGGTCGCAAATCCCTCTTCCGCAGCCCTCCCCGCTGCCCGCTCCAGGACCGCATCCACTCCCACCGCCACCGCGGTCCGGATGGCGGGGTCCTCCCCCTCCGCGGGCGCCCTGGTCGACACGATCACATCGCCGGGGCGCTCCGCCGTGACGCGGGCCTCGGGGAGCGCCCTCGCCAGGTAGGCGGCCACCTCTCGGGGTCCCGGGCCGGCCGGGGTGGCCCGAGCGCGAAGCATCAGGATCAACACCGGCTCGCGACCCCGCCGAGCCTCGAGCACCGCGGCGATGATCCGCTGAGGCAGGACAGCGCCCGAGCGTCCTCCGTGCGCCGGCTCCACGGCCTCGATCACCGGCCAGCCCTCTCGCCTGGCCGCCGCCGGCGGCTCTACCACCTCCCATCCCCTCCCGGCCCGGTGCCACGAGGACACCGAAGGAGTCCGGCTGGCAAGCAGTAGCGAGGCGCCGGTGGCGGCGGCCCGGGCCGCCGCCACCTCCCTGGAGTCGTAGTAGGGAGCGCGAGTCTCCTTGAGTGAGCGATCGTGCTCCTGGTGGACGATCACCGCGCCCAGCGGGAGGGAAGGGGCGAGCACGGCGGCCCGGCTGCCCAGCACGACCCGGCGCTCGCCTCGCGCCACCGACCACAGCGCGGCGGCTCTCTCGGCGGGACTCCGGCCCGAATGGACCACCGCCGCCTCCTCGGGAAAGGACTCCTGCAACCGCCTCAGGAGCGCCGCCTCGTCCCCGACCTCGGGGACCACCACGATAGCGCCCCTCCCCCGGCGTAGCCCCTGCCCGATGAGATCGACATAGATACCCAACGGATCCTCCCGAGGAGCGAGGCGCCGAAGTGTCCGCAAGGGGAGTCCGTCTCCGGAGGGAGCCACAGCCTCCGGGATATCGCCGGTCGCGGCTGGCGGCCCCATCCTTCCCGGGGTAACGAGACGCAGGAAGGAGGCGAGAGGTTGCACGTAGCGGTGCGCCATCTGACCGAGGGCCGAGAGGAGCGCTTCGTCGAAGATGGGGGCCGAGCCCGATACGCTCACCACCTGCATCAGGGTCTCCGGCGCCTCGTTCGCCTCTCGCACCTCGACCACCCAGCCACGCAGCCGCCGGCCTCGCAGCGGCACCCGGACGATCGACCCCACGCCGAGGGTCCCCTGCAAATGCTGTGGAACCCGATAGGTGAGCGGACGATCCAGAGCCCAAATGACCCGATCCAGGACTACGTCCGCCACCGGATCGGCCTGCGGAGCTTGCGCGAGCGACAAGGAGAGCCGGGAGTCGTCTCGGCGGCTACAGGCTGGCGACCTCGGAGGCGATCTCCTCCGCACGGTCGATGCGCTCCCAGGTGAATTGGTCCTTGTCCACCCGGCCGAAGTGACCGTAGGAGCTGGTGGCCTTGTAGATGGGCCTGCGCAGATTGAGGTAATCGATGATGGCGGCGGGGCGGAAGTCGAAGAAATCCCGCACGAAGCGCTCCAGCTTGGTGACGTCCGTACGGGCGGTGCCCCGATCGTCGATGTTGACCGAGATCGGATGCGCCATTCCGATGGCATAGGCGATGCGCACCTCGCAGCGATCGACCACCCCCGAGGCGACCAGGTTCTTCGCCACGTGCCTGGCCATGTACGCGCCGGAGCGGTCCACCTTGGTGGGATCCTTGCCGGAGAAGGCTCCCCCTCCGTGGCTGCACATCCCTCCATAGGTGTCCACGATGATCTTGCGTCCGGTCAACCCCGTATCGGCCTTCGGTCCTCCCACCTCGAAGCGGCCGGTGGGGTTCACCAGGAACCGGACCTTCTCCGACCAGAGGGCTTCGGGAACCATGGGGCGGATCACGTAGTCCAGCAGGTCGGGCCGCAGCAGCGTCTCGATATCGACCTCGGGGTGGTGCTGGGCGGAGACCACAATGGTGTCGAGGCTCACCGGTCGCCCGTCCTCGTAGAGCACCGACACCTGGGTCTTGCCGTCGGGGCGGAGGTAGGGCATCCGGCCGCTCTTGCGCTCCGCGGCCAGGCGGTGGGCCAGCAGGTGGGCGAGCCAGATGGGGACCGGCATGAGCTCGGTGTCGAGGTCCTCCCGTTCCTTGCTGGCGAAACCGAACATGATGCCCTGGTCGCCGGCGCCGACGCGATCGAAGGAGTCCGCGGGGTCCGCATCCCCCGCCCGCTCCTCCAAGGGGTGCTCGATTCCCGCCGCGATGTCCGGAGACTGCTCCTGGATCGAAGTCATCACCCCGCAGGTGTCCCCGTCGAAGCCGAACTTGGCGCGGGTGTAGCCGACCTCGTTGATCTCATTGCGGACGATCGCGGGGATGTCCACATAGGTGGAGGTGGAGATCTCCCCGGCCACCACCACGAGGCCGGTGGTGACGAGCGTCTCGCAGGCGACCCGCCCAAAGGGATCCTCCCCCAAGATGGCGTCCAGCACCGCATCGGAGATGCGGTCGGCCAGCTTGTCGGGATGTCCTTCGGTAACCGATTCAGAGGTGAAGACGCAGCTTCTGGCCATGGTCGCTCCAGTCGTGGCGGCTGATTATAGGAAGCGCTCGCGAACGGCGTCGAGTATAGTCCGGGCCAGCTCTCGCTTCGAGATGAGGCCCAGGCGGTCGATGCGTCCTGACCGGTCGAGGAGGAGGGCCCGGTTGGTGTCCACGTCGAACCCCGAATCCGCCACCCCCACGAGATTGGCCACCACCAGATCGAGGCCCTTGGACTGAAGCTTGCGTCGGGCTCGATCTTCCAGATCTTCGGTCTCGGCGCAGAAGCCCACCAGCACCGGGCGAGAATCGGCGCCCCCGGCGGATGCACGTCCTGCCGAGAGCTCGCTCAGGATGTCCTCGGTGGCCTCCAGCTCGATCCTGGGTGGGCCGGCGGCCTTGCGGAGCTTGGCCCCAGACGGCGCCGCCGGACGCCAATCGGCCACCGCGGCGGCCATGATCACCAGGTCTGCGCCCTTTGCAGCCCCCAGGACCGCTCCCCGCATCTCCACCGCGCGGCTCACCCGGATCGTCTCGGCCGCCTCGGGAGGGTCCAGGTGGGTCGGCCCGGAGACCAGGGTGACGCTCGCCCCCCGACGCAGCGCCTCGAAGGCGATCTCATAGCCCATGCGGCCCGAGGAGCGGTTCCCGATGAAGCGAACCGGGTCGATCGGCTCCCGGGTACCCCCGGCGCTCACCACCACCCGTCGCCCGGCCAGATCGGTCCTCCGGGCCAGCTCACCCTCGACGGCAGCCAGGATCGACGCGACATCGGCCAGCCTCCCGATCCCCTCGTCGCCTCCGGCGAGGGGGCCGGAGACCGGCCCGACGAAGGTGACTCTCCGGCGCATCAGGGTGGCGACGTTCTTGCGGGTGGCCTCGCTGTCCCACATCTCGGCATGCATCGCGGGCGCCATAATCACCGGCGCCCTGGTGGCGAGCAGCAGCGCGGATACCAGGTCATCCGCGATCCCCAGAGCATATTTCGCGATCAGGTTCGCGGTGGCCGGGGCGATCACCACCACGTCCGCCATCCGAGGAAGGGTGGTGTGAGGGATCTCGGCGGGAGCGGCCTCCGGGAACAGCTCCCTCGCCACGGGGTGCTGGGTCAGCGTCGAGAAGGTGACCGGACCCACGAATCGGGTGGCTTCCCTGGTCATCGCCACCCTCACGGTGGCCCCCTCCCGGCGCAGATCCCGGGCCAGCTCAACGACCTTGTAGGCGGCGATCCCGCCGCAGACCCCGAGGACCACGTGCGCGCCGGAGAGGCTGTTCACGCCCGGCCGTCCGAGGAGTGAAGACGCGGTTCCAAGAGAAGGGCCGGCTCCTCTCTCCTCCGACTCCGGGGACTCGCAGCTTCCGGCGCATGCGCTCCCATTCGTCCGGCAGCGATGCTACCCCCGAACCCCGGCGCTATTTCACCCGGGATTCGACCTCGAGAGGCCGCTCGAAGCCGAACTTGCCTTCGGCGATCTCCTGGAGGGCGACCGTGAGGGGCTTGGTGGTCTCGGTCAGGCTAGGGATCTGCGGCGGCACGAAGTCCCGAAGCCCCTCCCCGAGCTGCGAGTAATAGGAGTTGATCTGGCGAGCCCGTTTGGCCGCCAGGACGACGAGGGTGTAGCGGCTATCCACTTTGTCCGACAGGCTCTCGATCTTCGGGTAGATCATCGGGAAAGCTCCTATGGCTTTAAGTATCGGTATCGGAATGACGGGCCTTCTCCATTATTTGTAACACCTCTTCGACTGCTCGATCGATGTCGGTGTTGACCACCACCCCGTCGAAGGCATGACGGGAGCGCAGCTCGAAGTAGGCCGCCGAAAGGCGCCGGCTCAACGCGTCCTCCTGCTCGGTCCGCCGTCTCCGGAGCCGGCGTTCCAGCTCGGCGAGCGAGGGGGCTTCGATGAAGATCAGCACCGAGTCGGCCAGGTGGCGCTTCACCTGAGCCGCGCCCTGGACATCGATCTCCAGCAGGACGTCCCGGCCCTCCGCGAGGGCCCGAGCGACCGTCTCACGGTGAGTGCCGTACCAGTTGCCGTGCACCTCCGCCCACTCCAGGAACTCTCCCCGGTCCCGCATGGCTGCGAACTCGGCCTTCGAGACAAAGTAGTAATGAACCCCGTGCCGCTCCGTCGGCCGGGGTGGGCGGGTGGTATAGGAGACCGAGACGCTGACGGAGGGGGAGCGAAGAAGCAACCCCTGGACGATCGTCCCCTTCCCGGCCCCGGAGGGGCCCGAGATTACAAAGAGCCGTGAGCGCGTAATTTTTCTTCGAACTCCCTCGTGAGAAAGGATCTCATGGCGCCGATCGAAGGAGAGATGTCATTCCCCTTGGCCGAGCCTATCCGCCCGATCTCGCCAGGCCGCATTATATCGATGGCACTGGTGGCGCGCGCTCAGCCGTCCGGGAGGCGATGGCGAGCCGGTCCGTGCGGCCCCCGGTCCACCGTGGCCCATGGAGTCTATCGCGCCTCAGATCCCAGACGGCCAGTGATCGACGACTACATCCTCCATCGGAAAGTCCCTCACATTTCCGGTTGCGAGGCGCGCCCCCATGGCTGCGGCCGCGGCTGCAATCAGGCAGTCGGCTTGACTAAGGGTGATTCCCCGATCAGAAAAGGAACGTCGCCAGGTCCCCGCCAGCTCTCCCTCGCGCCGGCCCAGGGGAGCCATCCGGAGGCCGTTGAGCAGGCAAGCGAGCATCTTTTCCTCCCCCGGATGGAGCCCTCTCGCAAGCTCCTCGACGCTGATGGCACACGTGTAGGCCATGTCCCCCACCCTCCGCATCGATCTCAGCCGGTCCGCGGCTCCCCGGCCTCGAAGCGCGTCGATCAGCACCGTGGTGTCGAGGAGGACGGCAGCCAACCCGAATCAGCCGACGTGCCGAATGTCGCCTGTCCGCTGCGCCCTCACCCAGGCGGCAGGATCCTCGTCCCACTCGTGACCATGGTCGGGAATGGTGCCCAAGGCGGCCTCGATCTCTTCCCACCGCCGCTCGTCATCCAAGGCACGACGAATCATCTCAGCGATGAAGGTGCTCCTGCGCCGACGACCCACGCGCCGGTCAAGCTCTTCGACCAGCCGGTCTGCAAGAATAACGTGGAGACGCATGGGCGCAGGATAGCACACAGAGAGCGACTGACGAGCAGAACAGTGACCCGGCATGAGGCAGAGAAGTGAGATCAGCCTCCGGCCGCGCTCAGCTCCCGGACCTGGCGCTTCAGGCGGTTCAGGATCGCCGACATCCCGCGGAGCCGGAGTCCGGAGATCACCTGGCCGAGGCCCATGCGGTCGTAGAAGTCGTCGGGGGTGGCGAGGATCTCCTCCACCGTCGCCCCGCTGAGCCCCCTGTGCAAGATCCCCGCGAATCCCCGGGTGGTCGGCGCCTCGAGGGGGACATCGAACCAGAGGTTGACCCTGCCGTCCTCATCCAGCTCGGACAGCAGGAAGAAGGGCGATTGACACTCGATCACCCGCTCCATCGCGTCGCGCTGTCCCGCCAGGCGATCCGGTAACGGCGGCAGCTTTCGGGAGTACTCGAGGAGGGCCTCGAGGCAAAGCTCCCTCGGAGCCCCCGCGAAGAGATCCACGATGCTCTCGAGCTTGGGAGGGCTACTCACCTTGCCCCTATCTTAACGAGTCCTTATCTTGAATCTCAAATATGTTAGCATTTACCCGTTGTAAAGTGATTAAACATAGGAGGTAGGGACATGTCACCGGTCGCAACCGACCCCACCGAGAAGCTTCAGGGCTATGCCCACCCCGAGATGCTGGTCAGCGCCGACTGGCTCACCGGTCACCTCGATGATCCCGGCGTGGTGGTCGCCGAATCCGACGAGGATGTTCTTCTCTACGACACCGGTCACATTCCGGGGGCGGTCAAGATCGATTGGCACACCGACCTCCAGGACCCGGTGGCCCGCGACTATCTGGACGCCGAGTCCTTCGCCCGCCTCATGTCGGAGAAGGGGATCGGCCGTGACGCCACGGTGATCTTCTACGGCGATAACTTCAACTGGTGGGCGGCCTACGCGCTGTGGGTCTTCAGGCTGTTCGGTCACCCCGATGTCCGCCTCCTCGACGGGGGCCGCCAGAACTGGGTGGCCGAGGGCCGCCCCATGACCACCGAGGTACCGTCGCCAGATCCGACCGACTACCCCGTCGTGGAGCGCAACGACGAGCCCATCCGCGCCTTTAAGGAGGACGTGTGGAACCACCTCCGGGCCAAGCGCCCGCTGGTGGACGTCCGCTCACCCGAGGAGTACCGGGGCGAGAAGCTCCACATGCCGGAGTATCCGCAGGAGGGAGCGGTGCGCGGGGGCCACATCCCGGGGGCGAGCAGCGTCCCCTGGAAGCGAGCGGCCAACGAGGACGGGACCTTCAAGAGCGCGGACGAGCTGCGGGCCATCTACGAAGACGAGCAGGGGCTCGGCGCCGACGACGAGGTGATCGCCTACTGCCGGATCGGCGAGCGCTCCAGCCACACCTGGTTCGTCCTCACCCACCTGCTGGGCTTCAGCAACGCTCGCAACTACGACGGATCGTGGACAGAGTGGGGCAACCTGGTGCGCGCCCCCATCGAGCGCCCCGGCCTCCCCGTCTCACCACCCATCGACTGAGGGCGGGTTCGGGGAGTAGCACCGCGCCCAGAGGGCTGATTGACTGCTGGCGTGGTTCGCTTGACCGGGAGAGAGCCCCTCTTTCGAGACCCGTTGCTTCTCTGGCATGAGGCCAAGCCGGGGCCGGTTGAGCTTGATCTCGCGAGGCTCGAATTCGTCTGCCCCCTCGACCTCGCGGCCCTGGCGGCATGGTCTTCGACGCCTCCATCAAGCAGGCGAGGGAGGGTCATGCTTCCAACCAGCGAGGACATCTCGGCCGACCTCGCCACATAGTATGCAGTTGGATGCAGACCGAGGCCATCCCCCGTGGGAGCAGGGGATCATGGGACTGCCTCACCGGGAAGGCTTTGAGGGCGAGCGGAATGTGCTGCGAAGATACTTC
>JBOGWM010000180.1:0-13989 GCA_050693695.1 Actinomycetota bacterium
GGAGCTACGCCGCGCGCTCAAGGTCATCGACGCGAACGTCGGCCAGTACGTCGACCGGGCCCGCATCAAACCTGCCGCATGACACTTGCTTCAAATCTCAAGACAGCAAGACCCAAGGAGCCCTAGAGTCGCCTGACCTGCTCCTTCGGAGTCCGCGGCGTGCCCGAGCCGTTCTTCATCGACCATCGCTGGCGCTTCTATGCCGTCTCGACCGGAGGGCAGGTGGGAGCCCGCGGGGCAACGAAGATCCTCGGGCCGATCAAGCGCCCCGTGCTCAAGGCGCGGATCGAGGAGATGCTCGCCCGGATGCCGGAACCAAAGTAGGCTCCGCGCTCGGGTCCATGTTGCCATCCGCAAGGTAACCGACAGTAGCTCTGGCGTCTCCTACTCCGAGCCAGACCTGCCTTCAAAGAACGACGACCAAGTAGAGATCTTCACCGCCGGCTGCCCCGTCTGCGAGCCGGCCGTCCGAATCGTGAACGAGCTTGCCTGCTCCGACTGCGAGGTCACGGTCCACAACCTGCATCAGGGTGGGGCCGAGAGGGCGGCGGAGTACGGGATCAAGACGATTCCAGCGGTCGTCGTAGATGGGGCGCTGGTTTCGTGCTGGGACAACGCCGGCCCCAGGCGAGAGAAGCTGGCTGCTGCGGGCATCGGCCGCCGTCTGTAGGCAGGCTCGACTCACGGAGCCACTGGAGGATCCCCATAAGAAGACTACCGAAGCTGACACTGCCTGACCCGGAGGGCCTCGATTGACGCCTCCCCGCAGTGCAGCCCGTGGCCGCCGGCGAAGAGCACCAACGCCACGAGCGGGCTGACGACGAAAACTGTGACCGACCTCGGAGGCGCCTGGCACGGGGCGAGGAGCCGCCGGACCCGTCGCACCTCGTTGCCTTCAAAGCCGGGCGAGCCCATCGAGGCCAGAGCCACGCCCGCGACGGCCTCGGCTACCAGCTCCCGGTCCCCGCTTTTGTCCGAGGCGTGGTCGTCGGCGATAGCCTCCAGGGCGAGGCGCAGGGCGCCGGCCCCCCAGCGCATGGGAGGGAGGGGGATGCCCCGAGCCAGCGATTCCGCGAACAAGATGAGCAGGGGATGCCGGCCTCGTCGGTGAGCCTCCTCATGGGCCAGAATGACCTGGCGCCACGCTTGCGGGAAGGAGACCAAGAGCCCCTCCGACATCACCACCCGGGGGCGGAGATACCCCGCCGTGAAGGCGAAGGACTCCCGGGAGGGGACGACCAGGCGATTCCCCCGCCGGCCGCGGATGAGCGACCTCGAAGCCGACTGGGACCGCCAGGCGGAGGCAGCGCCGACGGCGAGCGCCGCCAGCTCCAGCGGAAGAAGAACCAGCGCTGCGCTGAGCTGCGGGCGGGCCCACGGGTGCGCCAGCACACCCTCCAGGAGCCTCCCGCACCGGCCGAGGAGATCGCCGGATCCTGAAGCCGCCAGGGCTTCGGCCAGGACATAGATGGCGGCCGCGGCCGGAAGCGCCGCCAGCCCCGAGATGGCGAGCAGCAGGGCGGCCACTTGGGCCCGGGGCCGCAGCCCCCAGAGGGGGCCACTGACCCGGGGACTCACCAGGATCGCCACTCCGAGCCAGCCGACTACGAGGATCCCAAGTGTCACCGGCGCCTGCTCCTCCGCGCCAGATCCCCAAGCACCTCGGCGTCCCCTGGCCCCATCCGCTCCACGAAGCGCGCCAGCGTGGCCTGCCTGTCTCCCACCTCCGCCAGCACCCTCAGCATCAGCTCCGCCGAGTAATCCTCCCGGTCCAGCGCCGGGCGGTAGACGTAGGGGCGTCTCTCCTCACTGCGGGTGAGCAGCCCCTTCTCGACCAGCCGGCTCATGACCGTCATTGTGGTCGTATAGGCGAGGGTCCGCGAGCTGGATAGATGGCGGTGCACCTCCGGCACGGTCACCGGCCTTCCCCACTCCCAGACCAGCTTCATGATGGCGAATTCAAGATCGCCTAAGGGAACGGCCTTCACGGTGGCTTCTCCTGTTCGGGCGCCTCCAGTCTACAGATCCCTCCCTGCGGGAGGCCTACGACAACCAGTCGCGGGACGGTTTCGGGCCCCGTGAAACCGGAATTCACCAGTGTCAGACGTGCCACCTCTTGGCCGGTGTGGGTTTCGTCCGGCTCCCCCTCCGACTTGAACCCTACCGATTGGCTGTGCCCGGACCTCGGGGAGGTGCCCAGAATGCCGGAGTGGAACTTACGTCGCCCGCGCACATATCCGTGATGAGCGCCCAGCTGCAAACGGCTGGAACGGATCTCGCCCGGTCTGGGGAGCCTCCTGACCGTCGCCAGATCGGCCGTGATGGGTGCGTACCGGAACTCCCGGTCGGGTACAGAACGGCGGGACATAACGTCACCCTGCTGCTGGACCACCGAGCTGCCCGCGTCACCTCGGCGTGACCCCCGAACTGTAGCTGGATGACTCCCGGTCGCTTCAGGGGGTCGAGGGTTGATTGATCAGTAGGTCAGGTTGAATCGACAGGGGTCAATCCCGGTTTGGAGTGCCTGGCCTGGACCCGATGGACAGCCCCAGAGGTTGCTCAGACCCTTCCGATGATCGGTTATGGAAGACGTCGAGAACCTGCAAGGCGCAGTTGGGCACATCGACCCTCGCCAGGTTGGAAGCGACGGCGACTGCGAGACCCGAATCGGGGAGGAGGTGGAGAGCAGCCCGGTAGCCAGCCCAGGCTCCGCTGCGCCAGATGAGTGGCTCCCCTTTGTGTTCGTCGATGAAGAGGCCGCCCGCGCAGGAGGTCGCGGTGTCGTCGGCGAGGCGGCCGGGAGTGAGCATGGCGCGCCTCCAGACGCCGAGCTCGTGGGCCCCGAGGAGATGATCGCCCGCTTCCTGGGCGAGGTCGGTCGCCAGCCGATGATGGGACTGGGCAGCCTGAAACTGGCGCTGGTCCCGGCACACGAGGCCAGCTTCTCCCGCCGCTTCGCCGGCGATCGCGGCCAGGCGGGGGCGCATCGCGGGGGGGATCCGCGCAGAAGGTCGGTAGTCAGACGTACGTGCTCGGTGACCAGGCCGTACGCCGCGCGGCTGCCCAGCCGGTCGTGAAGGCGCTTGTCGCCAGCGACGGCCGTGGCCAACTCGTTCAGCGTGTCCACGTTCAGTGCCCCAGCTTCCATCCGGCTCCACAAAGGCTGGTGGAGCCTGGCCTGCGAGAGGAGCCAGGCTGCTGGGACGCCAAGCAGGAGCGTGCGTCGTTTCACGTCATCCTCAAGTCTGCCCCATTCCTCCGAGGAGAGCTCTGGAGTCACGCAATAGAGGCCAAGCTCCTCGGGGGAGCCTTTGAAGAGCATCCATAGCCTCTGGGCCGCCGGGGTGGGCTGATCGCTTGCGACAGGAACCTTCGGTCGGGGCAGAGGTGCTGCGATCGGCGCAAGCCTCCCGTGTATCGCTGCAGGCAGCTCCACAAGTGGAGTAGCGGCATCCGGGGTCAAAGCGAGCGGCGATACCCGGACAGTCCAGGGCGAGCTCCGCTCATCATCTACCGTAGCCTCTCTCTCCGAGACCTCACGTTCGACGAGACGGTCCAGCAGCCAGGGCCAGCAGCGCTGTTTGGCGAAGCGGCGGACCGTCCCCTCGTGCTGGCAGGTTGCCGTTCCGACCCGAGTCTTGATCCCGCGACCTGCTGGCGTTGCTCTCGGCCTCTGCCGGCAGTGCCGGGCTCGAGGCCGGCGAGCACTCGCAGCACTTGACAGCAGGGGTGGTCCAACTCCTTTGGCAGGAGGCCGAGGAGGGTTTCTTTCAAGGCAACGGCCCGCGACTCCCTCGTCTCGTCGAGGGACCGCCGGGCGACGCAGGCCAGCCGAAGAAGCACGTGGCACTGGGAGAGGGCGCTCTGGTTGTCGAGATTGAAGATGGCTATGGGGAGCTCGCCCTTGTCCCATAGTTTCTCGTCCCCGCTGGGGATCAGCAGGGCGCGTAGCTCGGGCAGAGAAGGGTAGTCGCTCCTCTTCTGAGCCTTCACAGCTTGGATTATCTCGGGCCTGTTCGGCAACTGTCCAGGGTGGGGGCTTGGTGGTGGCCGCTCGGAATCGCCAGAGTCTCCGGGTGGTGACCTTCCGCTTTTCGAAGTTGTGGCGGCGGGCCTCGGGGGGCGGGCTCGCCGCCGCTCCGTCCCCGGCAGTCCGAAACAGCACATCTCCTGCTCGTCCAGACAGGTGGAGGCTGCCTGGTCCGCCATGGTGACGGCGTTCCTCTATCCGATCCGTAAACCAGAACCGTTCCACGGCGGTCCCGCGCCCCACGCTCAGAGAGCTTCCCGCTCCACGGCGGTCCCGCGCCCCACATACCGGTAGTGGTTCGGCCTGATGTTCTGCCCGAGATACTCGTCATGCATGACGATCACGAGGGTACCCCGATACCGGGTCAGGATCTCCTAGACAACATCGATCGAGTCGAAGTCGAGGTAGTTCGTCGGCTCGTCGAGCAGCAGAAGCTCCACACCCCGGTTCATGAGCTTGGCAAGGAGAAGGCGCCGGATCTCGCCGACGCTCAACTCACCGACGCTAAGCGGGGGTCTCGACGATTCGCCTTCCCATTTAATGGAGACCGCGGCTTATATCAAGGATCGGGTACGGGTTTACGGAGCCTTCGCCACGCGAGCAGGCCGATGACCGCCCACGCCGTACCCACCACGACGAGAAAGCCAAGCGTGTAGTTGCCGGGCAGCGCGCTCGGGTTGTCATCGGGGGTCCGGCTGAACCCTCCCATGAAGGGGAAGGCGAAGGCCCCCACGAGCGCCGCGATGACGAGCGCCGCCTGGAGGAAGGGCCGGGGGCGGGCCGGGACGTAGCGTCCCAGGATCCGGGCGAGCACGAAGACCACGGGAGCGATCAGGAGGTCGTGGGCCAGCGCTGATCCGGCAAGCCAGATACCGAGATTCGTCGGATGGGTCTCCCGGGCGTCTCGAAAGATCCCCCAGACACCGAAGGAGATGATCGCCCAGCCCACCACCACCCCGGCCCAGAACAGCTTCCCTCGCGCCGAGGCCCCCGGCTCGTCGTTCAAGACCGCACCACCAGTTTGTTGACCCACTTCGTCTGCATCACCCCGGGCCGGTTGGGGCCAATGAGGCGTAGCGGGAAGCCATGATCGATATGCAGCGGCTCGCCGTTCAGATCGAGGGCCAGGAGGGTGAAGGGATCCCGGGCGTGCAGGCGGTTGAGGATAGATCGACGGTACTGCCCGCGAGGTTGCAGAGACTCGACCGACACCGAGGCCGTGGGGGAGGCCCCGGCCAGCTCCAGCAGGTCTCGAACCCGCACTCCCTTCCAGGTTCCCGTCGCGCTCCAGCCCTCCACGCAGGCGATGGGAAGCCGGACCTCGTGCTGGGGCAAGGCCCGGAGGTCCTCGGCGGAGAGCGAGAGCGGGCGAGCCACCACGCCCCCCACCGACAGCCGGTACCCGGGGTCTCGAGCGAGATCGGACACCCCGGCCGAACGGCTCGTCTTGTTGATCGGGAGGCCCTGGGGACCGATGTCGGGACGTCTCGGCGCCAGGAACCCGAGCCTTCGGAGTGGGCGGACCGTCTGGCCCAGGGTCGTCAGGGTCACCAGCCCCATCGCGGCAACAACCGTCCCGAGAAAGCCCCTCCGGGTGAGTCCCCCCCCCGTCGCCTCGGGCTGCGGGTCGCCGGCGCTGAGCGCCGCCGCGGCCTGTCCGGCCTTGGCCCCGATGTGGATGACCAGGGCCCCGATGGTGATCCAGGCCGCCCAGAAATGGGCTGTCGGGAAAAAGAACCTCCACGGATACCAGAGGGCGATATTGGCCAGGCCGCTGAAGAGCAGGAACACCGCCCCGCCGACCAGGGGCGGGAGGCTGAGGCGCTCGACCGCATGGGCGACGCCGCTCACCGGAGGCCAGCTCCACAGGCGAGGGTAGACGGTCCAGAGCTTGGCCAACAGCAAGGGGATCGAGGCGATGCCCGTGGCGACATGGAGTCCCTGGGTGATCCGGTAGAGATTGACCGGCCGGGAGGGCCAGAGAAACCAGCCGGGAGGGTTCTGGATGCCATGCGAGATCAGGCCGGTCAAAAAGCAGAGCCCAAATGAGATGCCGAGGGCGATGCCCAGGCGGGCGGCCACCGCTTCGGAGTGAAGACGGCTGCTGAACGCCCCTTCCCGCAGGGGACCGACTCGCAGGGCTTCCAACGACGCGAAGCGCTCGGCCAGAGACTTTCCCCGCAGCCCGAAGAGCCGGTCTCGTGGACGGAACCGGCCCTTCATCGGGCGGCCTCCAGGCTTGCGAACCGGCGGGCTCCCGCCGTCTGGAGGTTCCCCATCCTCATGGCGTCCTCACTCCTCTCATCTCCAGGAGGGCACCGGTCCAGGAGGGCGCCGGGAGGGCGCTCAGGGCGGTCTCGAAGGCGGAGCCCGGGATCGCCGCCGCGACCTCGAAGGCGTCAGCGATTTCATCCACATCTTGAAGCATCGGCAGCTCGGCCACCGCCAGTCCCAGTTCGTGCAGTCGCCGACGCTGACAGTCTCCCGTGCGGGGCGAGCCCATGGGAACCCCCTCGAGCGCGGAGGGATCGGGGCGCCGAAGGCCGAGGGCCCACCATCCGCCGTCTGCGGCGATTCCCAGCACCGCGTCCACCCCCGGCGCCGACAGTTGGGCTGTTGCCTGGACCAGGAGCGCCGGTGTGACCTGCGGGGTGTCCATGCCGATGAGCAGAGCCGGGCCGCCGGCGTCCTCGAAGCCTGCCGCCAGACGCGCCGCCTGACCCTCGCCGCGCTGGAGGAGAACCTCGAAACCCGCGGGCAGCCACGGCCCCGGCGACCCCTCCAGCACCAGCACCCGACGGGCCGCCGGCGTCGCGGCCACCGCCCTCAGCGTATCGGTGAGCATCGCCTCGGCGAGAATAGCCGCCTGGAGTGGAGTGCATGGAGGGCAGAGCCGGGTCTTGCTTCGACCGACTCGGGGCGCCTTGGCGAAGACCAGAATACGAAAACCGGGCAGGCTCATGGCTTCACCGAGAAGGGCGTCGGGTAGATGGTCATCGCAACAGCATCCCCGCATCCTTCATCGCCCGCAAGGTCCCCCGCAGCGTCCCGGTCACCTTGGAGCGCCCCGAACGAGCCCGGTAGCTGACCGGGACCTCGACCAGGCGCCAGCCCGCCCGGGCCGCCCGAAGCACCATCTCGAGGGGCCATCCGAACCGTCGGTCCATGAGTCCGAGGCCAAGGAGGTCCTCCCGCCTGGCGGCCCGCATGGGACCGAGGTCCCTCAGGGGAAAACCGGTCCTGCGCCGCACCTCCCAGGCGAGCACCCGGTTGGCGATCCGGGCATGCAGCGGCCAGGCTCCCGGCTCGGGCTTGCGCTCGCCCAGCACGAGATGGGCCGTGCCGTCGAGCACCGGTCCGGTCACCAGCGGGAGAGCCGAGGGATCGAGGGAGCCGTCGCAGTCCATGAAGCACACCACCTCGGCGACCGCCGCGCTGAGTCCCGCAAAGCACGCCGCTCCGAACCCGGGGCGGGTCTCCAGGACGACCTGCGCCCCTAAGGCTGCGGCCAGCTCTCCGGAGCCGTCGGTCGAGGCATTGTCGACCACGATCGGTCGGTATCCCTCGGGCATCCGCTCGAGCACCCATGCGATGGCGGCGATCTCATTGAGCACCGGAAGCACGACGTCGGGCATGTCTCGATCTTACCTCTCCGAAAGATAAAATTCACATCAAAATCATCTTACAATTCGATGAACAATTCTTCATCGAATACTCTCTGGACTCGACCGATCTCTGAGATTCGAATTCCTCTTGAACCTTACAATTCCGGGAAGCTTTCTCCCTATCCCCCAAAGATTGTCATGGCCGACGGATACTATCGGAACCGATGCGTGTTCTTGTCAAGCCTCTCATCCGGACCCCGAGGGCGTCCGGCGTCCGGTCGCTCTTGCCGACCGGGCCGGCGCCGGTCATGCTCTGGGGGCTGCTCGTCCTGGGGGCTCACCTCTGGGGGCGCCATCTCCACGCTCTGGGGCGTCCCCTGTGGCTGGCGACGCCGCCGCTGTTCGCCGCCTTCGATCCGCGGCTCAGCCTGCGCATCCTGCCCGCCCTGGCCGTGGCGGGGGTGGTGGTGCTCCTGGGACCGCGCCTGGCCGCACGGCTCTCCTGGCGTCGCCTCCTCATCTGGGCGATGCTAGCGGCGCTTCTCTGGGCCCTCGCTCTGGCCCTCGCCGATGGCCTCCCCGCCCTGGTGCGGCCCCTGTTGAGCCGTTTCGACTACCTTCACGCCCTCCCGCTGGCGTCTTCGCCCGCCGAGACGCTCTCCAGCTTCACCGCGGAGCTGGCCCGATATCCCATCCACGTGCAGGGCCATCCGCCGGGGCTTATCGTGGCGCTTCACTTCCTGGATCGGATCGGTCTCGCGCGCCCGGAGATGGTTGCGGGCATGATGATAACGGCCGGAGCGATGGCTGTCCCGGCGGCTCTGGTGGCGGTGCGCGAGGTGGCGGGAGAGAGGCGAGCCCGGGACGGCGCGCCGTTTCTGGCGCTGGCGCCGGCCGCGATCTGGATCGCCACCTCGGCGGACGCGCTCTTCATGGGGCTGAGCGCCTGGGCGGTGACGCTCGTCGTGGTGGCCACGGGTCGGTCAGATGTCATGGGGGACGCCCTGGCGCTGGCGGGAGGGATCCTCTTCGGCGCGGCCCTGCTGCTCTCGTATGGCGTTGCTCCCCTGGCCGCCCTGCCTCTGGTGGTGGCCGCCGTCCGCCGCAGGGCCAGGCCGCTTCTGGTGGCCATGGCGGGGGCTCTGATGGTGCCGGCGGCCTTCGCCGTGGCCGGGTTCTGGTGGCTGGATGGACTTGGGGCCGCCCGGCTCCGGTATCTGGCGGGCGTGGGAGGCAGAAGGCCCTACTCGTACTTTCTGGTCGGCAACCTCGCCGCCTTCGCGCTCTGCGTCGGCCCCGCCGCAGCCGCCGGGCTCTCGCGGCTGCGAGATCGGGGTGTGTGGTTGCTGGCCGGCGGAGCCCTGGCGGTGGTGGCCGCCGCCAACCTGAGCGGCCTGTCGAAGGGCGAGGTGGAGAGGATCTGGTTGCCCTTCGTCCCCTGGGTCCTGCTCGGGGCCTGCGCTCTCGGCGCAACCAGGATGCGGCGGACGTGGCTGGCCCTGCAGGCGGCGGTGGCCCTGTTGCTCCAGATCCTGGTGATCTCCCCATGGTGAACGACGCCGATAGCACTACGGTGCAAGCTGTTCGGATCCTGGTGGTGGAAGACGACCCGACGGTGGCCGAGGTGGTGACCCGCTACCTGGAACGGGAGGGTCACGAGGTGGTCGCGGTGGGAGACGGGCGGGAGGCTCTCCGGCGGACGGAAGAGTGGTCCCCCGACCTGGTCGTGCTCGATCTCATGCTCCCCGGCCTCGATGGTCTGGCAGTCTGCCGGCGCCTCCGACAGCAGGGGCCGGTCCCCATTGTCATGCTGACCGCGAGGGGCCAGGAGAGTGACCGGATCCTCGGGCTGGAGCTGGGCGCGGATGACTACGTGGCCAAACCCTTCTCCCCGAGGGAGCTGACGTTGCGAGTCTCCGCGGTTCTTCGCCGCGCCCGCGCCCGGAGCGCGCCCGCCACCCCCGGGTCGGAGGAGGCCGTACCCCTGATCGCCGGAGACCTCATGTTGGAGCCCCACGCCCGGCAGGTGCAGGCGCAGGGCGCGCCCGTCGCGCTCACCGTCCTGGAGTTCGACCTCCTCGCCTTCCTGATGCGTCACTCCCGCCAGGCCTTCACCCGTCAGGAGCTGCTGGCCAAGGTCTGGGGATATGAGTTCGGGGACACCTCGACGGTGACCGTCCATGTCCGCAGGCTCCGGGAGAAGATCGAGGCCGACCCCGCCCGCCCCACTCACATCCAGACGGTGTGGGGGGTCGGGTATCGCTTCGACCCATGATCGCCCGGATTGCCATCGTCGTCGCATTGGTCGGGGCCGCGGGCACGGTCCTGGCGGCGAGCGCCCTCGGATTGCCGGGCCGGGACACGCTGGCGCTCGCCGGGTTCGCCGGTTGGGGCGCGGTGGTGGGAGGGGGAGTGGGCGCCGGGGCGCTGCGCCTCTTTCGCCGCCGCTCCATCGTCGCCCAGGCCACCGTGGTGGCCCTCACCTCGGTGCTGGCCCTGGGGATGGGCGCCGCGTCTGCGGCCCGGGCGATGTTCCTCTCCTCGCACGACCTCGCCGCCCTCGTGGTGGTGCTGATCGCGGCCGGAACGATCGGAGCGCTGGTGGCGCTGGTGCTCGGGCATCGGGTGGGCGCCGCCACCCGGGCCCTGAGTGCGGCCGCCCGGCGTATCGGCGAGAGAGACTTCGGCGGGTTCTCACCCGCCGGAGAAACCGGCCGGTTTCCGGTGGCATCGCAGACCCAGGAGCTCTCGGCGCTGGCGCGCGAGCTGGAAGTGATGTCAGCCAGGCTGGAGGAGGCCCAGGCGCGCGAACGAGCCCTCGAGTCCTCACGGCGGGAGCTCGTGGCCTGGGTCTCCCATGACCTTCGGACGCCGCTCGCGGGCATCCGGGCCATGGTGGAAGCCCTCGAGGACGGGGTGGTCTCGGAGACCGAGACGGTGACCCGCTATTTTCGGACGCTGCGCCAGGAGGCCGACCGGCTCGCCGATCTCGTCGATGATCTCTTCGAGCTCTCCAGGATCAACGCCGGGGCGCTGCAACTCCACCTGGAGCGGGTCTCGCTCGGCGACCTCGTCTCCGACGCCATCGCAGCCGCCTCCCCCATGGCCGCGGCGAAGGGGGTACGCCTGGAGGGCCGCCTGACGTGCGTGGCTCCGGAGCTGGACCTGTCCCCGCCGGAGATCACTCGGGTGCTACGCAACCTTCTCGAGAACGCCATCCGCCATACCCCGAACGACGGGGCGATATGGGTGGAGGCGGGAGTCCAGCCCGGACATGCGGTGGTCTCGGTGGCCGACGGTTGCGGGGGCATCCCGCCCCAGGACCTCGCCCGGGTCTTCGACCCGGCCTTTCGAGGTGAGTCGGCTCGCACTCCCGAAGCGGGAGATGGACGCCCTCTGGGCGCGGGGCTGGGGCTGGCGATCGCCCGGGGGATCGTCGAGGCGCATCGAGGCGAGATCTGGGTGCGCAACGAAGGGGTGGGGTGCCGCTTCGTCGTGCGGCTCCCCCTCCCTGATACCGCTCCGGGCGCGGGCGTGGCCCCCGCGTGAAGGTCCTGGTCACCGGGGGAGCGGGGTTCATCGGCTCCCACATCGTGGATGCGCTCGTCGAGCAGGGGGCCTCGGTGAAGGTGATCGACTCCCTGCATCCTCTCGCCCACGCCTGCGAGCCGAAGTACCTCAACCCGGCGGCCGAATACGTCATCGGAGATCTCCGGGACTCTCGCCTGGTCGAAGACGGCGTCCGGGGAGTGGAGGCGGTCTGCCATCAGGGGGCGATGGTCGGGTTGGGAGTCGACTTCGATGATGTCGAGGACTACGTCAACAACAACGGGACCGGTACGGCGGTGTTGCTGAGAGCGCTGTATCGCCGGGACTTCTCGGGGAGGCTCGTCCTGGCGAGCAGCATGGTGGTCTACGGCGAGGGACGGTACCGCTGCGGGGTCCATGGGACCCTCCGTGCTCCTCCCAGGGATCCACAGCTCCTGGCAGCCGGGCGCTTCGACCCACCTTGCCCGATCTGCGGCGCCCCCCTCATGCCCGAGGCGGTGTCCGAAGAGGCGCCCCTGGACCCTCGCAACGTCTACGCCGCCACGAAAGTCCACCAGGAGCACCTCTGCTTCGCCTTCGGGCGCTCGACGGGGGCGCCCGTGACCGCCCTGCGGTACCACAACGTCTACGGCCCCCGCATGCCCAGGGATACGCCCTATGCCGGGGTGGCAAGCATCTTCCGGAGCGCCCTGGAGGGGGACCGGGGACCCGAGATCTTCGAGGATGGGGCACAGACCCGAGACTTCGTCCACGTCGAGGACGTGGCCCGCGCCAACCTCCTGGCGCTTACCACGCGGCCTCCCGCGACGGGGGCTCTGAACGTTGCCAGCGGCGAGCCTCACACGGTGGGGGAGATGGCCACCGCTCTGGCCCGAGCCTTCGGCCCCGAAGCGCCCGCTCCCCGGGTGACCGGGCGCTTCCGACCCGGCGACGTGCGCCACGTCTTCGCATCGACGGCTCTGGCGGAGAGGATCCTGGGGTTTACGGCCGGGGTCAGCTTCGAGGAGGGGATGGCGGGCTTCGCTGCGGCGCCGTTGCGAGCCGCCCGAGCTGACGGGGTCCCGATACCCGACGAGGTCAGTCCGTCTGGAGGTCCGCGTCCGGGGGGCCCGAGACGACCTCTTCATCGAGATAGAGCTGAATCCCGTTGCAGTCCACGATGAATGACACCTCCCCGGACTCGAACTGTTGCGCGAGCACATCGAAATGGGGTCGCTCGCGAAGGGAGCGGAACCCGTCGATGACCCGGTCCACAAAGTCCATTGACTTCGACATCGCTGCTTCGACTCTATCAACCGCGCCCGGCCGGATCCCGACGAGCGCTCTCGAGGCGGGGCGGAGTCAGGCGTCGAGGTAGATCGAAGCTCCCCGCTCCACGAACTCCCGAGCCTTCTCCCTCATCCCGGCGACGAGCGCCTCTTCCTCGTCCAGGGCGTGGGTTGCCGCATACTCCCGAACGTCCTGGGTGATGCGCATAGAGCAGAACTTGGGTCCGCACATCGAGCAGAAGTGGGCCTTCTTCGCCGGGTCCGAGGGAAGCGTCTCGTCATGGAAGGCTCGGGCGGTCCCCGGATCGAGGGAGAGGTTGAACTGGTCCTCCCAACGGAACTCGAAGCGGGCCTTGGACAGGGCGTCGTCCCAGCGCCGGGCGCCGGGGTGCCCCCTGGCGAGGTCCGCGGCGTGGGCCGCGATCTTGTAGGCGATGACCCCCTGCTTCACGTCCTCGCGGTTGGGAAGTCCCAGGTGCTCCTTGGGAGTCACGTAGCAGAGCATGGACGCCCCGTGCCACCCGATCATCGCGGCTCCGATGGCGGAGGTGATGTGGTCGTAGCCGGGAGCGATGTCGGTCGTGAGGGGGCCCAGGGTGTAGAAGGGAGCATCGTGGCAGATCTCCCGCTCCAGATCGACGTTCTCCCGGATCTTGTGCATGGGCACGTGTCCGGGCCCCTCGATCATCACCTGCACATCGTGACGCCAGGCCGTCTCGGTGAGCCCTCCCAGAGTCCGCAGCTCGGCGAACTGCGCCTCATCGTTGGCGTCGGCGATGGCCCCGGGACGCAGGCCGTCGCCCAGGGAGAAGGCGACGTCGTAGGCCGCCATGATCTCGCAGAGCTCTTCGAAATGGGTGTAGAGGAAGTTCTCCCGGTGATGGGCGAGGCACCAGGCCGCCAGGATCGCGCCCCCGCGAGAGACGATGCCCGTCACCCTGCCGGCGGTGAGGGGGACGTAGCGGAGCAGCACGCCGGCGTGGACGGTGAAGTAGTCAACTCCCTGCTCCGCCTGCTCGATGACCGTGTCGCGGTAGATCTCCCAGGTGAGCTCCTCGGGCCGGCCCGCCACCTTCTCGAGCGCTTCGTAGATGGGGACCGTACCGATGGGGACCGGGGAATTGCGGATGATCCATTCCCGCGTGGCATGGATGTCCTTTCCGGTGGAGAGGTCCATCACGGTGTCGGCCCCCCATGTGATGGCCCACACCATCTTGGCGACCTCCTCATCGATGGAGGAGACGACCGCGGAGTTCCCGATGTTGGCGTTGATCTTGACCAGGAAGTTGCGCCCGATGATCATCGGCTCGGTCTCGGGATGGTTCACGTTGGCCGGGATGATCGCCCGGCCCTCGGCCACCTCGGCTCGCACGAAGTCGGGCCCCACCCCTTCCCGGAGGGCGACGAACTCCATCTCCGGGGTGATCAGCCCCCGGCGTGCATGGTGCATCTGGGTGACCGCCCGCCCGGGGGCGCCCCGTCGTATCTGGCCCTTCCGCTCCGCCACGTCCCCGCGACCCAGGATCCAGCCCCGGCG
>JBOGWM010000181.1:0-5958 GCA_050693695.1 Actinomycetota bacterium
GCGCTGGGCCACTTCCAAGAGATGCACGTTGTGGGGAGGGAGATAAACGACTCGGATCTCGTCGCCCTGGCGATGATTCATCAGGGCGATCTCTCCCGACGCCGTGGCCGCTACACGTCCTCCAACCGTTCCCTGGAGGCGGCCGAGCCGTTCGCCCGCGCGGGCCGGGTGCAGACGCA
The DNA here is from genome assembly GCA_050693695.1 of Actinomycetota bacterium. Classification (GTDB taxonomy): domain Bacteria; phylum Actinomycetota; class CADDZG01; order JAHWKV01; family JAOPZY01; genus JBOGWM01. Next base: position 180 of record JBOGWM010000181.1, read on the forward strand.
GGGGATGCGCTGGCAGACGCTGGCCCGCCTCCATTCCGAATGCCGTAACAAGTCTGCTTTCCTCGAAGCTATCGAGAACGCCCAGGCCGTCGCGGAGCAGTTGCGCCCGGATACCAAGGGAAGCGGCAACGACTTCACCCTGGTCGAGGTCATCCAGGAGCGGGCCCACGGTCTCACCATGCTCTCCGAACCCGAGCAAGCCTTGGCCATCTATGAGCGGATGGAGCGGCAGGTACGCTTCCGGCCGCTTCGGGACCTCGGCAACTTCACCATCATCAAGGCGCAGGCGTATGCGCACGCCGGCCAGCTCGAAGAAGGCGTCGAACTGGCGATTCGAGGCCTGGAGATGGCTCGCAGCTACGGCTCCCCCAGGCACGCGTCCCGCGTGCAGCGGATGTACGACCGTCTCGCCGTCACGCCGCTCGGGCGAACCCCTCGCCTTCGGGACTTGCACGATGCCCTGAAGTCCGGATGACCCGCTCACGGGTTCTCTACCTCATCGCCTGTGGAGCAGGCCCCGCAAGAGAGATCCACCGCTTCGTCGAGCTCGCTCAAGGCGCAGGATGGACGGTGTGCGTGGGAGCGACCCCTCAAGGCAGGCAATTCATCGAGAGCCAGCGGCTGGAGCACATGACCGGTCATCCGGTTCGAAGCGACTACGACCCAACGGGATCGAATCCCTGGCCCAGAGCCGATGCGGTCGCGCTGGCCCCCGCGACGCTCAATACCGTGAACAAGCTGAGCGCGGGGATCGCCGACTGCTTCGTGATGAGCCTGCTCTGCGAGTGCCTGGGCCTCGACGTCCCCATCGTGGTCGCGCCGAACGTCAATCCCGCGCTCGCCCGGCACCCCCGGTTTCGGAGCAGCATTGAAAGCCTCCGGGAATGGGGAGTCATGGTTCTCTTTGAGCCCTCGGCCCCTCCTCCCATCTGGATGGCCCCGTGGGAGACGGTCCTGCATGCCGTGGACCGGCTGGTCCCTCCGCCGGCCGGATAGACTGGGCGGCCCATGCTCTCCCGGTCGGTCACTTCCCGGCGGCTCCCCGATGAGCGGGGTTGGTTCGGGGCCTATGGCGGGCGCTTCGCGCCCGAGGTCCTCGTTCCCGCGCTCGAAGAGCTGGACCGGGCCCGGCTGGAGGCGTTCTCCGATCCGAGGTTCCGGGAGGAGCTCGACTTCCTCCTGCGGGAGGTGGCCGGGCGGCCGACTCCCCTCTATCACGCCCACCGATTGACCGAAGAGATCGGCGGCGCCCGCATCTGGCTCAAGCGGGAGGATGCCGCCTTCACGGGGGCTCACAAGATCAACAACACCCTCGGCCAGCTCCTCCTGGCCCGGCGGATGGGCAAGCGGCGGGTGATCGCCGAGACGGGGGCCGGCCAGCACGGGGTGGCGACCGCCACCGCGGCGGCGCGCTTGGGCATTCCCTGCCTCATCTATATGGGCCTGGAGGATACCCGCCGCCAGGCCCTCAACGTGGCGCGGATGCGGTTGCTGGGAGCGGAGGTCCGGGAGGTGAAGAGCGGCTCTCGGACCTTGAAGGACGCTATCAACGAGGCGTTTCGAGACTGGGTGACCAACGTCGAGACCACGCACTACGTGATCGGCTCCGCGATGGGGCCCCATCCCTTCCCGAGTCTGGTGGCCGACCTGCAGCAGGTGATCGGGGAGGAGGCCAAAGCGCAGTTCGCCGAGGCGGCGGGAGGACTTCCCGACGCCGTGGTCGCCTGCGTGGGAGGCGGCTCCAACGCCATCGGCATCTTCCGCGCCTTCCTCGACGAGGAGGTGGCCCTCTACGGCGTGGAGGCGGCGGGGGAGGGGCTGGACGGCTCGCATCACTGCGCCACCCTTTCCCTGGGCCAGCCGGGGGTCCTGCACGGCGCCCGGTCCTACCTGCTACAAGACGCCCACGGTCAGGTGCTCCCGACGCATTCCATCTCGGCCGGGCTGGACTATCCGGGAGTGGGGCCCGAGCACTCCTGGCTCAAGGACTCGGGGAGGGTCACCTACCTGGCCGCCACCGACCGCGACGCCCTCGAGGCTTTTCAGCTCCTCGCCCGCACCGAGGGCATCCTTCCCGCGCTGGAGCCGGCTCATGCGCTGGCCCGGGCGGTGGACGTGGCCCGCGGGCTGGGAGGAGAACGGGACGTGGTGGTGAACCTCTCCGGGCGGGGCGACAAGGACGTGGAGATCGTGGCCCGGGCGCTGGAGATCCAGCGGTGAGGACTTCGCTGCCCCCCGAGCGCGGAGCTGGCTCTCGAGCGAGGAGTCCGGGGAGCTGGCCGCGGCCCGGGAGATCCGGGCAGCCCTGGATCGGACATTCGATTCATCAACTGAAAGGAGCCGAGGTGGCTGGTTGGGGAGATGACCCGGTCCTGGAGGAGCTGCGCGGCCTCCTGGGCGACGGCTGGGAGGTGGTCCGGATCGAGGAGGATGTAGAAGGCCCCGATGGGCCGGCGGATCGGGTGGTCGTCCGCAAGGGGGGTGACAACCGGGAGCTGATCAGCGATCACCTGGCCTTTCACCGCTACGTCGCCGGGCTCCAGGGCGAACCCTACTGAGAACCAGTCCCAGCGAGCGCCTCGAGGGCCGCTCTCGGGCTTAACGTCTCCTGATAATTGATGCGCGACACGCATGCTGTATCCCTTATAAATGTGGTGCCGGTATGCTGAGGTCTCTTCGAGAAACGGGAGCGAGACTGCATGAACGAGAGCGGGGGCCACCCGCTGGGACCGGCCCGACTGGGGCGTCCGGCTCCCGCGCCGGGAGGGGAGAGCCATCGACAGCGCCGAGAAGATCTCCCACCTGCATACGCCCGACTTCATGTGAACCACTGGCCGGCCAAGCGCGGGAGACCGCGAGGGAAGGAGGAAGCCAGCAGATGAGCGACATGGATTACGTGGCCCTCAAGGAAGAGGTTCAGCGGTTTGCCGCCGGGTTGGCGGAGGGCGCCGCGGAGATCGATCTGGAGCGCAGGTTCCCCGCCGAGCATTTCAAGGCCCTGTCGGGCGCCGGCCTGATGGGAATCCTGATTCCTCTCGACCTGGACGGTAAGGGATGGGATCTCAGAGCGTTGGCGATCGTGTGCGAGGCGGTCGGGAACGCTTCCGCCTCGACCGGGCTGTGCTTCCTCATGCACGCCTGTGGGACCGCGGTTATCGGGGCCAAGGCGACGCCCGAGCAAGGTCAGCGCTGGCTGCGCCCGGCCGCGGCCGGAGAGGCGCTTGCGACTCTGGCCTTCAGCGAGCGCGCCACCGGGGCGCACTTCTACGCCCCCGAGATCACCGCCGAGCGTCGCAACGGCAGCTTCGTCCTGAACGGCAAGAAGAGCTTCGTCACCAGCGGCGGCCACGCCTTCCTCTACCCGGTGCTGGTCAACGCCTCCGGCGAGCCCGGGTTGGACATCCTGATGGTCACCCCCGACATGAACGGCGTGAGCTTCGAGGGCGAGTGGGACGGCATCGGCATGGCCGGAAACTCCAGCATCGGGATGGTCCTCGACGAGGTCACACTTTCGCCCGACCATCTCATCGGAAAAGAAGGGGATGGCCAAGAGCTGGTGTTCAACGTGGTGGCCCCCACCTTTCTCGTGGGCCTGGCAGCGGTCAACGTCGGTATCGCGCAGGCGGCCCTGGACGCGGCCGTGGCGCATGCCCGGTCCCGTCGCCATCTCAGCGGGCAGGCGCTGGCGGAAGTCCCCGTCATCCAGGGCTATCTCGCCGACATGAGCTTGCGGACCGAGTCGGCCCGCCATCTGGTTCAGGCCGCCGCGGCGGCGTGCGACGCGGCCCAGCCGACCGCGCTGCCCCTCGTGATGCTGGCCAAGATCGGCGCCACGGAGGCGTCGATCGAGGTCACGAACCTGGCGATGCAGGTCTGCGGGGGCCAGGGCTACACGAGGCGCCTCCCCGTCGAGCGGTACTGGCGCGACGCACGGGCCGGCGCGGTGATGGCCCCCACCAACGAAGTCCTGAAGGAGTGGGTCGGGAAGCTGCTCACCGGGCTGCCGCTGTTCTGATCGCCTGCCGGAGGGGGAGGAGGTTGAAGTGAGCCAAGAGGTCGTCCGGGTCGGGGCGGTCGCCTACGACCCCCGTGTGGTCACCATCTGGGAGGAGCTCCGGGAGTACCTGCACGGGGAAGAGGTTCCGACCGACTACGTCCTTTTCTCCAACTACGAGGCTCAGATCGAGGCTCTCTTCAGCGGGGTGATCGACATCGCCTGGAACACCAACGTCGCGTACGTGCGCTCGGAGGAGCGGGCGGGCGGGCGGTGCCGGGTGCTGGCGATGCGCGACGCCGACCGGGAGTTCACCACCAGGGTGGTCGCCCGCGTGGACCGGGACATCTCCGGGTTGGAGGAGGTGCGAGGAAAGCGGCTGGCGCTCGGAAGCGCCGACTCGGCGCAGGCCGCCATCTTGCCCCTCTACTACCTCCGCCAGGCCGGCCTCGATCCCGAAAGCGACCTGAGCCTGCTGCGCTTCGACCTCGACGTGGGCAAGCATGGAGATACCGGCAGGAGCGAGCTGGAGGTACTGCGCGCATTACATGAGGACCGGGCCGACGCCGGCGCGCTCGGGGATCCCACCTGGATCCGAGAGCTCGAGCACGGTCACGTCAACAGCGTGCTCCTCCGGTCCGTATGGAGCTCCCCGCCCTACTATCACTGCAACTTCACGGCCCTTCCCGGTTTCGATCCGGAGCGTGCCCGGCGCTTCACCGATGCCCTGTTGCGGATGGACTACAACGATGGGCGCTACCGGCACATCATGGACTTGGAGGGGCTCACCGCCTGGCTCCCGGCCGACAAGGAAGGCTACAGGAGCCTCGCCGACGCGCTGGGGCTCACCTGGCGTCCCCCGCCGGATGGAGGGCCCGGGCGCTAGGGTCAGCATCCGCTGACTAAACTGGGGTGGCGCCCGAGCCGGGGTGGCGAAACGGGAGACGCGGTGGACTCAAAATCCATTGGGCGAAAGCCCATGCGGGTTCGAATCCCGCCCCCGGCACGAGTTTCTAGGGATCTTAGCCGTTATCTATGCCGCTAAGTGAACGTCGTTTTGGTGCCGGTCAGCCACCTTGCAAACGGTTTGCTAACGTCGGATATCGATCACGTGTACGGAGTAGCTGGAGGACTGAGGTGGATCTCGCGGTGAAGCGCACGGCCCACTGTACTCGAGGGTTCGCATGCTCGATTCCACAGCCAGCTCACGCGTTCGGGCGGAATATCAGATCGGCCACCCGCTCCGCCGCCTCACGCTGCATTCCCGGTAAGCAGTGCTGGTAGACGTCCCCTGTCGTCTTGATGCTTGAATGCCCCAAGCGCTCTGCGACGACCTTGATCTGCTCACCGCTGGCCAGCGCCAGAGTCGCCCAGGTGTGCCGCATGCCCTTAATGCCTATCCACGGGAGCCCGGCACGCTCCACTCTTCGACGAAGCATCCGGTAGATCGAGTCCGGGTGCATAGGCTGCCCCTGCCTGTTCGTGAATACGTAACCCGTCTCTTCCCAGGCTGGCCCGGCGGCCAGTCGCTCCTCAAGTTGGCGAGCTCGCCAGGACTTCAAGGCAGCGACCGTGAGGGCGTCTAGCTCGATTCGACGGCGGCTGCACTCCCGCTTGCCTCTCGTCTCGTACACGCGGTAACCCACCGTGCTGCGGGAACGGACGATCCGCATTTCCCCGCCGTCGAGATCGACAACTTCCCACTTGAGGGCGGCCACCTCTCCCTTGCGAGCCCCTGTGGTCAGATAGACGAGGCCAAGAGCGTAGAGGCGATCCCCCCGGATC
>JBOGWM010000182.1:0-5134 GCA_050693695.1 Actinomycetota bacterium
GGTTCCCGGGGACGCGTCGCCGGGTGAGTTCTGCACCCGGGTGGCGGTGGCCGGGGATCCGCAGGCTCACCGGGGGAGCGCCCCGCCATTCGACATCGCCGAGACGGTCTGCCTGCCCATCGCCGCCTCCGCAGTTTCCTCCGATCCTGGCCCACCCGCTCGGACGGTCTCGCCTCCGAAGGTGCTTCCCGTGACTGGAGGCCCTTACGGCAGGCTGGTGAGCTTGGCGCTGGGGCTTCTCATCGTTGGGCTCTCGTTGAAATCCAGGGCGAGCAGGAACCGAAAGGGGGCGGGTGATCGATCACGGGGCCCAGGCTGGAAAGCCCCGACGAGGCCTCGGTAAAGCGAAACCAAGCTTTGCCGGTTGACTGAGGAATTTCGCCCGAGGGATCTTGACCTCCTTCGCCCAATTCCGGCTGTGGCTTGCTGTCTGTTCCGAGTGTTAAGTGGCGGACTTGTGGAGACGCAGCACTCAGCCCGGTCCGATCACGGAGCGTCCGAGGTCCCGGAAGGCTCCCACGAGCGGCTCCGGCCCTACCTCGGAGATGTTCGGGAAGAGGACGTGGATATCGAGGTGGGGCGGGGTCCGCCGGATCGAGAGTCGCCACACGCCACCGCTTGCGGCGGTGAGCCTTTCCCAGTGCCTGCGTCCCTCCTCCGGGTCCGCTTCCGACGTGTGGGCGATCCGCACCCCGGGATAGCCCCAGTCCGCCTCCTGCCACGTGCCGGTGTCCAAATGGGGCCGGCCATCGTGCCCGGTCCAGCCCTTAAGGTCTCCGGCCTCGAGCTCGAAGCGGGGCGATCGGATGAGGCGGGCGCGCAGGATGAGAAAGTCCCGCCGTCCTCGGGAGCGGCCCCAGGCCCGGAGCCAGACGAGATCCCGCGGCTCGAGGACCACCACCGCCTCCACCTCGGCAAACGGCTCGCGGGGCTCCGAGATCCCGACCACCACCGCCGAGCTCCCGAGCCACCGCAGGCTCGCCCGCCGCCCGAGGGCCGGCAGGGCCACCTGGAGCCACCGCAGCGCCGTGTTGCCCTTACGGATGTTTCGCTGCGTGCCGACGGCGAAGGCGGCCATGAAGGCGGCCACCGCCGCGGTGAGGGCTGCGGTGAGCGGTCTCATCGTTTACATTGCCTTTGGCGGCTCTCGAGTCTCCGGAGGAGACGTTGCATGGGGAGCAAGAGGAAGGTCGTTCGGCGAGGTGCTCGTCGGGCGGTGGGGGCTCTTCGCGAGTTCCTGTATGGCATGACGGGGTACGAGTTTGCCCGCCATGCCGTCGAGATGCGGGGCGCCATGGAGACATTGTTCATGACCGTGGCCGTCGGAGACATGATCGGGGTGCCCGTTCTTCCTCCCTACTATTCACTGCGTCTGCTTCCCTATATGGTCCCTGACATCACGATATGGAAGCGACGGGTGCTGAGGGAGCGGGCATTCACCGACGGGCACGACTACGACCTGCATGGGGTATAAGCGAGGAGAGATGGCCGAGGAGGACAGCGCTCGAGAGAAAAAGAAGCGGGGCGGCCTCAAGGGTTTCTTCGGCAAGGCCCGGGAGGTCACCTACGGGATGGCCGCTCACGACATGACCAGGCAAGCCCTCAGAACTCGCGCCAGCATGGAGCACCTGTTCATCCTGGTGACCATGGGCGATCTGCTCGGCGTTCCCATCCTGCCCCCTTACTACTCCCTGCGCCTCCTCCCTTACGTGGTGCCCCAGATCTCCACCTGGAAGCGCCGGATGCTACGTGAGAAGGACCTGACCGACACCATCTTTTAGCGCGCCTCGCTCATGACATCTTCCTTACTTGCCGCGGCCTTCGAGGCGCATCCGGAGCGTCGCTATGTGATGTTCGGGGGCAAGGGAGGGTTGGGCAAGACCACCCTGTCCGCCGCCACGGCCCTCTGGCTGGCCAAGCAGGGATACCGGGTCCTGGTCTTCTCGGTGGATCCCCAAGCCAGCCTGTCGGACATCTTCCAGAGGGACATCTTCGGCCAGGGGGCGGTCGAGATCCGAGAGAATCTATGGGCTCAAGAGGTCGACGCTGATCGCCATATCAAGGAATATCAGGACGAGATCCGCCGTAAGGTCCTCGAGATGCACGGCCTGGAGCAGATCCCCGCCGAGATCGAGGACTACATCCAGGCCGCCTCGGCGGAGCCGGCCATGGAAGAGAGCGCCATCTTCGACTCGGTGGTCGATATCGTGGTGGAGGGCAGCTACGACTACTACATCTACGACCTCGTGCCCCTCGGCCATGCCCTCTACTACCTCTCCATGGCCAAGGTCTACGACGATTGGATCGGCAAGATCACGCGGCTTCGAGAGGAGATGCGCGAATACGAGGAGGTGGTGGCTCGGATCAAACGACAGAAGAAGTTCGAGGAGGACCGGATCCTCGGGGAGCTGAAATACATCAGGGACCGGATCGGCGCCGCCTCGAGGATCCTCACCGACCGGGAGAAGACGGCGTTCTTCTTCGTGATCGCCCCCGAGGAGATGGTGCTGATCGACACCCGCAAAGCGGCGGAGATGTTCGCCCGGTTCGACGTCCCCATAGCCGGCTACGTGGTGAACCGGCTGGTCCCCGAGGAGCTCCTGGCCCAGGGCGCGCCTGGCTACCTGCGGAACCGGATCGCCATGCAGAAGCGGTACTTGGCGGAGATCCACCGGACGCTCGGGGGCCAGGTCCTCGCCCACGTTCCCGAGTTGGAGCGCGACGTTACCGGCCTCCCGATGATCGAACGGCTCGCCACGGTCCTGTATGGGGAGGCGGCAGGTTGACGCAGGAAACGAAGCCCGCGGCCGGCGAGTCACCGCTCATCGCCACTTCGATGGGGCAGTTCTGCGACGAGCGCTCCGATCTGCGCTACGCCTTTTTCGGCGGAAAGGGCGGGGTCGGCAAGACGGTCATGGCGGGGGCGATGGCCCTGCGAATGGCCGGCCGTGGGCGCCGGGTGCTCCTGGCGTCGACGAACCCCGTCCATAGCCTCTCCGGGCTGCTCGATCAGGACGTCTTCGGACGGCACACCCCGGTCGTCGGGGTGGAGAACCTCTGGGCCTACGAGATCGACACCACCCAGGCCATCGAACGCTCGAAGCGGGAGATCCGAGAGAAGATCCGGTGGTTCTTGAAGTTCGCCGAGATCTCCACCAAAGCGGAGGAGTTCGTGGAGGCGGCCACCATGAACCCCGCCTTCGAGGAATCGGCGATGTTCGAGAACATGGTGGACCTCATGCTCGCCAACGAGTACGAGATCTACGTCTTCGATACCGCACCCACGGCCAACGCCCGTCGACTGCTCGGGATGTCCAAGGTGTACTCGCTGTGGGTGCAGAAGATGATCCGCTCCCGCGAGGAGGCGCAGACACTGCGCGAACTGCTCTCCTTCACGAAGAAGAAGCAAGACGATCCCCTGATGACCTATCTGGTGGAGCTCCGTGAGCGCATCGGGCAGGCCCAGGAGCTTCTCACGGATCCCGCCCGGACGGCTTTCTTCTTCGTGACCCTGCCCGAGGCCCTACCCATCGCGGTGATCCGGCGCTTCATCAACTGGTTCACCGACTTCGGGATCCCCATCGGAGGGGTGGTGGTCAACGGGGTCATCGAGCCCGGGGTCGCGCTCGGGGCGCCGGAGTTCGTGGCGAACCGGGTGGCCATGCAGCAGGGCTATCTCGATGAGATCCGGGAGCGTTTCGACGGTCTCGTGCGAGCCGTGATCCCTCTCTACGACACGGAGATCCGGGGGGTGCCGATGCTCAGGCGGGCTGCCGGCGCGCTCTTCGCCTAATCATCATCCTCGACGAAATCGTCGAACCAGTGCTCGAAGTTATGACGAAACCGTGCCATGTTGTACGCGACGAGCTCGTCACCATCCCATACCGCCCCGAGAGCCTGTGCCCAATCGGGATCGTCGAGGCCCTCCGGCTCCGCCCCGGTCCATTGGAGCTTGACGAAAGCGTAGGGGGTGCTGTGCGCCAGCACCACCCTATCGGAATCACCCTGGCTCACTGCCCCCCCTCTCAGACGACGACGGCCGTCAGCCGGCGGAGCCCGAGCCCTACTAGGGTGGGCGTGGTGGCCCAGGCCGTCAGATAGCGGCGAGGCTCATGGATGAAATCCTCTAGCGATGCGCCCGCTGGAAGGCTCCCCAAAGCACGGGGGACCAAGGCGGACCCGAGCATCATCCCAAGGAACGTCCGGCGCTCCATGTCGTCGTCCTCCCGGATCTCGTAGGTGTCTCAGTCTATCCGGGAGCCCAGCCGGGGATACGAGCCCAAGCTCCTCGGCCGACACGCCGAACGCCCGGACGAGAAGCTAAGTGGTCCGCTCCGAAGGGGTGTGCTGGCGGGGCAGGTGGGTCATCTCTTCGGGCAGCACCGAAGGCGCTCTCGCGTGATGTGTCTCAAAATGGCGGTGCAAAAGCCGCTCCACCACGTCGGCGTCGGCGGCGGATTTCGCGCGCTAGGCGCGAAAATCCTGTCCCAAGGACCTGAACAGTCACTTTTGTCTAGCTCCGGACCTCCACATTAAAAAGTCCCACAATGAAATGGGACAAACGTCTCTAGAAAAAATACCTATAGAAAGAGGAACTCCGTGCATCGATAAATAAACATGCCGCGATAAGAAGCAGGAAGAAATGGGGGAAGCTCATATCAGCAGGCAGGTGCAGGCGCGCCCGATTCGCGTGATGCTCGTCGACGACCACGAGGTAGTCCGACGGGGCCTTCGAAGCCTTCTTGAGCCTGCTGCTGACATCCTCATCTGTGGGGAGACCGGCGGGGTGTCTGAGGCGGTGGAGGCGGTGCAGTCCATGGACCCCGATGTGGTGATCATGGACGTGGGCCTCCCCGACGGGAGCGGAATCGATGCCGCCCGACAGATCCGAGTTCGCCTCCCGAGCACCCGGGTAGTCATATTTACCTCCTTCGCTGATCCGGAGGCTCTCTTCGCCTCCATCCTTGCGGGGGCCTCCGGCTTCCTCCTGAAACAGATCGAGGGAGGCAGCCTCGTTTCGGCCATTCGGATGGTGGCGCAGGGGAGGAGGGTCCTCGATCCGAGCATCATGGAAGCCGCCCTGGACCGGCTGCGTCAATATCTGGTGGAAGACGAAAAGCTCGCTCGCCTGTCC
>JBOGWM010000183.1:0-5847 GCA_050693695.1 Actinomycetota bacterium
GGATAGCATCGGCCGGTCGGGTCGAGATGGAGCCTTCGGTTGAGTCGCTGCGGTTCCGAGAATAATCTGACGTGACGAGCTCTGAGAGATCCAACCGGCGCGTCGAACGATCACGGGAGGTTGCAATGGGACGGTTGAAGGTGGGCATCATGACCGGCTTCGTCACCGGGTATGTGATGGGGGCCAAGGCGGGGCACCGGCGTTACGAGCAGATTCGCACCGCTTGGTGGCGCATCAAGTCCTCTCCCTTGCTCCGGCGGGCCTCCGAGACGGCGGGCACGGCGATTGGCGCCGGGCTGGAGCGAGGAAGGTTCGCGGCCGTGGAAACGCTGGACCGGGTGAAGGACCGAGTGAAAGAGCGCAGGGCTGCCCCGTAGGGGATATCTTATGGCTCCTTGACCTCTTTCTGAGGTCCCCCTCCCCCCTCGCCCCGACCGGGGCCAGACTCTTGCCTTCAGCAGCCCGGCTCGCCGGGGTGGCCGCAGCAGCCCTTCATGAGGACCGTTGCCCGGAAGCGGTTTCGCACGAACTTGGACCACTTCTCGGCGGCCGGCATGCCCGGCTGGTCCAGGTTGGCAAAGAAGTCGCGGATAAGGCGGGGAAGCAAACGGCTCATCCTCCCGGTCGCCGGATCACTCCAGGAAGTCTCTCAGCTTCTGGGATCGCGAGGGGTGGCGAAGCTTGGAGAGGGTCTTCGACTCGATCTGGCGGATCCGCTCTCGGGTGACTCCGAACTCCCGGCCCACCTCCTCGAGGGTTCTCGGCATCCCGTCCTGAAGCCCGAACCGGAGCTGGATGACCTTCTTCTCCCGTTCCGAGAGGGTGTGCAGCACCGCCTCCAGTTGCTCCTGCAGGAGGATGAAGGAGGCGGCATCGAGAGGGACCACCGCGTCGGAGTCTTCGATGAAATCTCCGAGGTGAGAGTCCTCTTCCTCTCCGATCGGGGTTTCCAACGACACCGGCTCCTGAGAGACCTTGAGGATCTCGCGGACCTTCTCGGGAGTCATCTCCATCTGCTCGGCCATCTCTTCGGGGAGGGGCTCTCGACCGAGGTCTTGGAGGAGCTGACGCTGCACCCGCACCAGCTTGTTGATGGTCTCCACCATGTGCACGGGGATGCGAATGGTACGGGCCTGGTCCGCGATCGCCCGGGTAATCGCCTGGCGGATCCACCAGGTGGCGTAGGTCGAGAACTTGAACCCCTTCTTGTAATCGAACTTCTCCACGGCCCGAATAAGACCAAGATTGCCCTCCTGGATCAGATCCAAGAAGAGCATGCCCCGACCCACATACCGCTTGGCGATGGAGACCACGAGGCGCAGGTTCGCCTCCACCAGCTTTCGCTTGGCCTGGATGCCGTCCCATTCGATACGGCGACAGATCTCGCGGGCCTTGTCCACGACGAGCTCCTCGGGATCCACCTCCAGGTTGGAGCGTCCCGCAAGCTCGATGACCTCTTCGATGTCGAAACTGGATGGCTCCTGGAGGCTGTCGGTCGCCATCAGCCCGGATTCGATGCGCATGGCCAGGTCCACCTCCTGCTCGGCGGCCAGCAAGGGGACCTTCCCGATCTCCTTCAGGTACATCCGAACCGGGTCGTTGGTGGGAGCCTTGAGAAGCTCGGGGTCTCGACGAAAGTCCTCGACATCCTCTCCCCCCGACCCCGGCTCCTGGTCGACGACCTCGATGCTTTCCTCCGCGATCAGGCTATAGACCTGATCCACCTGCTCGCCCGAGAGGTCGAGGGCCACCAGGGAGTCCGCGATCTCGTCCGCGGTCAGCCAGCCCTTTTCCTTCCCCCGGGCGACAAGGTCTTTCACTTCATCGATGTGCAAGTCCTTGGCCATCACCCACCTCGCCTATCGTCAAATCGGCGTCGCCGCTCCTCCAGCTGCACCAACTCACGGAAGACGGCGTCGTGACGGTCGGCTTCCCCCAACGGGTCAAGCCGGTCGAGTGTAGCTCGTAGAGACTCAATCTGTCGCTGCAACCGGAACTCCTCCAAGCGTAAGAAAACCTCTTCGGTCGCCTCGGCCGTCACCGGGGTCATGGCGAGCTCCGCCGCCAAGCGCCGCGTGTCCTCGTCGGGCAGCTCTTCAGATATCGACCTCGGGGCCGCGTTCCTTGAGACAGCTCGAAGCGCCTCCAGGAAGACGCGATGCTCGGGCTGGGTGAAGTGGTCCTCGACCATCCAATCGAGGGCCCGATGCCTCTCGGCGGGCGCATCCAGGAGCAAGGCCAACGCTTCGCGCTCCACCCTCAGGTGTCCAGGCAGACGGAGTGTCGGGGGGAGTCGAGGCGTCCCGTAGCCCAGCTTGGGGGCCTCGACCACCTCTCGGAGGACTTGCTCGACTTGCCGGTCGTCCACCCCGATGCGGCGAGCAAGCCAAAAGGCGTGCTGGCCTCGCGCCACGAGGTTGGGTTCCCAGGCCAGCGCTGCGGCGGCGGCCCGGACAGCCCGGGCTTTGCCCTCGGGGGTGTCGAGACGGTGACGTGCAAGCTCCTCCTCCAGGACAAAGCGCATCAGGGGAACGGCTCCCTCCAGAATGCCACGAACCGCGTCGGTTCCCTCGGCCAGGGCGATGTCCGCGGGATCCTTGCCCGAAGGCAGGGGCGCCACGAGCACCTCCAAGCCGACCTTCTCGTGCATGCCGAAGGCCCGCTCGGAGCCATGCGCGCCGGCCGCATCGGCATCGAAAGCCAGGATGACCCGGTCGCAGAAACGCTTGATGATCGCCAGGTGCTCCTCTCCCAGGGCGGTCCCGCACGTCGCCACCGCGTTGCTCACCCCCACCTTCGAGAGGGCGATGACATCGGTGTAGCCTTCGGTGACTACGGCGAATCCGCCTCGCACCATCCCCGTCTTGGCCCGCTCCAGCCCATAGAGGCTACGGGACTTATGATAGAGAGTCGTCTCGGGGGAATTCAGATACTTAGGCTGCTCATCGCCGAGTGCCCTGGCCCCGAATCCCACCACGTCCCCCGAGACATCCGCAACCGGAAAGATCAGCCGCCCGCGGAAGCGGTCGCGGTGCTCCCCTGCCTCGGTCACCATCACGAGCCCGGCCTGGAGGATCTGCTCCGGGGTGAACTTGCGGCCGAGTAGATGACGATACAAAGTGTCCCGGCCGGCCGGGGCATAGCCCAGCTTCCAGACGTTGAGGTCCTCGATAGCGAATCCACGTCCCTCCAGGTACTTACGGGCCCGACTCGCTTCCGGCGAGCGGGACAGCAGGTCGGTGAAATATTCGGCCGCGGCCCCGCAGGCGGCGAGCAGGGTCCGCCGAGACGTCCCGTCCCCACCCTCCGTTCCCCCGACGTGTCGGAGCGAGATGCCGAGGCGGCCCGCGAGCCGCTCCGCCGCCTCCGAGAAGGTGAGCCCCTCGGTCTGTCGCAAGAAGGTGAAGACGTCGCCTCCCACCCCACAGCCGAAGCAGTAATAGAGCTGGCGGGCCGGGTCCACGGTAAACGACGGGGTCTTTTCCTGGTGGAAGCAGCACAGGCCCTTGAAGACCCGCCCCGCCTTCTTCAACTGGGTGAAGCCCGAGACCACCTCGACGAGGTCGATGCGTTCCCGGACCTGCTGCATGTCCTCTTCGAGGATACGCCCGGGCATCGAACCTCCTCATCTGGCGGATCGGGACGACGACTGAACATCACCGCGCGACTACGCAGAGGTGCAGCAGGGGAAGTGGTGTTCCTGCTTCGTGAAGCGGGACGTTAATCCTGACCCGGCCTCGTGGCCAGATGCAAACTGGGCGCTCCTCCATCTCCGCTCGCAACGTTACTCGTCGCATTGCGTGCCGGGCACGCGGCGCTCCTCGCGCCTCGCGATCGGAGCGTGGGAGCGCCCACCTAGAAAATCTCCCCGCCCGCGATCCGCCGGTACTCGCGCAGGGCGAACCGATCGGTCATTCCCGCCACGTAGTCCGCCAGCCTGGTCTCTTCATCCACCGCAGCGCCTCCGTCGGGAGGCAGGGCCTCGGGATGGCTGCGGTAATGCTCGCAGATCCGCCGCAGGGCGATCCGCGCCCGATCGAGCTTGGGATCGCCCTCCGGGCGTCCATAGACCCGTTCGAACAGGAAGTCTCGGGTCTCCGCCAGCACTTCGAAGACCTCCTCGCCCATCCGGATGTCGCAAGAGAGCACGCTCGCTTCCACGACCGAGCGAACCATGGTCTCGATTCGCTGCGAAGAGCCGTCCCCCAGGACGCTCCTCGTCCGTGCGGGAAGGTCCAACGCCTCGAAGCGCCCGGCTCGCATCGCATCGTCGATGTCATGGTTGACGTAGGCGATCCGGTCGGCGTAGCGGGCGACTCGCGCCTCGGAGGTGGCCGGGTCCGGCATCGACCAGGTGTGATTGAGGATGCCGTCCCGGACCTCCCACGTGAGGTTCAGGCCTGACCTTTCCCCCCGTCGCTCCAGATGATCGACGATGCGCAACGACTGCTCGTTATGGCGGAACCGCCGTCCAAGGAATTCGGTGAGCGCCTCTTCCCCCAGATGGCCGAACGGGGTGTGACCGAGGTCATGACCCAGGCAGATGGCCTCGGTCAGGTCCTCGTTGAGGCGAAGCGCTCGGGCGATCGTCCGGGCAATCTGGGTCACCTCGAGGGTATGGGTGAGGCGGACCCGGTAATGGTCGCCCTCTGGGGCCAAGAACACCTGGGTCTTGTGCGCCAGACGCCGGAACGCCTTGGCGTGGAGGATGCGGTCCCGATCCCGCTGGAAGGCGGTGCGGATCTCGTCGGGCTCCTCGGATTCGATCCTGCCACGAGACTCGCAGGCCCGGGTGGCTCGGGAGGAAAGCCATGCCTGCTCGGCGGCTTCGATCTCATCCCGTATGGAGCTCAGCTTCGTCGTCTTCACAGGCCGAAGGGTCGCGGGCGAGTCCGACATCTAGCGGTCCTCCCAAACTGGGCCGAGCTTTCTTTCTCGAAGGCTCACCGAGGTGGACAAGGTCACGATCAGGTGGTCGAGGAATCGTAAGCCCACCGCTTCGGCTGCCATGGCCAGGGCTCCGGTGGCCTTCATGTCCTGAGGGCTCGGCGTCGGGTCGCCGGAGGGATGGTTGTGGGCGATGGCGAACGCCACCCCGTCGTGGCGAAGGACACAAGCCAGCACGTCCCTGGTGGGGATCAGGCAGCGATCGGTGGCCCCGGAGGTGAGCCGCACCACCCGGATGGGTCTGTGGGCCGCGTTAAGGATCGCCACGGCCACCTGCTCGATCCGGGGGTCCGTGATGGCGGGGCGCACGAGCTGGGCCAGCGCGCCGGACGAGGCGACCGGAGCGCGCTCCCCATCCGCCCGTCCCGCCCGACGACCCAGCTCGAAGGCCGCGACCAGGCTCGCCGCCTTGGCCCGGCCGATCCCTCCCAGACGGGCCAGTTCCTCCGAGCGCGCTACCGAGAGGGCCGAGAGCGTCCCCGCGTCCGCGAGGAGCCGTGAGGCGAGATCCACGACCCCTTCGCCGCTTACCCCGCTTCGAATGACCAGAGCCACCAGCTCCTGATCGCTCAGGCTCCCGACGCCGACCCGCCAGAGCCGCTCCCTTGGCCGGCTATCAGCCGGGAGGTCCCCCATTCGAACCGCCATGACCAGTCTCCGATCCGCTCGCTGGGTCCGAGACTAGCCAGTGAGGGTGACAAAAGGGGCCGGTGTGGCGCTCCGGCTCGAAGTTAGTCGACGCTGTCACGCCAAGAGCGTCCCTGCGCCCCGATAGCAAGGCGCGAGGAGCGAGCTATACAACGTATGCGAGCGACGAGCAAGGAAGCTAGCTCCCCCCAGGCAAGAGCGTCCCTGCGCCCCGATAGCAAGGCGCGAGGAGCGAGCTATACAACGTATGCG
>JBOGWM010000184.1:0-3150 GCA_050693695.1 Actinomycetota bacterium
GGTGGGAGAGCTGTGGGTCCTCGGAGGCGGGGATCCCGTCCTGGCCACGGCGGAGTACGCGGCCCACCTGGCCTCCAGGGCGCGCACCGCCGGCATCCCCACGACCTCGCTCGAGGCCCTGGCGGACGCGCTCGTCGCCCAGGGGATCCGGGCGGTGCGGGGACCGATTCACGGCGACGACACCCGCTACGAGGCCACCAGATACCTTCCAACCTGGAAGGAGAGCTACCGGACCCGCAGGGACGTCGCGCCGCTCTCGGCCCTGACCATCAACGGCGGCTGGCGGACGTGGACCCCCCGGACCCAGCCGCCGGATGACCCTGCGGCGCACGTCGCTTCGGAGCTCGCCCGGCTCCTGAGGCTTCGGGGCGTCATCATCGATGGACCGGCGGATCGCTCCGCTGCTCCTCCGGAGGCCTCCATCCTGGCCAGGGTCACCTCCCCGCCGCTCGCCGGGATCATCGCCGGGATGCTGCGCTCGAGCGACAACCTCACCGCCGAGCTCCTCACCCGGGAGCTGGGCCGCCAGATGGCGGGGGAGGCGACGACGGCTGCGGGCGCCGGTATGGTCATCCGGGAGGTCTCGCGCCTCGGCGTAGGGGTGGAGGGTCTTCGCCTGGTCGACGGCTCCGGGCTGGACACGGGTAACCGGGCGACCTGCGGGCAGCTCGCGGCCGCTCTCGACCTCGGCGCGCGCCCCCGGCTGGGAGCGCTCTGGGAGGGCCTCGCGGTGGCGGGGCGCAGTGGGACCCTGGCGCGCTCCATGGTGGGGACGCCCTTCGAGGGCCGCCTTCGCGCCAAGACCGGCTCGATCGAAGGCGTGAGCGGGTTGGTCGGCTTCCTGGAGGGGGGAAGGACCCTGCGTTTCGCCCTCCTGGTCAATGGAGCCTTTTCCTCGGGCCGACCGGTCCAGGAGCGGATCTTGAAGATCCTCGCCGACCACGCAGCTTCCTCGCCTTAGCGAGGGAGGGCCTGCCCTCCCTCGCCGCGGGAGAGTGGCGGCGGGGCCGGAAGGGATACCCGTAGCGGCGCAGGCGGGGAGCCGTCAGGACGGTCACCGCGGCTCTTGGCATGAGACGCATGCGGTCCATCCACTCCAGGTCCGGGCGCAGCTCGACCGTTCCCCGCTTCAGACGGCTCGGGTTGCCCGAGACCGTGTGGTTGACGTCCAGCTCGACGGTATTCTCGTTGACGAAGGACAGATCGGCGCCCTGGCGGCCGAGCATGGCGAGGATCTCGACCAGCGCTTCCCGAGGGCGGCGGATGACGTCCTCGTAGCGGAGGCGGAGGTAGCGGCCGGACCCCGCCCACAGCAGCTCGGCGGTGGTGTTCCAGATGCTCCACAACAGGGCGCTTTTGGCCGGCCTCATCTCGTCCATGTAGCGTCCCGAGCCGGCGTCGGCCTGCGCCTTGCGGCGCCCCCAGGAGTACGCCGCTCCCCTCGGATCCCGGACCAGGTGGACCACGTGGAGGTCCACCGAGGGGAGCAGTCCCAGGAGGTAGCCGTAGCTGGGTCGCTTCGAGGAGTCGACGATGACCGCGCCGCCCGCCGCGCGGGCGAGCGCGACGTACAGAGCCTCGAGAAGCTCCACGGTCTCCCCCAGGCGCCGCCGCAGGAGTCCGGGAAAGCAGCGGGCGGCGAGCACGAGGGGCACGTGGCGGATGCGTGCCACCCGGCGCAGGGCGCCGAGGATCTCCTCGACGTCGAGATTGCCGGCCCCTCGGAAGGCATCCTCCAGGACGCCCCTCCAGATCGGGCAGTCCTCGAAGGGCGCCCCGCACCCGCAGAGCCAGTTCTCGACCAGCCCCCGCTGCCAGATCTCTTCGAGCTCCCCGGCGGAGAAAAACCCCTCGACCTGACCGAGGATATTGCCGATGATCGAGCTGCCGCTCCGCCCGGTGCCCGCGAAGTAGACCACCCGTACCTTCTCCACCGTCGCCTCCTCTCAGGCCATCCGGGCCGCGGCCGCCGCCTCGGCGTAGAGTTCCTCGAGGCGCTCGAGGTGGCGCTGGGGAGAAAAATGCTGTTCCACCTTCCGCCTCCCCGCCCGGCCCATTCCCAGGGCGGCCCCCGGGTCGGAGAGAAATCCCGCCAGCGCCTCCGCCAGGGCCTCGGGATCGTTGGGGGGGACCAGGGCGCCGTCCACCCCGGGGTCGATGAGCTCCGGGACGCCGCCCAGCTCGGTTCC
This sequence comes from Actinomycetota bacterium, assembly GCA_050693695.1. Taxonomy (GTDB): domain Bacteria; phylum Actinomycetota; class CADDZG01; order JAHWKV01; family JAOPZY01; genus JBOGWM01. The sequence goes on from JBOGWM010000184.1 coordinate 2,190, forward strand.
GATCACCGGGACGCCGCAAGCGAAGGACTCGAGCACCGCCATCGGCTGGTTCTCGTGGCATCGGGAGGCAAGCACGGTCACCGACGACGAGGCGACGAGGCGATACAGCTCCTCCTTGCCCAACCGGCCGTGGAAGCGGACGCTCACGGGGAGCTCTTGGGCCAGAGCCTCGAAGGCCGCACGCTCCGGCCCCTCCCCGGCGACATCCAGGGGGACGCCCACGCCCAACCGGCCAACCGCGCGGATCAGGACGTCCAGCCCCTTCTCATGCGAAAGCCGGCCCGCATAGGTCACCCCCCCGCCGGGCTCCGCCTTGAGGGGGATCCCCGAGCAATCGACGAAGTTGGGGATCCGCCGCAGCCGGTCGGGATAGACACCCGCGGCGGCCATCTTGGCGGCGAGGAAGCGGCTGGGGCAGGCGAAGACGTGGATGGGATCATAGGCGCCCCCGAACGTGTGCATGCTGAGCTCCAGGGCGTTCAACGCGCTGGCGGCGAGAGATCCGTTGTTGCACCGCTTGAGGGCGGCGTGATGAAAGCGCCCTCCCAGGCACGCCTCGCAGGGCTTCCCCTGATGGAGAAACAGGTAGGTGGGACACGCCAGCTTATAGTCGTGGAGGGTCATGATCGTGGGGACGGACCGCTTCTTCAGCGGGCGCAGGACCGAGGGGGAGAGCTGGTGATAGATATTGTGGAGATGAACGACGTCGGGCTCGAACTCCTCGACGACCGCCTCCATCCCCCGCCTGGCCGAGGGCGAGTACAGGAGGCGGGCGGCGGCCTTGAGCTTCCCGGGAACCGAGGCGGGCGGCGGGTTGAGCTCCACCCGTTCGGGGAAGTACTCCTCGAAGCGACTGGGGCGGTTCTGGGGATGGGCCATCCCGAAGTAGGCGATGTCGTGGCCGCGCTCGCCCTGGAGCGCGGAAACCGCCAGCAGGTACGCCTCCGCGCCGCCCCTCGGG
>JBOGWM010000185.1:0-3131 GCA_050693695.1 Actinomycetota bacterium
CGACCCGTGCTCTTCACGATCTCGGAAAGGAAGGAGGCGCCGCGTCGCTCCAGGTGATCGGCCACCTCGCGAGCTGCCGAGGACCGCGGGCGAAGGCTCTCGTCCAGAGAGCGGCGAGTCGTCACGAAGAGGGACAGATCCTCCCTCAGTACGAAAGCGATCGGAGTGTTGCGAGCCGGTCCGGGCCGCCGATGAGAGCGAGTCCGGGTGATCGGCTCTTTTTCCTCCGCCACTTCACCGTTCTCGTTCAGCCGTCCCCATGCGACCGTGCCCGAGAGGCACAGATATTCCAGATCGGCGGGGTCGTAGCGTTGGATGCGCGCCGGGAGCACCCGCTCCTCCCAGGCCGGGGCGGGGAGCTCGAGCCCCTGGAGCTGGGCAACGACGCGGGAGGTGCCCTCTGGTCCGTGAAGCTGAGTCCCGGGCTGGAGATGTTGCCATCGGAGGAGGAAGCGCATGAGCTGAGCGGGGGTGACCGGCTCGATCTCGGCTCGCAGGCGGCCGAGGGTCAGGCGATGGATCCGGGCGAGCAGCCGGCGCTCGCACCACTCCAGCGCCCGGGCCCCCCGGGTAAAGCGGCCTCGAAGGACGACACCGGCCCCCTCCAGAGACAGCAGAGACCGCTCGACATCCACCTCCTCAAGGCCCAGCCGCTCGGCGAGGGCCGCCGAGGTCAGGGGTCCCAGGTGCTGAACCCAGCCCTGGACGATCGCCCCCAGCGCCTCCTCGGCGCTCGGCGGGGAATCGGCCTGTCGTCGCGGCGGAGGGGCTATCTCCGGCTCGAACCTGACGCCGGGAAGGGCAGCCCGCGCCACGTTCAGGCGCTCCGCGGCCACCCAGGCTCTGGCTTCGGGATGATCCTCCCGATCCTTTGGCCAGCAGGCGGCCGTGACCCGCCTGGAATTCGCCAGCTCCTGGAGGAATTCCTCCCACGGCCGGGCCTCCTCGACGGGAAGCAGGACCACCGTGAGCAGGAAGTCGTGCGCCTCATCCGCGCTCCGCAGATCCGGCCATGCCCGGGCCTGGACCTCGGCGATGGCAGCCGGGTCGAGAGCGCCCATGCCGGCCGCCAACGTGGGAGCGGTCCGCCGCAGCGCCACCGCTCGGGCGCGTCGCTCCTCGAGGGGCGCGTCATCCAAAAAAGCGTAGGGGTTGGCGTTCAGGATCTCGTGGGAGGCCGGCGATGGTGATGGCGTCTCCACCGCCACGGCCTCGATCTCACCCCGTTCGAGGGCGCCGATGACCGAGCTCAGCCCCTCGAGGTCCATCGCCTCATGGAGGCAGTTGAGGATCGTCTCGTTGACCAGGGGATGATCCGGAGGCCGGATCGGGCCGACATGGTTGTCCTGGCAGGCGATCTGCTCTGGAAAGACCGCCCCGAGAAGGTCCTCCGCCCGCATCCGCTGGATGGGCATGGGCACCTTGCGTCCTCCCGAGTGCCGGAGGAGCGCAAGCGCCCGGGTGGCATTCCATCGCCAGCGGTTGGTGAACATCGGGGAGACCAGCGCCCCCTGGACCAGCACGTCCTCCAGACGGTCGCTGCGAAGGAAGGAGAACACCGTCTCCAGGGGAAAGCTGTGCTGCTCCCCGAGGGAGAGCACGATGCCGTCATCGGTCGCCGCCGCCTGCAACTCGAAGTCAAAGTTCAGGCAGAAGCGCTTGCGCAGCGCCAACCCCCAGGCTCGGTTGATGCGGGCGCCGAAGGGGGCGTGCAGGACGAGTTGCATACCTCCGGACTCGTCGAAGAAGCGCTCCGCGATGACTCGCCTGGCGGAGGGGACGGCCCCGAGCGCCTGCACCGTCTCGGAGATATAGGCCACGATCTGGGCGGCTCCGGCCTCATCCAGGCCGGCCTCGTCCTCGAGGCGGCGAATGGCTTCATCCCGATCGGCCAGCATGGAGGCGATCCAGCTTCTCAGCTCGGACACCGCCTCCGACAGCTCGGCTGTCCGGGCGGGGGCCTCGCCCACCCAGAAGGGGATGGTGGGGGGGGCGCCCTTGGCGTCCACGACCCGAACCCGCCCGCTCTCGATGCGCCGGATCCGCCAGGAGGTGTTGCCGAGGAGGAAGATGTCTCCGGCCATGCTCTCGATGGCGAAGTCCTCGTTGACCTTGCCCACGAAGGTCTCTTCCGGATCCTCGATCACGTCGTAATCGGCGGTGTCCGGGATGGCGCCCCCGCAGGTGATCGCGATCAGGCGGGCGCCCCGCCGTCCGCTGACCACCCCGTTCACCCGGTCCCGGTGGACGTGGGCCCCTCGCCGGCCGGTCCGGGTGGACACGCCTTCGGATACCACCTCGAGCACCTGCTCGAACTCGCCTCGGGTGAGACTTCGGTATGGATAGGCTCGCGACACCATCTCCCAGAGCGCCTCCTCCGCGATCTTCTCGGTGGCGGCGGTGGCCACGATCTGCTGGGCGAGGACATCGAGAGGCTTGTCGGGCAGGATCACCCGGTCCAACTCCCCTGCCCGAACCGCTCTGACCGCCGCCGCCGACTGGACCAGCTCATCCCGGGTCAGGGGAAGCAGGATTCCCTTCGGCACCGCGCCCAGCCAGTGCCCGGAGCGCCCCACCCGCTGGAGGAGAGTCGCCAGGGAGCGGGGGGCTCCGAGGTGGCAGACCAGGTCCACGTGACCGATGTCGATCCCGAGCTCCAGCGACGCGGTCGCCACCACCACCGGCACCTCACCCGATTTGAGCCCCTGCTCGGCTTTCAGGCGCAGCGGGCGGGACAGGCTGCCGTGGTGGGCGGCCACCTTGTCCTCCCCGAGGCGAGCGGCGAGGGCATGCGAGACCCGCTCGACCAGCCGCCGGGTGTTGACGAAGACCAGCGTGGTCCGGTGCTGGCGGGACAGCTTGGCAACCCGGTCGTAGACCTCGGCCCAGAGCTCGTGGCTGGCGATCGGCCCCAGGGGCTGTCCCGGAACCTCGATCGAGAGGTCCCAGGGGCGCTGATGACCCACGTTCACGATCTCGCAGTCCGGCCTTCCTTCCTCGTCGATCCCCCCTCCCCCCACCAGGAGGCGGGCGATCTCTTCGGTGGGCTTCTGGGTGGCGGACAGGCCGATGCGCTGGAGACGGCGGCCGGCGAGGCGGTCCAGGCGCTCGAGCGAGAGCGCCAGGTGGGC
>JBOGWM010000186.1:0-2038 GCA_050693695.1 Actinomycetota bacterium
ATCGATCCCGGTGAGAGCCTGTACCAGGGTGCTCTTCCCATGATCCACGTGGCCGGCCGTCCCCACTACATGCATGTGAGCTCTCCTACTGCTCCAGGAGCAGGCTCAGCGCCTCCAGGAGAGTCCCGTCGTCCTCGGGGGACACCGTCCGGAGATCGAGCAACACTTTATCCGCCTCGATCCTCGCCACGATGGCCGGGTCGTGGTCCACCAGGCAGCGCTGGAGCTGGGCGGCGGAGATCCGCAGGGGAGTCAACTCGAGCAGCACGGTTGGAATCTCGGCCCCCGGAGCGGACCCGCCGCCCGTGGCCGAAGATCCCGGGCAGAGGCTGACCCTGGCCGCCGCCGCGGCCAGGGCATCCGCAGCGGCGCCGGCCCGGGCCTCGATCTCCGAGGCGTCGCTGAGGGCCATCCGCCACAGCGGCAGCTCCGCCTCCCGGCCCTCCACGTAGGCGAGAAGCGTGGCCTCGAGGGCCGCCAGGGTCGTCTTGTCCACCCGGTAGGTGCGCAGCAGCGGAGAGGCGGCCATCGCCGAGATCGCCTCGGCGCGTCCCACGATCATCCCGGCCTGGGGTCCCCCGAGGAGCTTGTCTCCCGAGAAGCTGAGCACGTCGGCTCCCTCCGCCACGGCCTCCTGCACCGAGGGCTCCGCCGCGAGCCAGGAGGGCTGCACCCCGCCGATTCGCGGTCGCAGCAAGCCCCCGCCAACATCATGGATGAAGGGCAGGCCGTGGTGGTGAGCGAGGGTGGCGAGGTCCCGGGCGGGGACCGAGGCGACGAATCCCAGGATGCGATAGTTGGACGGGTGCACCTTCATGATCGCCGCGGTCGCCGGGCCGATCGCCCGCTCGTAATCCTTGAGGTGGGTGCGATTGGTGGTTCCAACCTCTTTCAGTACGGCCCCCGAGGAGCTGAGTATCTCCGGAATCCGAAACTCCCCGCCGATCTCGATCAGCTCTCCACGAGAGATCACCACCTCACCACCCCGCGACAGCGCCGAGAGCGCGAGGAGGACCGCGGCTGCGTTGTTGTTCACGACCAGGGCGTCCTCGGCGCCGGTCAGGGTGACGAGAAGATCCTTCGCGTGGTCGTAGCGACTGCCGCGCCCGGCCTTCGAGAGATCGTATTCGAGGTTGGAATAGCCGGTGGAGATCCGCTCCATCGCCCGGACCGCCTCGTTGCCGAGCGGCGCCCGTCCCAGGTTGGTATGGAGCAGGACCCCGGTGGCATTGATCACCCTGACCAGCCGGCGGCGGGCGGTCATCCGGAAGTGGCGCCGCGCGGAGGCGAGGATCTCCTCGAAGGCGGGAACGGCAAGACCCTCGAGCGCGGCGGCCCGCGCTTGGCCCACGGCTCTGCGGGCCGCCTCCGCCCGGAGGGCGTGGGGCGCCTGGTCCCCCATGGCGTCGATGAGTCGATCGACTTGAGGCAAGTTCGAGAGATTTTCTCGACCAGAAGAGCTCATTCCACGGATATCCTATTCGCGGACCCATGAGCGATCTTCAGCCCGACTGGATGAGACAGCCCCGGCGTAGCTGGATGAGCCGTCTTGGGCTGAAGTTGGCGGGGGAGGCTCAGCGCTCGTCCTGGGGTTCTGACCCGGCCCCTTCCGGCGCTCCGGCGGATCACCCCTGGATGAGCCGCCTCCGAGGCATCAGCCGCTCGCCCCTCGAGCTCGCCATCGCGGCCGGCATGGTCCTGGTCGGTCTTCCCGTGCTCATCGGCGCCTTCGGTCTGGCCGCCTTCCTCGTCTTCCCGCCCACGGTCATCATCCCCGAGCCCAAGCCCGACGCCGTCGCCAGCACGAGCCACGTCTACGCGGCCGACGGCTCCCTACTCGCCACCTTCCATTCGGAGCACAATCGGGAGCCGATCTCCATCGATCAGATGCCCAAACACCTGCAGCTGGCCGCGATCTCGGCCGAGGACGAGCGCTTCTACCGGCACTCCGGGGTGGACGTCAAAGCCATCTCTCGCGCTCTTTTGGCCGATGTCCAGGCGAACGCGGTGGTCCAGGGAGGCTCCACCATCACCCAGC
>JBOGWM010000187.1:0-4678 GCA_050693695.1 Actinomycetota bacterium
ATCACGAACTGGGTAATCCCACGGAACCTCGCGCTTGCCTCCCCCCAGGAACAGACCCGGCGAACCCACTCGGCGAGGGGGCAGGCACTCTTCTCTCCCCCGGACCGCGCCCGGCTCCTTGATCTCCGCGCAGACCCATTCGTAGGCTTTCTTCCAGGCGAATAGCTGCCATCGGCGAACCGGAGAGATCTTGCCCTCGCCGATCAGGACTTTGGCGGGCTCTTCACGTGGCTGAGGCATCCCGAATCGAAACGCTCCCCCCCAGACCAGCATCTCCTCGCCGGTGAAGACCCCGGCCGGAAAGGCGCGCCCTTTATGCTTCCTGAGAGGGAGTGAAGGCATGGACTCCCAGCGGTCGGCCGCGGGGTTGTAAGCGGCGCCGTCGTCCACATAAGCCGCGCCCGGAGTGCTAATTGAGGCGCTTGTAAGAGACTGCCCGCCCCAGGCGATCATCTCCGTACTCGTCCAGACCACGGTGGGATAGATGCGCCCACCAAGAGAGGAATCATTTACGACCCTCCAGATGTTCGTGGTGGGATTATAGGCCGCACCGGCCGATTGTCCATCTCCTTCGGCCCAGACCCAGATGAGCAGCTCCTCTCCTGTCCAGACCGCAACCGGAGGGTATTCCTCCGGCAGCCGGAGGGGATTGAGATCGAGAAGGGTTCTCCATTTTTTGGTACGGGGGCAGTAAGCGACGAAGCCGGATTGAGAAACGATCACCATCTCCTCACCGGTCCAGACCGCGGCGGGAGAAAGGAGCTTCTTCAGAGGGATGGGAGGCAGATCTGCCCACCGGTTGGTCTTGGGGTTGTAGGCGGCCCCCTTGCTGATTTCATCCGGCCTGTCACTTGCCCTCTCGCCACCCGGCACGATGACGATCAGCTCCCGGCCGGTCCAGACTGCAGGGGAATCAGGAGTGTCCATCGGCAGGTCGGAGGGCTGGAGTTTTCTCCATATCCCCTTGACCGGATCGTAGGCCGCCCCATCCGATGCCGAGTTGGAAATCTCTCCTTTTTCGGGCCGGCCTCCAAATTCGCGGGTATGTCCTCCAAAGATGAGGAACTCCCGGCCGGTCCAGGCGGCGAGGGCTTGGGAGCGCGCGCTCAGATGGGAGGGAGGCAGGGGCGTCCAGCGGTCGGTCTTGGGGTTGTAGGCGGCGCCGTCGTCGAGGTACCCCTCGTCGGAGAGCCCTCCCCAGACGAGCATCTCCTTCCCGGTCCAGACCGCGGCGGGGTGCGAGCGCCCGGCAAGCCGAGGAGTGGCCATAACTCTCCAGCGGTTGGTCTCGGGGTTGTAGGCGGCGCCGTCGGAGGCGACGGTCTCGCTCGGGCCGGGGGCTCGATTCCCGAAGCGCGCCCAGGAGGCGACGGTCTCTCTCAGCTCGTAGTCCCGGCTCCCGAAGCGCGCCCCGGAGGCGAGGAGGATGAACCCCACCAGGGCCAGGATCTCGAGGCGGGTCAGTTTGGTCTTTGCCGGCTCCGCCGGCCAGGGTCTCACCTGATCGAGCACGTCTCCCGGGGCTGCCAGCGTCCTCCCCATTTCCGTCAGCCTCTCCTTTTCTTTGACCTTTGACCTTGATCGTCTCAGGTGCTTGGGCTGGCGCTGTTGACAGCATACGAGAAGAGCGCGTCAGCGTCTTCGTCCGATTGCAATTGCATTCTGGAGACGAGCAGCTCGATAGAGCGGGGGGCAAGGAGTGGGCTTCGGGAAGCGCCTTGGTAGCGTCCGGCTCGAAGAAGGCGATATCGACAAGCTTTCGATCCATGCGGGTATTGGTGACCTGATCTCTGGCAACACCCGAGCCCCGGACATCCGATGAGGGCCTTCTCGCTACGGTAGGGCCTCCTCACCCCTGTCGCTTCCCCGGGGCCTCTCCGCCCACAGCCTTCCACCGCGTCCCAGGACGGCTCCGGTCGCTCCTGCGAGCGCGAGGAGAGCGAGCATGGCGCCCACCAGAGCGAGGTGCAGGGGACCCCGGGTGCGGAGGGCGGCGCGGGCCGCATCGGCGAGCGTCACCCGGTCCGAGACCCGGGCGCCTGATCGGGCGAACGCCTTCAGAACGCTGCTCATCACCCCGTAGTGGGAACCCAGGACGGAGGCAGCCAGCAGGACCGCCCCGGCGAGCGCCAGCCATGGCCATACCGGCAGTCTCATCGCGGCGCTGACGCACGCTCCGAGGGTGACCACCAGGGCCAGCCCCAAAAGCGCGATCAGCCATCCGGGAATGGGACCGAGCGACCCCGGAACGTACTCCGCTCGGACCCCCCGGAGCAGAAACCAGGAGTAGATCCAGGCTCCGAGGGCGACCGGGACGACTACCTTGCGAACCGCGTCCAGACGCCTGACGGCAAAACCATCCGTCCCATCGTTGTATCTCATGGCGTGACGGGGTTGGCTATTGCTCTCTGAGCACCGCCCGGACGATCTCGAGGTTGCGGGCGAGAACCGCAACGTCCGGATAGTCAGCGCCGAGAGCCGCCTCGGTGATGACGAGGGCCTGCTCGAAGCTCTCCATCGCTGCTTCAAGATCGTCGAGGTCATGCAGCACCAGGCCGAGATTGTTCAGGATGACGCCCATCCAGGGGTGGTCGAGTCCCAGGACGGTCTCGTAGATCTCCAGCGCCTGCTCGAAGCGCTCTCTTGCTCCCTGGAGATCGCCGACACTGCGCAGCAGGCTACCGAGATTATCGAGGATGACTCCGAGCCAGAGATGGTCATGACCCAGGACGCTCTGATAGATCTTCAGGGCCCTCTCGAAGCAGCGTCTCGCCCCCTGAAGGTCCCCGAGATCTTGCAGGACGCCGGCGAGGTTGTTGAGAGCGGTGCCCACTATGGGGTGGTCAGCCCCATAGGTCGCCACATTGATGGCGAGGGTCCGCTCGCAACACTGCTTCGCCCCCGGAAGGTCGCCGAGGCCCCGCAGGACGCCGGCGAGGTTGTTGAGGTCGCTGGTCACTTCGGGGTGGTCGGTCCCGTACGTCGCCTCATCGATCGCCAGAGCCCGCTTCAGCCTTGCCTTCGCTTCCCGCAGGTCGCCAAGGTCCCGGAGAAGGTCGGCGAGGTTGTTGAGACGGACCGCCACCTCGGGGTGATCGGGCCCGTGGGCCGCCTCCTCCACTGTCACGGCCCGCTCCAGGAGCCTTTTCGCCCCCTGGAGGTCGCCCCGGTCCCGAAGGGCGCTGGCGAAGTTGGTGAGGTGAATGGCCATCGCTAGGCACTCGAGGCCGCGGGCCGCCCCGGCGATGGGGGAGAGGCGCCTCGAGGCCCGGTCAAGAGATTCCAGCCTTCTCGGGTGAGGGCGCCTTGGAATGGACCCGGGTGCGCAGGTCGGCGGCCCGGCGCCGCTCCAGGGCCGCTCGGGAGCGTCTCCAGCGGGGGACGGGGATCTCCGGATCGCGCAGGTCCGCGAGATCGTATTCGGCCAACCGGATCAGTCTTTGCAGGGTCCGGTCCCCGAGGCGGCCCCCCGCGAGCTCTCCCGAGTTGGACATGATCTGGATCACGAACTGCATCCATCGCTTGGACCGCATGCCAAGCACCGTGCCGACCTCGAACACCCGAGGCCGCTCCAGGATCCGGACGAAGTTCATCCCCAGGCGGAAGTAGGCGGCGTAGGTGTCGTGGAGAGCCTCCCGGTATACCGCCAGCTCGGTTGTCGACCCGGTTGCCAGGGCGTCCGCCACCAGCCCCGCGGCCAGCTTGCCGGTCTCCATGGCATAGGCGATCCCCTCCCCCGTGAACGGATTGACCACCCCGGCGGCATCCCCGATGGCCACGTATCCGTTACCGAAGGGCTTGGGCGCGTTCCAGCCCAGGGGAAGCCTTCCCGATTTGAACGGCCCTCGCTGATCCTGATGACCGATGCCGTAGGACGGTGGCAGCATGTCGACAAAGGCTCGCTGAAGGTGATTGAGGTTCATGTGCCTGCTGCGAGCCTGGGTGGAGAGCACCCCCACTCCCACGTTCACGGTCCCGTCCCCGACCGGGAACAGCCACCCGTAACCGGGAAGCATGTCACCGTCCTTGCGGACCTCCAGCCAGGCCTCGAAGAAACCATCCCGATGTCTCGGGGTCTCGTAGTAGGTTCGGATGGCGAGTCCCACCGGCGTCTCGGAGCGACGGCGGACCCCCAGCGCCCGTCCGAAGGATGAGGACGCTCCGTCGGCCACGACAATGAACCTGGACCGGATCTCGCCCTCGTCGACCTTGCGGACCCCCCCTTCTTCGGCTGGCTCCTTGCGTACCCAGCGCACCCCGGCCACACGGGATCCCTCATAGACGGGCAAGACGGCCTCGGTCTTCATGAAGAGCTCCGCCCCCGCCGCCTCGGCTCGCGCCGCGATCCGGGCATCGAGGTCCTTGCGGGGAAGCACCAGGCCGTAGTCGTCGAACCGGGAGTTCTGCGGGAAGCTCAGCTCCAGGTTGCGTCCCCCGGCGATGACCCGCAATCCCTTGGCCCGGTGCCAACTCTCCATCTCCGGCCCGAGGCCCATCTCCTTCATCACCTTGAGCGCCCGGGGGGTCAGCCCGTCCCCGCAGGTCTTGGGCCGCGGGAAGCGCTTCTTCTCCAAGATGGCGACCCGAGCCCCCGCGCGGGCCAGGAAGTAGGCAGCGGCCGAGCCCCCGGGCCCGGCCCCCACGACCACGACGTCGTACTCGGCCAACTCTCCAGCTC
>JBOGWM010000188.1:0-3889 GCA_050693695.1 Actinomycetota bacterium
AAAGATCACCTCGCTCGGCTGGGCCCCGATTGCGGCTGCCACCTGCTCTCGGGCCTCCTCGAGCCCTTTCTTCGCCTCCCGCCCCACGCCATAGACGCTGGAGGGGTTGCCGAAGTGGTTCGCCAGGTAAGGAAGCATGGCTTCCAAGACCTCGTTGCGCAGCGGGGTGGTCGCCGCATAGTCCAAGTAACGCATGGGGTCAATAATACTGACGGCCCCCGACAGAACAGCCCCTGGTGCTCCCTTACTCCCTTGCGGCCTCCAGCCCCTCGACGCCCTCTATCGGGATTCTCACCATGAGATCCCCACCCCGCAGCTTGCGCGGTCGGAACTGGATAGCTTCCCGGGAGACGCCGGGCTCCCATCGGTCCTCATCCCGAGTCACGGCCCGGGGACCCGGGTCCTTGACCCTAACCCGGAGCTCCACGGCCCCGCCGAGCTGGGAAAGGGTGAGCTCCACCTTCGAGGGCCGGATGCTTCGGATGCTGCCGAGCGCCTCCTGACAGCAGGCCGAGAGAAGCAGGACCACCGAGATGGGAAGCTCGACGCAGCGCTCGCAATGGAGGCGAACAACGACCTCGATCCCGGTCTCGGCCTGAAAGGAGCGGACATAGAGATTCAGGGTTTGCAGAAGGTCCTGGGTTCTCATCCCGTCGCGGCGCAGTGCCTCGATGGCGCCGCGGAGATCGGAGATCGCCCTGACCATCTCCTCTTTGACCCCAACGGCAAGATCCTTGGCCCTGGGGACGTCCCCGCTGTCGAGAAATGAGGCGATGTTGTCGGCTTGGAGCTGGACCGCCGCGAGATCTTGAAGCACCACGTCATATACATGGCTCGCGACTCGGGCCCGCTCCCGTTCCCGGTGGTCGATGACCTGGGAGGCCAGCAAGGAGACCAGGGGCAATCCGATTGACGTCGCCAACTCAATACTCCTTGGTCGGGATGGAGCGCTCGCTTGAATCGGAGCCAGCTCCCGCGACCTCCTCGGACTCAATCGGTGGGGTCACGAAATGAGTGTATATACACGCATTTCACTGTCAAGAGTTGGAGCCGAATGTCCGCTCTGATTGCCTCCGATCAGTCGATGAGTCCCCTCCGAAGAGCGAGCGCCACCGCCTGCACCCGGTCGTTAACGCCCAGCTTCTGGTAGATGTGGGTGAGGTGTGTCTTGACGGTCTCCTCGGACAACACGAGAGCCCGAGCGATCTCCCGGTTGCTTTTCCCCTGGGCCAGCTCGCCAAGCACCACCTGCTCTCGTTCCGTCAGACGTTCCCGACCGAGAGCCTCTTTGGCTATCAAGCCCACCCGATCCAGGAAGGGACCGGTCAGGTCGGGATGGAGGAACCCTTTCCCCTCGGCGATCGCGCGGATCGCCCTCTGCAGCTCCTCGCGGTCCACGTTCTTGGGGACAAAGCCCACGGCGCCTGCGGCCACCGCTCTCATCACCGTCTGCTGATCGTCGTACATCGAGAGGATGAGTACCCGCGCTGAGGGACTGGCTTGCGCGATCTGCCGGGTTGCCTCAATCCCGGACAGACCCCGAAGCACCACGTCCATAAGAACGACGTTCGGCTGATGCTCGAGGCACAGGCGAACGGCCTCTTCACCGCTTTGCGCGATGGCGATCACCTCGAAGTTGGAATCGAAGGAGAGCATGGTCTCCAGCGCCTGGGCGACCACGGTATGATCCTCCGCGATCAGAATGCGGACCCGAGGAGGGCTCGCCGAGCTTTCCTCGGAAACATCGGGCACGAGAAGGAGCCCCGACCGCAGGTCCGCTGCGGGCGCTTCACCGTGATCGGGGCTCATCCGCCGGTTCCCGTCGGGAGCCGAATGATGATCTCCGCCCCTCCCTCGGGGCGGGCAGCGAGGGATGCCCGGCCTCCGGCAAGCCCTGCCTTCTCCTTGATCAGACTCACCCCCAGACGAGGTCTCTCCTCGTCGCCATCTCGGATCGGACCCCGCCCGTTATCTCGGATGCGAAGCTCGAGAGCGTCATCTCGCTGCTGGAGTCGCAGTTCCACCCGGGTCGCTCCGGCGTGCGCGGCCACGTTCGTGAGAGCCTCCTCGGTGGCCTGAGACAGAAGCAGCGCGACCGGAGATGAGATGTCGGAGGGACGCGCGCAATCGATCTCCATGCTCACGGGAATGTCGGTCTTCTCCTCAAAAGAGCGAGCGTGGCGCTCGAGGGTCCGGGCCAGATCTTCGCCGTCCAGTCGGTCCCGAAGCATGCCGTCAATGGCACGCCGGACGTCCGCGATCACCTCGGCCATCTCCCGCTTCAGGCCTTCAGCGAGCGTCTGAGCTTGGCAGAACTTGCCCAGCCCGATCGCCGAGGCGATATTATCGGCCTGAAGCTGAGCCGCCCCCAGCCGCTGGAGAACCACGTCGTGAAGGTCACTGGCGATGCGTGCTCGCTCCCGTGCCCGGAGGGTGCCCGGTTCATGCTCACCCATTCTCGGCTCCCAACCTGTTCGCCCGAACCTTCGTGAGAATCCCCCGAAGTTGCGAAGAAGTTCCCCCGATTGGGGGATTACAAGAGCAGGTTTCGAATGACAGTTTAGGCTCATCATCGTCCAACGCGCACCACGGAGCAAGAAGCAAGAAAAAGGGGTTCCGCTAAGGGAGGAAAGACTACTCCACCCTGGGTGGAACGGGGCTTCGTTCCTCGCGGCCGCGGAGGCCGCAATTAGACAATCAGTCTCATCGGTGAAGACGAACACAAGGTCTTGGGGGGAGCTGGAAGGTGGCGGATCACTTCAGGAGGGCCTGCTGCTAAGTAAGCAGGCGGCCCCCCTACTGCTGAGCAGGCCCTCTTGAAGGTGAGCCGCCTCTCCAGCGTTCCCCCCTTGATTCCTCTCTTCCCATCGACCTTCCCACTCAATGTCGATCGAGGAAAAACCACGGCCGCCCAACCTCGGCCCGTACAGGCTGACCCATAACCGGCATCCAGGAGCAAGTCATCATGAGAAATCCTTCAGTTATCACCGATCATCCTCTGGAAAAAGAGCTCTCCCGGTGGACGGAAACGCCCCTGGCTCGTATCTTTGGCGTGATGGATGCGGCGGAGGGTTCTTCCAGGCCGGAGACAGACGAGGTCCCGACTCCGGAAACCCCCCGTGCGCCGGGCCGTCCCAGAAATCCCGAGGCCGACCGCGCGATCCTTCAGGCCACATTCGACCTCATGGCCGAGCAGGGGGTCGGGAGGCTGTCGATGGAAGGGGTCGCCGCGAAGGCGGGAGTCGGCAAGTCGACCATCTACCGCCGCTGGCCCTCGAAGGCCGCTCTGGTCAAAGATGCCGTCATCCTGTTCACTCGCCAAAAGGTTCCCTACCCGGATACCGGAACCCTCCGAGACGATCTGGTGATGTTGCTGCGGACCATCATCACCGTCTACACGACCACTGTGGCGGGGCGCATCCTTCCCGACCTGTTGGGCGAGACGGCACGCAATCCCGAGCTCGGCCAAGCCCTCAACGAGTTCTGGTCTTCTCGCCGCAAGATCATGTTCGAGGTGCTCGAGCGCGGAACGGCCCGAGGGGAGATTCCCGAGGACATCGACCACGAGCTGGTCAACGAGTTCATCCTGGGGCCCATCTATCACCGCTTCCTCGTCAGCCGCCTTCCCCTCACGCCGGACAGAGCCGACTACGTCGTGGATCACGTGCTCTACATGCTGAAGGGAGCTTCCGAGGCGGACAGCACCGCCACCCCGAAACCTGACGAAGATCAGAAATAACAGACCTTCCGTCTTGACGGGCGCCTAAGGGTCACCTTATATTTGTTCTTCGGATAGGTTGTCCGCACGGCAACACAGCGCACAGCACTCCCAGCGACGAGCCGGCTGTGTCCTCAGAGGGGGTGCTCTAAGTGTCGGTGACTCTTAAAT
>JBOGWM010000189.1:0-9446 GCA_050693695.1 Actinomycetota bacterium
CCTTCCAGGTCCTCTCCGTCCGGGACCCCTCGGCCCAGCCCTGGGGGGACCTGGGGGTGGAGGTGGTGGTGGAGTCCACCGGGATCTTCACCGACCGGGAAGGGGCGAGTGGACATCTCAAGGCGGGAGCGAAGAAGGTGATCATCTCGGCCCCGGCCACCGACCCCGACCTGACGATGGTGGTGGGCGTCAATGACGATAGCTACGATCCGGCCTCTCACGACATCATCTCCATGGCCTCGTGCACCACCAACTCCGTGGTCCCGATGGCCAAGGTGCTCATGGACCGCTTCGGGATCGAGTCCGGGTTCATGACCACCATCCACGCCTTCACCACGGAGCAGCAGCTCCAGGACCAGGTGGCCCTCACCCGCAAGGGGAAGCCCGATCTCCGCAGGATGCGTTCCGCCCCCAGCAACATCGTCCCGTCCTCCACAGGTGCGGCGAAGGCCACCGGCATGGTGATCCCCGAGCTCCAGGGAAAGCTGGACGGGATGGCGATGCGGGTGCCGATCCCCGTCGGCAGCGTCACCGACCTGGTCTGCGTCTTGAGCCGCGAGGCATCGATCCGGGATGTCAACGACGCCTTCGTCGAAGCGGCCGGATCGCAGCGGTTGCAGGGGATCCTCACCTATACCGAGGACCCCATCGTCTCCTCCGACATCGTGGGCAACCCCGCTTCCTGCATCATCGACGGGCTCTGCACCATGTCCATGGGACCCATGATCAAGGTGATCGGCTGGTACGACAACGAATGGGGCTACTCCAACCGCCTCATCGACGCCATTCGCCTGGTCGCTCCGTGAACCTCCCCCCCCTGGAGGGGCTGGAGGTCTCCGGGAAGCGGGTGCTCGTCCGCCTCGATCTGAACGTCCCTCTCGATGCAGGCAAGGTGGCCGACGCCACCCGCATCGAGGCGTCGGTCCCCACCATCAGGCACTTGCTCGAGCGGGAGGCGAGCGTGATCTGCTGCTCGCATCTGGGGCGGCCCAAGGGCAAGCCGGACCCGGCTCTCTCGCTTCAGCCGGTGGCCGAGGCTCTCTCCGAGCTGCTGGGAATGAAGGTGCGTCGGACGCGGGCGCCCGACGGCCCCCCCGAGGACCTGGAGGGCCTGTGCGCGGGAGAGGTGGCCCTCCTGGAGAACCTGCGATTCGACCCCGGCGAGGAGGCCAACGATCCCGGGTTTGGGCAGCGCCTCGCCTCGCTGGCCGACGCGTACGTGGACGACGCCTTCGGGGCCGTCCACCGGGCGCACGCCTCGGTGGTGGGGGTACCCGAGCGCCTGCCTTCGGCCGCCGGCCTGCTGCTCCAGAAGGAAGTGGAGGTGCTCTCCGGGCTGCTCGCATCTCCCGGGCATCCCTTCGTGGTGATCCTGGGAGGGGCCAAGGTGTCGGACAAGATCGGGCTGGTGCGCAACCTGGTCGGCCGGGCGGACGCCATCCTGATCGGGGGCGCCATGGCGAACACCTTCCTGGCGGCGAACGGCGTGAAGGTGGGGGCGTCCAAGATCGAGGCGGACCGCCTCCAGGCGGTCCGGGATACGCTGGCGGCCGCCGCGGACGCCGGGGTGATGCTCGTCCTGCCCGACGACGTGGTGGTGGCCGAGGCCTTCGCCCCGGACGCTCCCGGCCGCATGGTGTCGGTGCATCAGATCCCGGACGGGGCGATGGCCCTCGACATCGGGCGCGAGACCCGGGAGCGCTTCGACCAGTGGATCGAAAGCGCCGTCACCCTCTTGTGGAATGGGCCGATGGGGGTCTTCGAGTGGGAGGCGTTCTCCGAGGGGACCCGGGCGGTCGCCAGATCGGTGGCGGCGTGCGAGGGGATGACCGTGGTCGGCGGGGGAGACTCGGCCGCCGCGCTGGCCGCCTTCGGGATGAGCGACCGGGTCTCGCATCTCTCCACCGGAGGAGGAGCCTCCCTCGAGTTCCTGGAGGGAAGGGAGCTTCCGGGATTGGCGGCTCTCGCTCGATGACCAGACGGCCCATCGTCGCCGCCAACTGGAAGATGCACAAGACCCATCTCGAGGCGATGCACTTCGTCGAGAGCCTGCGCAACCGCCTCGAGCCCCGGGACTACCGGCGGGTGGAGATCGTCATCTGCCCCCCCTTCACCGCCCTGCGGACCGTCCAGACCACCATCGACGGGACCGAGCTCGAGATCGCCCTGGGCGCCCAGGACATGCACTGGGAGGCCGCGGGAGCCTACACCGGAGAGGTCTCGGCTTCCATGCTGACCAAGCTCGGGGTCCGCTACGTCATCATCGGCCACTCGGAGCGCCGGGAGTACTTCGGCGAGACCGACGACCGCGTGAACCGGAAGGTGCGGGCGGCCTTCGAGCAGGGGCTCATCCCCATCATGTGCGTGGGCGAGACCCTGGAGGAGCGCGAGGCGGGAAGCACCGCCGCCAAGGTCGAGAGACAGGTCCGGGCCGGGCTGGCCGACGTGCCGAAAGAGCGACTCGCCGCCCTCGTCATCGCCTATGAGCCCATCTGGGCCATCGGGACGGGGCGCAACGCCTATCCGGAGGACGCCCAGGCGGTGATCTCGATGATCCGGGAGATCGTCGGCGAGACCTCCGAGGAGGCGGCGGGCGCCATGCGGATTCAATACGGAGGCAGCGTCAAATCCGCAAACCTGTCGGGGTTCATGGCCCGGCCGGATATCGACGGGGCCCTGGTGGGCGGCGCCAGCCTCGATCCGGAAGAGTTCACTCGAATCCTTGGCTGCTGCTAAGATCGATCAAGAACGCTCAACAATTGAAGACGGAGGCGTCCTCATCACCCCGGTACTGGTTGTCATCCACCTGATCGCTTCCCTGCTCCTCATCGTCTTCATCCTGCTCCACGCGGGAAGGGGTGGGGGCCTCTCGGACATGTTCGGAGGCGGGATGGGCGGGGGCCTCTCGGGCTCCACCGCGGTGGAACGCAACCTGGACCGGATCACCATCGTGACCGCGGTGATCTTCGCCATCACCACCATCCTGCTCGCATTGCGCCTGAAATAGCGAGGTCCCCTGCGCTTCGACCGGAGGTGAGTGGTGAGACGGAACAGATGGTTGATCCTGTGGGCCCTGCTCACCTCGCTCGTCCTGATCGCGGCGGGCTGCCAGAGGCAGGCCCCGGAGAAGCCGGCGGGGAAGGGGGGGCTCTTCAGGGTCGAGCTCTCCGAACCGGGATCCATCGACCCGCCCCATGCCGACGACTCCGAGGAGATCATCCTCGTCCACAACCTGTTCGAGGGTCTCGTCGTCTACGACGATGAGACCGCCAAGGTGAAGCCCGGCGTGGCCACCGAATGGAAAGCGAACGAGGACGCCACCAGGTTCACCTTCACCCTCCATCCGGACGCCAAGTTCTCGAACGGGGAGCCGGTGACCGCGGAGAGCTTCGTCCGTGGCTGGACCAGAGGCACCGCCCGGGATGAGGACGGGGAAGTGGCCTACCACCTGGCCGGGATCAAGGGATACAAGGAGCATCACGACGACGGCACGGCGGCGAAGCTCTCGGGGGTCCTCGCCAGGGACGAGAACATCCTCGAGGTCACGCTCACCGAGCCGGACGCCGACTTCGTGACCAAGACCGGACACTCCTCCTTCATGCCCATCCCCAGTGACGAGACGATCAAGGCGCAGAAACCCTCCTGGGGAGAGTTCCCGATCGGCAATGGCCCTTTCATGCTGAAGGGGCCCGAGCCCTGGAAGCACAATCAGTCCATCACGATGGTCCCCAACCCGAACTACGTGGGGAGCCGCCCCAAGCCCACGCTGGACGAGGTGCGCTTCGTGATCTTCGCTGACCAGCAGACCGCCTATACCGAGTTTCAGGCGGGGAACCTGGACTGGACCCGCATCCCCCCCGAGAAGGTGAAGGAGGCCGAGGAGCAGAACCCGGGTAATTTCATCAAGCAGGCAACCGCGGGCCTCGACTTTCTGGACCTGCTCATCACCAGGGCCCCGACGGACAATAAGAAGTTCCGTCAGGCGATCTCGCTGGCCGTGGATCGCAAGCTCATCAACGACGCGATCTTCAACGGGCTGCGCCAGCCCGCTGACAGCATCATCCCCCCCCTCATGCCCGGCTACAAGAAGGGGGCCTGCAAGCTCTGCCGCCACGACCCGGCCATGGCCAAGAAGCTGTTCCAGGAGTCCGGGGTGGAGGTCCGGGGCAAGCTCCCCCTCCAGTTCAACGCGGGAGGCAGCCACGAGCAATGGATGCAGGCGGTGGGGGACCAGATCAAGACCAACCTGGGCATCGATTACGAGTTCGTGACCAAGGGACCTCCCCTGAGCGAATACCTGGAGTACCTGCGCGGCGATGCCGCCCCGGGCGGCGTCAGCCGCCTCGGCTGGGGGATGGACTACCCGACACCCCAGAACTTCCTCTTCCCGCTGCTGCATTCCGCCGCCAATGACAACTATTCCAAATACAAGAACCCGGAGTTCGAAGCGCTCCTGGCAAAGGCGGGGGCCGAGACCGATACCGCCAAGCGCCTGCAGATCTACCAGCAGGCCGAGGCCCTCGCCCTGGAGGACATGCCGATCATCCCGATGTGGTTCCGGGTGCAGTTCCGCCTGGTTCGCTTCGATAAGTTCGGAGGACTGAGGATGGACCCGAACGAAAACCCGACGATGACCACCACCTTTCTCAAGTCCGCCCGGGAAGGCTAGGGCATTACCAGGGGGCTGATCCTTGGTCCGCTACATCATCAGGCGCTTGCTCCAGGTGATCCCGGTGTTCTTCGGGGCCACCTTCCTGCTCTTCCTCGCCCTCTATATCTTCCCCGGCGACCCCGCCCTGGTGATCGGCGGGGAGCGTGCTCGGGATCCCGCCAGCTACCGCTTCGTTCGGGAGAAGTACCACCTGGACGAGCCGGTCTACGTGCAGTACGGCTTCTACATGAAGAGCATCCTCCAGGGCGATCTCGGGACCTCGTTCACCCTGCGGCGCCCGGTCGCCAGCATCCTCAAGGACGCCCTGCCGTGGTCGGTCAAGCTCGCCCTCTCGGCGATCGTGGTGGAAGCGGTCCTCGGCATCGCCGCCGGGGTCCTCTCCGCCGTCAAGCGATACTCCTTCCGGGACGCCCTGGTCACCATCTCGACCGGCGTCCTGGTGGCCATCCCGGTGTTCTGGCTGGGTCTGATGCTCCAGATCCTTCTCGGCCTCAAGTTCCGGCTCTTTCCCATCTCGGGGGTGAGCGCTGGCTGGAAGAGCTATGTCCTTCCCTCGATCGTCCTCGCCGCGGTCTTCACCGCGGTCACCGCCCGGCTCACCCGCACCACCATGCTCGAGGTGATGCGCCAGGACTACATCCGCACCGCCGCAGCCAAGGGTCTGTCGAGGCGAAGGGTAATCTTCAAGCATGGCCTTCGAAACGCCCTGATCCCCGTCGTCACCAACCTGGGGCTGGATTTCGGAGCCCTGATCAGCGGGGCCATCCTCACCGAGACGGTCTTCAACTGGCCGGGGATCGGGCGGGAGGTCTACCTGGCCATCCTCCGCCAGGACAATCCGGTGATCATCGGCGCCACCGTGATCTTCGTGATCGCATACATGGTCGTGAACCTCGCGGTCGATATCTCCTACGCCTACCTGGATCCTCGGATCCGTTACGCTTGAGGGGAGCGATTCCGTGGCGGATGCGTCGTTGGCTCCTCCGGGGCAGCGGCCCGCGGCCTTCGGGACCGAAGCCTCTCCAAGCCCGGCCGAGGCCCCGGCCCTCACCCTCTCGGGAGACGTCTGGCGGCGGCTGCGGAAGAACCGGATGGCCATCGTCGGGCTCGGGATCGTCCTGACCCTGGTGCTCACCTCGATCCTGGCCCCCTGGATCGCCCCCTACCCGCGAGACAAGGGAAACCTCCAGATCTCCCTGCAACCACCGTCGCTGAAGCACTGGTTCGGCACCGACCTCAACGGGCGGGACTACTTCAGCCGGGTGATCTACGGTGCCCGCATCTCGGTCTCGATCGGGGTGGTGGCGGTGAGCATCGCCCTTGCCGTGGGGCTCAGCGTGGGAGCGCTCGCGGGCTACTTCGGCCGAGCCCTCGACGCCGTGACCATGCGGGCCGCCGATGTCTTCCTCGCCTTCCCCTACGTCGTGCTGGCCATCGTGTTCATAACCCTGTTCCAAGACAAGATCCCTCGGTTGCTGGCGTTGTATATCGCCATCGGGATGATCGGCTGGGCATCGCTGGCCCGGCTCTTTCGCTCGACCATCCTGCAAGTAAAGAACATGGAGTACGTGGAGGCCGTCCGAGCCCTCGGCGCGGGCCACTGGCGTACCCTCTCCCGCCACGTTATCCCCAACGCCCTCGCCCCGGTCATCGTCTTCGCAACGATCTATACCGGTACGGTCATCCTCACCGAGGCGGCGCTCTCTTTCCTGGGGGTGGGCGTGCTCCCGCCGACGCCCGCCTGGGGGCTGCTGGTGGGAGAGGGACGGGGCTACATGACCAGCGAGCCCTGGCTGGTGCTCTTTCCGGGACTGGCGATCGCGCTCACCGTGCTCGGGTTCATCTTTTTGGGCGACGGGCTGCGGGACGCCATGGACCCCAGGCTGCGATAGGGATGGCGGGATCCCTCGAAGCCCCGGTGACTCCAGCGAAGGTCCTGCCCTTCAGGAGCCCCCGGACGCTGCTGGAGGTCCGGGACCTGGCGGTTCAGTTCCCCACGGACTTCGGCGTGGTGAAGGCGGTGGACGGCATCAGCTACACCGTCGATCCGAGGGAGACGCTGGCCATCGTGGGGGAGTCCGGCTCGGGCAAGAGCGTGAGCGCCCTGGCGATCATGGGCCTGGTCCCCCCGCCGGGGAAGGTGGTCTCCGGGGATGTCACGTTCCAGGGACGCGACCTCCTGGCCTTGAGCGAGGGCGAGCTTCGCAAGGTCCGGGGCAACCAGATCGGGATGATCTTCCAGGACCCGTTGACCTCGCTCAACCCGGTGTTCAGCGTGGGCAACCAGATCGCGGAGGCGGTGCGGACCCATGAGCGGGGAAGCCGCCGGGCCGCCAAGCGGAGGGCCGTGGAGCTGATGGAGCTGGTCGGGATCTCGAATCCCGCGGTCCGGGTGGGCGACTATCCGCATCAGTTCTCCGGGGGGATGCGCCAGCGGGTGATGATCGCCATGGCCATCGCCATGAACCCCGCCCTGCTGATCGCGGACGAGCCCACGACCGCCCTGGATGTCACCATCCAGGCCCAGATCCTGGATCTGCTGAAGTCTCTCCAGGGCGAGCTCGGGATGGCCCTCATCCTGATCACCCATGATCTCGGCATGGTGGCCGAGCAGGCTGACCGGGTGGTGGTGATGTATGCCGGGCACATCGCGGAGTATGCCGAGGTGGACGAGATCTATTCCAACCCGCTCCATCCCTACACCCTGGGACTGATGGGCTCGGTGACCCGCCTGGACCGGGAGCGCAGGGGGCGCTTGCAGCCCATCCCGGGACAACCGCCCAGCCTGATCCACGTGCCGCCCGGATGCCCCTTTCACCCCCGGTGCCCCTATGCCCGGGATATCTGCCGGCATGCCTTCCCGGATCTGGACGCTCATGGCGCCCCCCGCCACCTCACGGCCTGCCACTTCGCCGGAAACCTGCCCGAGCCGGAGCCGACCCTGCCATGAGCCGGACGACCGAGCGTGCGGTGGAGGAGAGGGGAGGGGTACCGGTCGGGGAGGAGCTGCTCCGAGTCGATCACCTGGTGAAGCGCTTTCCCGTCACCCGGGGGATCATCTTCAAGAAAGAGGTGGGCATCGTCCAGGCCGTGGACGACGTCTCCTTCTCGGTCGCCAGAGGGGAGACTCTGGGACTCGTGGGGGAGTCCGGGTGCGGAAAATCGACCACCGCCCGGGTGATCCTGCGCCTCATCGAGCCCACCGCGGGATCGATCGCCTTCGAGGGCGAGGACATCACCGGGGCGCCCCGGGACCGGATGCGGGCCCTGCGCCGCGAGATGCAGATCATCTTCCAGGATCCATTCGCGTCCCTCAACCCCCGGATGACCGTCCGCAGCATCGTGGCGGAGCCGCTCGTGATCCACCGCCTCTACGACGAAGTGGGGGGTCGGCGCTTCGTCGAGGACCTCCTGGCCCGGGTGGGGCTCAACCCGGAGCATGGGAACCGTTACCCGCACGAGTTCTCGGGAGGTCAGCGGCAACGGATCGGGGTCGCCCGGGCACTGGCTCTTCGCCCCAAGCTCATCATCTGCGACGAGCCGGTCTCGGCGCTGGACGTCTCGGTCCAAGCGCAGATCATCAATCTCCTCGAAGACCTCCAGGACGAGCTCGGCCTCACCTACCTCTTCATCGCGCACGACCTCTCGATCGTGCGCCACATCAGCGACCGGGTGGCGGTGATGTACCTGGGGAAGATCGTGGAGCTCGGGGCGCGCACCGATCTGTACGAGCGGCCCATGCATCCCTATACCCAGGCGCTGCTCTCGGCCATCCCCATCCCCGATCCACAGAAAGAGCGGCGCCGGGAGCGCATCATCCTGACGGGCGACGTCCCCAACCCTCTCAACCCTCCTTCCGGGTGCCGGTTTCATCCCCGATGCTTCAAGGCCGAGGCGGTGGGAGCGTCGGGGAACGTGGCGACGGTACCGGCCGGTCGCCTCAACCGACCGCTGCCCCGGGTCTGCGTCGAGGAGGAGCCCGCAGCCGCCGATCACGGCCGGGGGCATCTGGCGGCCTGCCATTTCGCCGAGGTCCGGAGCGTGATTTGAAGGCATCGAGACCCAGTTGGTCCGGTCTGGGTATCGGAATCCTGCTGGTAGCCGTCGCGCTTGGCATCGGAGGTGCGGGGGTTGCTCATGCCGAGGGGTCGGCGCCGACCCCCGAGCCCTCGTGCGCCCCCGGCGAGCTCTGCGTGCCGGCCGAGACCCCCCAGCCGGGAGAGGCGGGGGAAGGCGCCCGCGCCCCGGCGAATGATCCTCCGGGGCGCTATCTGAGATCGCTCTCGACCATGGGACTGATTGCCATGATCGTCGGCGCTTACTTCTATGTGGCGTTCACGGGCAAGAGTCTGCGGTTGAGACGAGGAGGCCGGTGATAGTCTCACGACACCTGTGAGATCGGCAAGGCTACTCGCTCTGGCCGTGGTGTTGGCTCTCGCCGCCAGCGCCTGCGGCCCCGGCTCCTCGCGAGAGAGCCCCGAGCCAGCCCTGAAGCCAGGGGGCGCTCTCAACGTCGCCATCGTGGCCCCCGAGTCGGTCCCCGCCCAGGGATCGAAAACCGCTTCCATCGATCCCTCGCGCGCCTCCTCGCGCTCCGCCATGCTGGTGCTCAAGCAGATCTGCGATCCTCTGGTGGGCTTCGATCCCACCACCAGCGCGCTGACTCCGGGGGCGGCCGAGTCCTGGACCATCGCCCCCGACGCCAAGAAGATCACCTTCACCCTGCGGGGAGGCCTCAAGTTCCACACCGGGCGCGAGGTCACGGCTTCGGACT
>JBOGWM010000190.1:0-2942 GCA_050693695.1 Actinomycetota bacterium
GATCTCTGACGGCCATCCGCGCCCGAAGCCGACGACGATCTTCTCCTCAGGCTGGTGTGTCCGCGGCTCAAGGAGTTGGAACAGGAGCGAAGCGAACACTGGAGAAGCTGGCCTGATCTTACGAGACGGCCCCGGCGCGGACAAGGAAGCCGGCCGACCTCCTGGACAGCCCGCTATACGGCGTTCCGACCGTCGGAACAGACGGTGCGATCCTCGTCAGACCTCTCGAGGGCCCGGAGCTCCTGCGCAGTAGACGACCGAATCTTGAGCCAGGCCGGAGAGGGTCGGCGACTCTCGATCGGACGCGGCCGGACTCCGCCTAGTCCGCTCCCTTGGCCGTGGAGAAGCCAGCAGGCTGTGGAGCTCTTGGCGTTGCCGGGGATCACGTGAAATCCCCCAGACTCGATCACTGAAATTCACCACCCCCTGAGCTTCCCGGACTGGGCCCGGAGGTCGTTGTCGACCTGGATGCCTACGCACGACTGGTGGAGGACACATCGAGGCCGGGTCATGAGCGGGAGGCGACCCGATGAACGAGGCCTCCACCTTCCAGGTGGCCGGAAACCCCTGAAAGTAGCCCGCCCGCACCCTCACGCCGGCGGGGCAAGGCTTGGGGGTCGGGAGGAGGATCAGAAGCGGCCGCCGCGAGGGCCCAGGGTCGACGTGCGGTCCGCACTTGGCCTGACCCGGGGAGCGTTCCTGTTCGGATGCGGTGGGCTGCTGCACCCAGCGAAAGGGATCGAGGAGGAGGTGGTCGGATTCCTGCGGACTTGCCGCGACCCGTCGGTGCACCTTGTGTGCTCCGTGATCCCGCACGAAGATGCGATGACCGCCGGTTCGATTCGTCGCCGCTGGAAGTGCATCTCCGGAGGAGCTGATTCCCCGCGGCTGCATCTGCGCCTTGGCGACTACGGCGAATGGACCTGGATGTACTCGTTCTACCGGTCCTTGGACGCCCTGGTGGTGAACTCCGTCAGCGAGTCCTGGGGCCGGATGGCGTCGGATGCGATGGGGATCGGGGTGTCCACGCTGGTCCGCCGGGCGGCTTGCGCGACCAACGGTCTTGCGTCGGGGACCGTACTCGTAGACGGCTCCTGGGATTTCGCCGACGAGACCCTGTGGGCTGCCGTCGCCACGGCCCGGGAGCGAGCACACGCCCTGCGGGTCTACCTCAAGCGCCGGTACGCACTGCCGGTTGTCCGCCACCGGTTCCTTCAACTGATCTGCGCCCACCTGGACCCGCAACGGGTCTCCGAGGTTCACCGGCGAAGCAGGGATGCCCACTCACTGGCCGTGCTGGAGGAGATGCTCGATCACTGATCCGGCTCTCCGGGTGGGCTGCCGACCGCGGAGTCGAGCAGGTCGGCCAACATCAGGCGGCACGAGCCGGCGACGATCTCGTCCTTATACAGGAAGCGGCCGTAGCAGAGAGAGTAGCGCAGCCGACGGTCGAAAGCGTCCAGGAGGTTGTGGACGCCGGCGAAGACCCCGGGCCGGAGGTGGGCCGCCCCGGGGTCCCACGTCGTCATGAGGTCGAACACCACCCGGCTCGCCGGATGTATGCACGTGACGGACCGGCCGATGACCGAGCTCCCATGGACGATGTCGCCGACATGGCACCCACTCATTGCCAGCATGTCCCCGAGTACGGCCTGCTCGTGGGCGGAGACACTCCTTCCGAACCACTGAGCGACAAAGGCAGCCCAGTGCCACAGGTAGGCGTCGGTGTCATCGTGTTCGAGGATCATCGTCGCCGCATGCCTGCGCAGGAGCCGGGCATGGCGTCGCTGAATCTGTCCACTCGGCTGCACGACCAGGAAGTCGGCCGCCGGGAGGACGACAAGTTGGGCGGCTTCGATAAGTTCAGCCAAGTGATCCTCGCTCCAAGTTCGCCAGCCGGAATCGAGTGCTAGCGGCAACGCGTACGAAAGGGTCACGTGGTAGTGGGTCCCCTGGGGCCCGGTCAGCTCCGGCCAGAGGGCGGCTGCTGCAAGGAGCAGAACTCCGTGCTGGCGTCGGGTCGCCCAAGGCCGTTTCGCCCCGACGGGGGTGACCCGCCCGGTGGGGAGGACGACCGTGTTGAGCATCGCCACCACATCGGCCACGGTGGTTGCCTCCTGGGCCCCCGCCGCGGTCTCGACCCGAACCCCTCGTCGATCGTCGTCAGGTGTCCCACGGAACAGCCGGTGTCGCCGGCCAGGACGATGTCAGGTCCTCGATACTGGTGGGGCGGGTCGGGCGGCGAAGAGGGTAGACGCAGCTCAGGCACGAGCGTATGCCCAGATCGATGTCTTTAATCCGAGCAGGCGGATGGGCACGCGTTCGATGAGTTCAAGGGTGGGGGGGACGCTTTTTCGCGAGACCTTCGGGGCGAGCAGCACCACATGACCACCCGGCCTGGTCACGCGGCTGGCCTCGTACAGGACCGCCTTCAGCCACTCGTCGGGGTCTCCCTTGATCTCGAACTGGTGCCCGAAGGGAAGGTTCGACACCCAGGCCCCCACCGATGCGTCCGCCATCTCAACTGCCCGAGCGTCACCGACCTCAACCGCGCCGCCGTGGACATTCTCTCTGGCAGCCTTCACGGCGTCGGGATCGATGTCGGTTCCGCGTGATGTCCAGCCGCTGGCCCTCGCCTCGTTCAGGATCGTGCCCGAGCCACAGCAGGGGTCGAGCAGTATCCCGTCCGGCTCGCCGGCAAGCTGAACCATGGCGGCTGCGGTGGCAGGCCTGAGGGCACCATGTCGCTCAGCCGGCCGTCCCCCGTGCTGGCGCATCGTCAACGATGAAAGGCGCAGCCCCGCCACGATCCGCCCGGGGGCGTACTCAAGCACCCAGAACTCGATCTGAGCAGGGTCGGCGGTGCGCCACCTCGGACGATCCCTGCCGACGGCACGATTCAACTCGAGTCTGAGGTCCTTTCGGCGAAAGGACCTCTCGTC
>JBOGWM010000191.1:0-3227 GCA_050693695.1 Actinomycetota bacterium
TCCTCCTTTTTTCCTGGATCGGTTTCATCACAAGGCTGGGGCTCGGCGGAAAGCCCCGAATACGAGATCCGGCGGCGGGTCTGCTCCTCGAAGCGGGCGGAGATGATCCCGAGGTAGTCGATGCCGCTGCGGGGAGTTAACCGATGTTCGACAAAGGTTACCCAACCTGGACGCCCGAGGCAGGGATAGCGATCTTGGATCGTCGGGGGGCACCGGGCAGTGCGAGGCACCGGCCCTTGATTTTGGGGTCGGGCCTCCCTCCCGGCTCGGGCGAGGCGAAGGAGCCATGAGCGGGAACGAGCGGCCGATGGCCTCGAAGCCATGTGTTTGGCCGGTGAGCTACCAGAGCTTCTGCGGCGAGGTCTCGATCAAGGGTCGGCTCTGCGCCAAGCATCTCGGCCGGGTCCGGGTCTACGAGGGTAAGTGGGAGTGCGCTTAGCCAGGGTGCGAGCGCTTGTCGCCGGCAAAGCGGGGCCTGTGCTCGTTTCACTTCGGGGTCGCCGCTGGCGAGGTAGAGCCTTCCCCCCGATAGCACGAGGAGGTCGCAGCGCCGGAAGAGGAGTAGGGGGAGGCATGGGACTAACGCTTCTCGAAGATGACGCTCTCATCTGGGAGATCATCGCCCGCGCCCAAGACCATGAGCGCTGGATGGAGCAGGTCGCCCACACGGGCTACTGCCACCATCCCATCCGCATCCAGGGCAGCATCCGCCAGGTGGACAAGGCCACCGGCGAGATCCGGGAGGTCTACTCCAGCGACAACGAGGTCGACCAGACCCTCCTGCTGCGCTGCGGCAACCGGAGGGAATCCCGCTGCGCCTCCTGCGCCACGGTCTATCGGGCAGACGCCTACCAGTTGGTCGCAGCCGGGCTGCGGGGGGGAAAGGGAGTGCCCGACAGCGTCGCCACCCATCCCCGCCTCTTCGTCACCCTGACCGCTCCGAGCTTCGGGGCGGTGCACAGCCGTTCGAAGAAGGGACATCGCTACCTTCACTGCCGTCCCCGCCACGGCAACCAGCGATGCCCTCACGGCCGGCCTCTCGCCTGCTGGACCTCCCATGCTGAGGACGACCCTTGCCTCGGCAACCCCATCTGCTCAGACTGCTTCGACTACTCCGGCCAGGTGATCTGGAACGCGCTCGCCCCCGAGCTCTGGCGCCGTACCCCGACCTACATCGAAAGGGCCCTGGGACGCCTCGCAGGCATCAGAGCCGCCGAGCTCGAGGAGACGGTCCACATCGAGTTCATCAAGGTGGCGGAGTTCCAACGCCGGGGAGCCATCCACTTCCACGCCGTCATGCGTCTGGACGCCGCCCGCTCTCCCGAGGAGCCCGACCAAGTAGCTCCGCCGCCAGCTTCCTTCACCCCCGAGCTGTTCGCCGAGGCGGTGCGCCGGGGAGTGGAGGCCGTGAAAGCCCCCTACCCCCGCATCTCCGGTGAGCGCCCCGGCGGCTACCTGCGCTGGGGATCCATCGACATCCGCAACATCACCGCCACAGAAGGCGCCGGCGAAGTGTCCCCTGAGGCGGTGGCCTTCTACGTGGGCAAGTACGCTACGAAGTCCACCGAAGCAATGGAAGACCTCGACCGGCGTCTGAAGGAGACAGACCTCGACGCCCTTCAGGGCCGGTCCCACATCGTAGGACTCGTCAAGACCGCCTGGCTGCTCGGAGGACGGCCGAGCCTCGCCAAGCTCAAGCTCCGGGAGCGCGCTCACGGCCTGGGCTTTGGGGGCCACTGGCACACCAAGTCTCGTCGGTACTCGACCACCTTCACCAGACTGTGCCGGGCTCGCCCGGAGTACACGAGGAGAAGGCAAGCCGAAGGCGGCATCCTCCTCGACGCCTGGGGCCGTCCCGAGGATGAGCAAGCCGTGGTCGTTATCAAGGAGTGGCGATATGTCGGCTCCGGCTATCAGAGCGCAGGAGAGAGGTTGCTGGCGCTCTCGGCCGCGGCCCGAGCAAGGGAAGAACGCCAGACCGTCCGCGAGGAGATGTATTGGACGACGAGGGTTGCTTGAAAGAGAAGGCAGCAAGGAACGGTACCGATGGCGCACATCAAGAGGATCACGCTGAAGAGTGGGAAGACCCGCTACGAGGCTTCCTATCGCGATCCCACAGGCCGGGAGCGCCAGCGGACCTTTGCCCGGAAAGTGGATGCGGACAAGTTCCTGACGGCCACCGAGGCGGCGAAGGTCCGGGGAGAGTGGGTTGACCCTCGGCTTTCCCGGATCACCTTGGGAGAAGTTCTCTACTCGCTGGCTTGCCACCATCCGAGATCGTGAGCTCAAGACCCAGATGGGATACGAGAGCCTGCTGCGCCGCCACGTCCTGCCCGCCTTCGGAGACTACCCGCTCGGTCGCATCGACACCCTCCAGATCCGGGAGTGGGTGGCCCAGATGTCGGCCGCGGGTCTTTCCCGAGACAGCGTCCGCCAGGCCAAGCAGGTCCTCTGGGCGATCCTCACCCTCGCCGTGGAAGCGAATTACATCGCCCGCAACCCCTGCCAGGGCATCAAGCTGGGCAAGGGCGCCAAGCAGGAGAAGTGCTTTCTGACCGACGCCCAAGTCGTGGCGCTAGCGCAAGCCATCGCGCCCCTGTATTCCACCCTCGTCTACTTCCTCGCCTACTCAGGCCTTCGCTGGGGCGAGGCGGCGGCTCTTCGTCGCCGTCGATGCGATCTGGCCCACTCCCGCGTCGGGGTAGCAGAAGCGCTCTCGGAGGCAAGGGGCTTCACTTCAAGCCCACCAAGACCTCCGAGACCCGCGTCGTGGTGATCCTCCAGCTCGTTCGAGACCTCCTGGCCGAGCACCTCGCCCGCCACGTCGAGGAGCATCCTGACGCTCTGGTGTTCACGACGCCGGAGGGGACCCTTCTGCGGAACTCCAACTTCCACCGGCGGGTCTGGAAGCTAGCCCTCAAGGCAGCCAGGCTGCCGTCCAGGGTGCGAATCCACGACATGCGCCACACCTGCGCCGCCCTGCTCATCCGTCAGTACGGGGCCAACCCGAAGCAGATCCAGAGGCACCTGGGACACTCCTCGATACCGTCAGCATGGACACCTACGGGCACCTGTTCCCCGAGGACATGGAGCGTCTGGCCGAGGGTCTGAACGCCGGGCTTGCCAATGCTTTGCATCAGGCCGCGGACTTCTCGCGGACCTTACGGGACGGGGCAGACCCAGAATCCCGGGTATCTCCAACGCAAACGCTTGTATCAGTATACTCA
>JBOGWM010000192.1:0-5482 GCA_050693695.1 Actinomycetota bacterium
CTTCGGCCCGCCGGGTTCCCGGCGCGGCCGAAGCGGTGACCGGGCCGATCGACGTCGCCGCAGCCCTCGCCCAGCGCGACTTCATGACTGGCGATTGGGACGACGCCGGGCAGATCCCCTGGCTGGAGGGCAAGGGGATCAAGCTCGTACGGGGAACGGGGCGCCTGACGGGGACGAAGAGCGTCGAGGTCAGCCTCGTCGAGGGCGCCACCCGCTCTCTTGTCGCCCGGGCGGCCGTGGTCCTCGCCTGCGGGACCACCCCCGCGATCCCCCCGATCGAGGGCCTGGCCGACGCTGCCCCCTGGGATAACCGCGACGCCACCTCGGTCAGGGAGCTGCCTCGTAGCCTGCTCGTACTCGGCGGCGGGGCGATCGGCGCGGAGATGGCCCAGTGCCTCAGGCGGCTGGGGGTCGTCGAGGTGATCGTCGTCGAGGGGGGCCCGCGGCTGCTGGGGCGCGAGGAGCCCTTCGCCGGAGAACAGGTCCGCGTCGCCTTCGAGGCCGAGGGCATCTCGGTTCTGACCGGGGTGAGGATGCAGGCAGTCGCCAGACGGGGAACGGAGGGACCGATCACCGCGACTCTGGGGGACGGGCGGACGATCGCGGCCGATGAGATCCTGGTTGCGGTGGGCAGGCGACCGAACACCGCCAGGCTAGGCCTGGAGACAGTCGGGTTGGCCGCTCTGGCGGGGAAGTTCCTCGCGGTCGATCGCCAGCTTCGGGTCAAGGGAGTGGGCGATTGGCTCTATGCCGTGGGGGACTGCAACGGCCTCGCCCTTCTCACCCACATGGGCAAGTACCAGGCTCGGCTGGCGGGCGACGTCATCTGCGGAAGGGATGTCGCGGATGTCGCCGACTACGGCAAGGTTCCCCGGGTCACCTTCACCGACCCGCAGGTATGCGCGGTGGGTCTCACCGTTGCCGAGGCTCGCAAAGCTGCGATCGATGTCCGCGCGGTCTCTTACCCGACAGGCGATGTCGCGGGGGCCTACACCTTGGGCAACGGGATCGCGGGCACAAGCCAGCTTGTGATCGATGAGGCCCGCCGGGTGGTCGTCGGCGCCACCTTCACCGGTCCCGGTACTCAGGAGCTCCTGCACTCCGCCACCATCGCGGTAGTCGGGGAGGTACCGCTGGAGCGCCTGTGGCACGCGGTCCCGTCCTTCCCGACGGTGAGCGAGGTCTGGCTGCGCTTACTCGAAGAGCACGGGTACTAAGCTAAGCTAAGTACCCATCGCCTGGGCGGCCCGCTTTGCCATCTCCTGGGGAGCCACGTCCTCGACATGGGTGGCGACACACCTGTCGGGAGTCGGGGACATCGGACAAACATATGTTCGCAGCCCTCATCCTACCCGGTCATTCGGGAGCTGGCAACAGCCTGTGCGGGCAACCCCAAGACGCGGGTAAGCTTCCCGGGTTCATGGCTGAGCATGGCGAGGAGAGCTCCGGAGGCCTCGGCTGGCTGGGGGTGGCCCTGATTGTGGTCCTGGCTGCAGGAGGTTCGGAAGGCGGCCGGGCGGCTCCGGGTGGGCTCAGTCGCAGCGAGGTGGCCGAGGTCGCTCGCAAGGTCGGGTTTACCTCCTGGAGGGTGTCCGAGGCGGTCCGGGTGGCGGAGTGCGAGTCCGGGCTCCGGCCGAACGTCGAGGGCGACCGGAACCTCCAGAATCGGGTGTGGGGGCCTTCCATCGGTCTCTGGCAGATTCGCTCCAAGCGCGGGGACTGGGGCACCGGAAGGGTCCGGGACGCCACCAGGCTCAAGGACCCGACCTTCAACGCCAACGCGGCATTCGTGATCTCCGAGGGGGGCCGCGACTGGAGCAAGTGGACCTGCGGTCCTTGATGCTCCCGCTCCCTGACCGCCTTCCTGTGGAAAAAGGTGACGTGAGGGGTGATCATGTGAGGGTCATCGCCAAAGGGGGATCTTGGGAGTGAAGGCAGCAGCCTTGGCGCTCATCGCGTCGGGCGCGTTCTTGGGCTCCGCTCTTGCAGGACTCGGAATCGATCGCGGCCCGAGCGCTTCGGCGCCGGCCGTGATCATGGTGGAAAAGCCTTCCCCCTCTCCGCCTGCGAGGGCGGAGACCGCGCTCCCGCCCCCCCGCGAAGTTCGCCCGGTTCCCCGGAAGGTGGTTCCAGTGGCTCGACGGGTGGAGTCCCGAGAGATGGAGGAGTTCAAAGGCCCGTCAGGAAGGCCGCTCGTCACCGGAGGAGCAGAGGAGACTCAAGAGGAGCAGGGGCGCCAGATCAATCAGGGACAGCCGGGTGAGATTTCGGGTTCCGGGCAAGGCAGCGGACCGGTCCCGGCTCCGCCGCCCTCTCCCTCTGCCCCGCCTTCTCCCGCGCCATCCCCGACTCCTTCGCCTTCTCCCTCTCCCTCTTCGCCGCCCTCCCCGACTCCTTCTCCTTCTCCCTCTCCCTCTCCCTCTTCGCCGCCTTCTCCCTCTTCGCCGCCTTCTCCCTCTTCCCTGTCCTCTCCCGCGCCATCCCCGACTCCTTCGCCCTCTCCCTCAGCGTCTTCCTCTCCCTCACCGTTGCCTTGATTGACGAGACGAACGAGGCCACCCCCAACACGAGCTCGCCAGACCGAGCTTTCGGACGCCCACGCCTCATCGAGGGAGCCCGGTTGCTGGGTCCCATGAAGGGGGCCGGCTATAAGGATCTTCCCTTTCTGATCCGCTCCCCGGTTGGCGCCTACTGCCGGGTGTCGGAGCTGCTCTTTCGCATTGCGGAAGCCGCCGACGGGCGTCTGGACCTGAATGAGATCGCCATCTATGTGAGCCGTAAGATGGCTAAACAGATCTCGGCGGACAATGTCGCCTGGCTGATTCGGGAGCGGCTGCCGGGGTTGGTGCGCCTCACCGAAGAGCATCGTTCGGCGAGCGGGGAGACGGCGAGTCGGACGCCGCTCCAGGCTCCCCGAGCGATCGTCCGCCTTCGTCTCCGCAGGGTGATCCTGGGAGAGCGTGCGGTGGGAAGGGTGTCGGAGGCGCTGCAGTTCCTTTTCTCTCCAGCCGTCGTGGTGGTCGTTCTTGCTCTCGGGTTGGACATAACTCGGCGGATCTGGGGCGATGAGCGGCTACGGAATGCCGCGATGACTCTGATCGACCCGCGCGATATCGTGATCGGCCTCGGGCTGTTCCTGGCGGGCACGGTCTTTCACGAGTTTGGCCACGCCACCGCTCTACGGCGCGGGGGTGGGCGGCCCGGAGGACTGGGTATCGGCCTGTTCCTCGCCTGGCCGGCGTTCTTTACGGAGGTCAGCGATGCCTACCGCCTCTCTCGGTGGAGACGTCTGCGGGTGGATCTGGGCGGGGTCTATTTCAACCTGATCTTCGCCATCATTGTGTTCACCCTACATTTCCTGACCGCCTATCCCCCCTTCTTGCTCGCGACGGTGCTCATCGAACTCGAGGCGGCGCATCAGCTCTTGCCTCTGATCCGACTCGACGGCTACTACGTCGTCGCGGATCTGGCGGGCGTGCCGGATCCTCTCCGTCAGATGAATGCCTTTCTCGCCAGACGCGCCTCCGGCACCCGCCGGACCGCGGGAGACCGGCTGAAGCTGGTTCCCAAGGTGGGGGTGGCGCTGTATCTGCTCTTCGCTCTTCCGCTGATGCTCTTCTTCCTGGGCCGAGTGCTCGCACAAGTCCCGGACATCTTCCTCTCGATTTGGGAGGTCGAGCTCCAGGCCATCTCCGTGACCGGAGAGGCCGCGTCGAGATTCGACTGGTTCTCGGTGGCGGCCGGCTCGATCGGTATCCTGGTCATGGCCTTGATCCCCCTCGGGATCATCCTCACAACGTCATCCCTGTTCGCTCGAGTGGGAAAAGGGTTGTGGCGATGGAGCGCCGGATCCGAGGCGAGGCGAGCACTCGCCTTCTCGACGGCGGCCGCCGGGTGCGCGGCCCTCGCGCTGGCATGGATGCCGTCGGGGAACTGGCAGCAGATCCAGCGAGGGTTCGAAGAAAAGGCGAGCGCGCCGAGCCCCCCGACCATGCGAGGCGCCCGGCTGTGGGATCCGGCTCCCGCCGAGTCGTGGTTGCGCAGGGCGCCCCCGCAGGATCGCCGAACGTAACCGCCCCACCTTCGGCCTCGGTTACCGCGGCTCCGATTCGGCTTGACGGTGGCTTGAGTCGGGTTGGGTTGGCTGGAGTTGGGTTGCCAGGACCTTGGGATCGGTGGTCGGGGGCTGGCAGGCGAAGCCTTCGCAAACGAATACGGTCAGAAGCCCACCCTTCGCCCGCTTGCCCTCGAGCATCGGAGAATCCACCCCCGGGGGAGATCCCGCGACCACCTTGTTCGGGAGGAATCTGCTCCAGACTTGCCCGAGTAATGCCGAGGCGCCGGGATCGCCCCGGTCCCCAACGAACACGATCTCCCTCGGTGGCGACAGGGAGAAGTCGAGAGCGGCCAGGAAGACGGACGTCGCCTGGGGAGCCCTCTCCATGAATGGCCGAGCGACCGCCAAGATCTTCACGCCCCGAGCGGCGTGGTCTCGATTTCCGGAAAGGATCGCCAGCTTCTGGAGCACCAGCGAGGCCAGCGCGTTCGGACTCGGGACCACCGACTCGAAGATCTCCTTTGGACGCAGGATCAGCCGCTCATGGTCCGATCCCGTCGAAAAGAAGCCGCCGTCCGTCGGATCCCAGAAAAGCTCCACCATTTGATCGCAGAGCCTGGCGCATTCCTCGATCCATCGAGGCTCGAAGGTGACCTCCCAGAGCGTGAACAGAGCCTCGGCCAGATAAGCGTAGTCCTCCAGCATGCCCAGGACTCGAGCCTGGCCGTCCTTGTAGGAGTGGAGCAGGCGGCCACGGGCATCAACGAGGTGGTCGAGGATGAACGCGCCGCCCTGGCAAGCCGCCTCGACCCAGTCGGGGCGCCCAAGAGCCGCTCCGGCCTCCGCCAGGGCGGTCAGCGCAAGTCCATTCCATGAGGTGAGGATCTTGTCATCTCGCTCCGGCCGGGTTCGGGCCGAGCGGGCCGCGAGGAGCGCGCTCCGGGCCTCGTCCGCAGGTTCGTCCCCTGCCGCGGTCAGGATGTTGCGACTTTCGAAGTTGCCCCTGGCGCTGACCCGGTAGTGGTCGATAGCCTCGGGCGCCACCTTCGAGATCTCGTCGAGGGACCAGAGATAGAAGGTACCCTCTTCCCCCTCGGAGTCAGCATCCTCGCTGGAGTAAAACCCCCCCTCGCCCGATCGCATATCGCGCAATAGATACTCGAGTGTCTCCTGCGCGACACGGCGGTAGAGAGGAGTCTTCCACGCCTGCCAGGCATGGGTATAGAGCCGAGCGAGCTGCGCGTTGTCGTAGAGCATCTTCTCGAAGTGCGGGACGAGCCAGGCCCGGTCCACCGAATAGCGGTGAAAGCCTCCTCCCACCTGATCGTAGATGCCCCCCAGAGCCATCCGCCGAAGAGTGAGATTGACCATCTCCCCTGCTCGCTCGGAGCCATCCGCGGCGGCTCGCAGCAGTAACTCCAGGGT
>JBOGWM010000193.1:0-2072 GCA_050693695.1 Actinomycetota bacterium
TGGGCAAGGTGATCGGCCGACTTTATGCTCACTCACCTAGGCTGAGACCGGGGAACGTCCGGTCTGAAGAAAGCGCTCGAGGACGTGGGTGAGCTCGGCGATCTTGGCTTCTCCGTCCTCGGGCGACCCCGGGGCGCGGATGGCGTCCGTCACGCACCCTCGGATGTGGTCCTCGAGAACCCGGAGCCCGACCTTCTCGCACGCGGCGATCACCGCCGAGAGCTGGGTCAGCACGTCCACACAGTAGGCGTCGGCCTCCACCATGCGATGCACCCCCCGCACCTGGCCCTCGATGCGGCGCAACCGGGCGAGAAGCTCGCTGCGGTGCTCGCCGTAGGAACCGGGATTGGCTTCTTCCATGGGCTCATGGTAGCCGGAAACGGGCCCGGAGTTGGGAGTCGAAGCAGTCCGCTATCGCCACCGGGTGGCGACGACGAAGGCCGCCGCGATCAGCCCCAACCCCACGAAGAGGATCCAAGGCCGGTCGAGGATCGGGAGCGATACGGCGAAGATATAGCGAGCAAGGATGATCACAAACCCCAGACCGATCAGGACAAAGAACAGCACCGGGACCCAAGGCGGCGAGGGGGGCGGCTTGGGCTTGGGGGGCGGCTGATAACGTCGGCGCTTCGATTTGGACCGTGGCACCGCAAAGACATCCTTCCCGTGATCGGTAGCCGGCCCGGCTACGGGAGATTAATCTTATGTCCTTATGTCGGGTTAGCGCTCCTCGCCGATGCTACCCTCCAGGGGAATGATTCTCCGAGTCATAGGCAAGGTCTTCATCGCCACGGGCGTGGTGATCCTGCTGTTCGTGGGCTACGAGCTCTTCGGCACCAACCTCGTCACCAACCGTCACCAGGACGCTCTGGCTTCCCAGCTCGAGGCCGAGTGGCGTCCCCAGCCCGCTTCCCCGCCGGAGGCCTCCCCGACGCCCGGAGCGGCGCCCAGCCTCCAGCCTTCCCCCAGCGCAGAGCCTTCACGCAAGCTCGATCCCGGCCGGGGGATGGCGATCATCCACATCCCCAAGATCGGCGTGGAGCAGGTGGTCGTTGAAGGCGTCTCGGTCGATGTCCTGAAGAAAGGACCCGGGCACGTTCCCGGCACCGCTTCCCCCGGTCAGGGGGGGAACATGGTGATCTCCGGGCATCGCACCACCTACGGGGCCCCCTTCAAGCGACTCGACGAGCTCGAGGCGGGTGATGAGATCTCCCTCACGACCATGCAGGGTCGCTTCCTGTACCTGGTCACCGATACGAGGATCGTGGCCCCCACCGAAGTCTCCATCCTGAACCCCACCATTGATTCCCGCCTCACCCTCACCACCTGCCATCCCAAGTTCTCGGACCGCCAGCGCCTGGTGGTGCTCGCTCGTTTCCTGGGAATGGAGGCCAGGGCGGCGTGAGGGCGCCAAAGCATCGGACTCGAAGAGCCAAGGCTCTGCGGATCCTGACCTGGACGGTGATCATCGCGCTCGCGCTCACCAGCCTCTTCTACGTGTTCGAGTTCGTCGTTCCCCGACTACTTCCCGAAAACTTTTAGCGCCCCACAGCGCTAGGATGATCTCCTTTCCTTGAAGGAAAGGAGGATTCCGCTGCGAGTCCTGCTCATCGACAACTACGACTCCTTCGTCTACAACCTGGCCCAGTACCTGGGGGCGCTGGAGGCGACTCCGGTCGTGGTGCGAAACGACGTCGCTGCGGAGGACCTCGAGGAGCTGGGACCGGACGCCCTGGTGATCTCGCCGGGTCCCGGCAGGCCCGAGGACGCCGGCTGCTCCGTGAAGGCGATCCGGAACTTTGCCGGCAGGATCCCCGTACTCGGCGTCTGCCTGGGCCATCAGGCCATCGGGATCGCCTTCGGGGCCTCGGTGGAGCCTGCCGATCGGGTGATGCACGGCAAGACCTCCCTCATCTTCCACGACAACGAAGGGGTCTTTGCAGGCCTTCCGAACCCCTTCGAGGCCACGCGTTACCACTCGCTGGTCGTCCGGGTGGACTCGGCGTCCCAAGAGATCAAGGTGACCGCCCGTACCTCGGATGGGGTGATCATGGGCATCCGACACCGCCACC
>JBOGWM010000194.1:0-3618 GCA_050693695.1 Actinomycetota bacterium
CCGATGACCTCGAGCTTGATCCAGTTGGTCTCCAGCGCCTCCCGGGCGAGCCTGGCCGTCATCACCGCATCCCGGGCCGTATAGCAGCCGGCGGTGTTGGGGAGGACCTCCACCCCGGCGGCCTCGATCACCTGGAGGACCGAACCGCGCCCCCCGACGTCCACCCGCCGAAGCGCCACCGTCGCCACCTCGGCGCCGCTGGCGGCGAGGGCGTCGCCCAGAGCCTCCAGGCTCGTGAAGCCTCCCGTCCCGAAGAGCAGCCGGGACGAAAAGGGCCGCCCTGCGATCTCAAGTTTCTCCCTTATCACGGTGGTTTAGCCTCCCTGAACCGCCCGGACCACCTCGATGCTCTGGCCCTCCTCGAGAGCCATGATGCCCCAAACGCCTCGCGGCACGATCTCGCCGTCCACTGCAACCGCGACTCCCCGGCAGTCCTCGATGCCGATAAAGGTCAGGACCTCCCCGAGGGTGTGGCCCTCGGGCGCCTCTATTGGTTTCCCGTTGATCAGAAGTCTCATCCGGAGAACCGGTCGGGAGAGAAGGGGCGAATCTCCTCCGGCACGTCGTCTTTGGCCAGGAGAGAGGCAATCGCGTCAGCGGTGACCGGAGCGAGCAGGATGCCATGGCGGAAGTGTCCGGTGGCGATCACGAGCCCCTCAGGGCCGGCGGGTCCCAGCAGGGGGGCGTTGTCGGGGGTGCCGGGGCGAAGCCCGGCGGAAGCCTCGACCAGCTCGAGCTCTCTCACGGCCGGCGCCACCTCGATCCCGGCCCGCAGCAGTTCGTAGATCCCACCTGCGGTGAGCGAGGTGTCGAATCCCTGTTCTTCGAAGGTGGCGCCCACCACCAGCTCGCCCTGGCGGCGGGGCACCAGATACACTTCCTCGGTGCGGACGAGATGCGTGAGCGGCAGGGCATCTCCTCGCCGAGGCGCCAGGCGCAGGATCTGGCCCTTGACCGGTCGAAGCGCCCTGGCGAGGCTCTCGGGGACCCCTTCCACCTCGGCCGACCAACAGCCTGCCGCCACCACCACTCGGGTCGCCGGGATCTCTTCACCGCCCGCCAATCGAACCCCGGTGACCCGCCCACGATCGCATGTGAGCGCGATGACCCGGGCGCCGCTGCGGAGCCTTCCCCCGGCCGAGACCACCGCGGACGCCAGAGCCCGAGTGAGCGCCCGCGGGTCCACCTCGTGGCCCGGCGCGAGGATTCCGGCTCGCAACCCGGGGTGAAGAGCCGGCTCCAGCCCCCGGCAGCGCTGTCCATTCAGCCACTCGACGGGCAAGCCGAGGCCGACCTGAAACTCATAAAGCCGACGCAAGGCCTCGAGCTGATCTCGATCCACTGCCACGAAAAGGGTCCCCGGGGCTCCGGTCGGAAGCTCGCACCCGGTAGCGTCGGCCAGCTCCTCCAGAAATGTCGGGAAGCGTCTGGCGCTCTCCAGGGTGAGCGCCAGCAGGCGCTCTTCCCCAAACGTGGCTTCGGTGACGGGAGCGAGCATTCCTGCCGCCACCCGGGAGGTTCCTCGACCGGGACGATCCCGGTCGAGGACGAGTACCGACAGGCCGAGCCTCGCGGCGCGCCACCCGATCCCGAGTCCCATGACTCCGGCTCCCACGATGACCGCATCGAAGGTGTTGCCCATCCCACCAGCCTAACTTTTCTTGGGAGGTTGAAGAGGGCCGGCATAGCCGGCCCGTTCAGCCCCGATCGGCCACGGCTGAGTTTGTTTGGGAGAAAGCCGGGGGGAAGGCTTTGGGGCTTAGACCGGCTTAGACCGGCTTAGACCGGCTTAGGCCGAAGCCAGGATTTGCCGGGCGAAGCGGGCCACGAGGAGCCCGGCCACGATCAGGTTCAGAGATATGGCAAGGAAGCGCATCTTGTCGGAAGCGCTTGTGGGTCGAGTCCGAGTGTCCTGGTCCCGGGGGAGGGAGATCGCCCGAGGGGCGTCCTTGGATGCCGCTGAAGGCTCTGACGCCTCCTGCGGTGGAGGGGAGTCGTAGGGCAGGACCGGCGCGAAGGCGGTCCCGGTTGACCCCCGGTTCGTAGTCCGGGACTGAGGGTTGCTCCGCAAGAGCGTGGTGCCTCCGATGGCGGGCGGAACCCCGGTACCCGGGGCGATCCTGAGCGGCGGGCTGGGATCGGAGGGGCTCGAGATGATTCCGGTCGCCTTGGTGACCGGGCTGCTTCTCGCCGCAACTACCTGGTATCGCAGATCGGCTCCCTGAGGGGCGGTTTGGTCCCGAAACTCGGCCGGCGCCGTGGCGCCCACCGGGACGTAAGGTTTTGCATCGGTCGAGCGCAGGATGCGGTAGGCGGTCACGTCCGGCTCGGGATTGGCCTGCCAGGTCACCACCGGAGTGGCGCCATCCAGGACGACCCTCGGGGCGCTCGGCTTGGAAGGCGGGTTGTCCACCTTCAGGTCGGCGACGAAGGTCTCCACCCGGTAGGCGCTTTGGGACTCGGCTACCGCGGTGATGCGGTAGACGCCGTTGGACCGGGTGAGGGTCGTGGTGTCCCAGGTATACGTGATGGTGTCCTCGGCCTTCGTCTGGTTCGGGTCCTCCAGCAGTGGGGTCGCGTACGAGCGAGAAACGGTCGCTTCCGACGGCAGCTTGACCGATGGATTCTGGGGGACGATCGAGACGCTGAAGGCCTTCAGATTGGTCAGGGCTTGGGCGTCGACCACGTTCGTCCAGGGCCCTCGAAGGACCGCTCCCTCTCGAGGCGTGCACCGGCGAGTTTCCTGTTCGCCGGCTGTGTCCGGAGCGTGGCGGATGGTGATGGTCGCGTCCCCCGACGTTACCGGCGTTCCGGCGCTACAGGACTCGGCCGCCTGACCGGGGGTGGTCTCCGACGGAAAACCGGGAAACGCCGCCAGCGACGTGAGCCCCACCTGGAGGACGGTCGCAAGGATCCACCAGGGCCTGGATCGGGTAATCTTCACGAGATCGGCTCGCTTTTCGCCAGCCGGGCCCGGGCGGCGAGGCGCTGGCGGGCAGACCCCTTGGGATGGCAGGTAGTCATCGTGAGAAGCGACTCATCGGTGGCCACCTCGATCACCGACCAGTCGTGGGGAGCGATCACCCACGGATTGGCATGTCCCCCGAAGGCAGGTACCACCTCGTAGGTGTGGCGGGCGACCGGCGTTATCAAGATGATCTTGTCACCAGGTCCAAGCTGGTCGAGGTCGGCGAAGGGCTTCCCATGCATCGTCCGGTGCCCGGCGATGGAGACATTGCCCGGCTCCCCCGGCAGGGGGCTGTCGGGGTAGTGGCCGGCTCCCGCCGTAAGAGCGGGGAGGGTAATGCCCTCCACGACCACCGCATTCACGTTCAGCTTCGGGATCCGGATCCAGGTGAGGGGCTTTCCTTCCTCCACCTTCACCCTGCCGTTCGAGAAGTATGCCTTCTTCAGGCGGGAGAACTCCTCCTTGCTGGATCGGTCGAAGGCTTCCTGGAGAGTCTTCTGCTGCTGACCGGCCCTGAGATCCGTATAGAAGGGGTAGAAGCCCACGCCGGCCCCCCCGAGCAGCAGGGCGGCCGCGATCGTCAGGAGAGTGCTCCCGACGACCCTTCGGGTGCGCCGTGACGCGCTGCTATCGCCCGCGGGCGATAGCAG
>JBOGWM010000195.1:0-2558 GCA_050693695.1 Actinomycetota bacterium
CCCCGGAACGCCTTCGCGCCCTGGACGCGCTCGCCTCGATCGCTCCTTTCTCCGGTACGGGAGCGGGCACCACCTTCGGGATGGGGGTGACACGGTATGTACGGATCTGAGATCTCCCCGACAACCGAACCGCCGGCGCCCCCGGCGATCTCCGGCCTCCTGGCGCGGGTGGCCGATCCCGGCAACCTCTATCGCGCCTGGGAGGCCGTGCGCGCCGGAGACGAGGCCGACGGCATCCCCTCGATGCAGCTCCTCGACTTCCGCGACCACCTCACCGAACGCATGGCTTCCATAGCGGAGGCCCTGCTGGGAGGCGCCTATGTTCCCGGACCCCTCACCCGAATCGACGTTCCCAAGCGCTCCGGGGGAATGCGCAGCCTGCGGCTGCCGTCGATCCAGGACCGAGTCGTCGAGCGCGCCGTCCATCAGCAGATCCAGCCCCTGATCGACTGGCGACTCACGCCGTGGTCCTTCGCCTATCGCCCCGGCCTGGGAGTGGAGGATGCGATCTCCACCATCGTGGAGCTTCGCGACCAGGGAGCCACCGCGGTCCTCCTCGCGGATTTCCGCGAGTGTTTCGACT
Source organism: Actinomycetota bacterium (assembly GCA_050693695.1). Classification (GTDB taxonomy): domain Bacteria; phylum Actinomycetota; class CADDZG01; order JAHWKV01; family JAOPZY01; genus JBOGWM01. The sequence continues at coordinate 584 of JBOGWM010000195.1, forward strand.
CCCTCGACCGGGCCCTCATCCTGGATACCCTCCGCCAGGCGCTGCCGGAACCATGGCTGCTCCGCCTCGTGGAGCGGCTCCTGGAGCGCCCCGCTCGCTGGCTCTGGCGCTGGGAGCGAACCGGGAAGGGCGCCGCCCAGGGTGCGCCGCTGTCTCCAATGCTCTGCAACCTCTACCTGCATCCCTTCGACCTCGGGATGGCCCGGCGCGGGTTCCCGGTGGTCCGTTTCGCGGATGATTTCGCGGTGGCGCTGGCCGGCGTGGAAGAGGCGCCGGCGGCCCTGGGAGCGGTCGAGAAGGAAGCGGCGGCCCTCAGCCTGGAGGTGAACGGGGACAAGGTCGCCACCTCGACCTTCAAAGAGGGTGTTTCCTTTCTGGGGGTCGAGATCGGCGACGAGTACCCTCGGAGCGGCTTTCGGGCGCCGGAGCGGCCCGCAAAGAAGTCACTGTACGTCAGCGTTCAGGGCGCCGGGACCAGGCTGCGCCACGGCCACCTCCAGGTGGTGAAGGAGAAAGAGCTCTTGCTCTCGGTGCCCGTCAGCCAGCTCGGCCAGCTCGTCACCTTCGGCAGCGTCGGGGTGAGCGCCCAGGTGCGCGAGTACGCCCTCCGGAACCAGATCGACGTGGTCTTCCTCTCTCGAAGGGGCCAGTGGCTCGGGCGCCTGGACGGACCTCACCCCACGAACACCCGCCTTCGCCGGCGGCAGTACCGGCGCGTGGACGACCAGGAGTTCCGTCTCGGTCTCGCACGAATCATCGTCGCCGGAAAGATCGCCAACCTCCGCGCCCTCCTGCTCCGGTACCAGCGCAGGGACGCAGCCCCCGCTCTGGTCGACACCGCACGGGGCCTCGAGGACCTCCGCCGGGCGGCTCTTCAGGCGCCGACGATCCCGGCCCTGATGGGCGTCGAGGGCTCGGCCAGCCGGGACTATTTTCAGGCGATAGCCCTTCTATTACCCGAGGAGGCGGGCTTCGGCGGACGCAACCGGCGCCCTCCACGAGACCCCGCCAACGCCGCCCTCAGCTTCGGCTACACCCTGCTGCTCGGCGAGGCCGTGGCGGCCCTCTCCGTGGCGGGCCTCGATCCGCACGTGGGCTTCCTCCATGCCGAGGACCAGGGGCGGCCCTCCCTCGCCCTCGACCTCGTGGAGGAGTTCCGCCCCCTGCTGGTCGACACGGTGGTGCTGGAGCTCTTCCGGCGCCGAATCCTCACTTCCGAGAGCTTCCGCCGGGACCAGGAAAAGGCCGTGTATCTCAAGGATGGCCCGAGGCGCACATTCCTTGCGGCCTTCGAAGAGAGGCTGCTCACCCGGTTCGCCCACGTCCCATCGGGTACCCGAACGTCGTATCGTCGCGGCGTCCTCCTCCAGGCCCGGCAACTGGCCGGACTGGTTCTCGGGTACGCCGACGAGTACCGGCCGGTCTCCTGGCGATGAACATCGTGATCGCCTATGACGTGAGCGACGACGCCAAGCGGTTCCGCCTGGCCGCCCTCCTCTCCCGGTACGGCGTCCGGCTCCAGCGCAGCGTCTTCGAATGCGAGCTGGACGGGGCGGCCCTCGCCGGGCTGCTCGAGCAGGCGGGTGAGATCGTCGAGCTGAACCATGACGTCGTCCACGCCTTCACGCAGTGCGCAACCTGCCTTCAAGCTCGCAAGGGCCTCGGGCAGGCCCCTACCGGCCTCAGGGAGGACTATTGGATCGTGTAGGCGCCCGGCGAGGTGGCGCTGGGGCGGTCTCGGAGCCGGACTCGTGCGCAGCCTTGCCGGGCAAGGCTTTCCCCGCCTCCCGGCCCCGCTGCAGCGAGCTCGGCCAGACCCTCCCGGCCCCACCGTGCGCAGAAGACAGCATGAAGGCATTCTTACATGGTTCTTCACATCCCGCACCGCATGTTCGGTAATGTATATGCAGAAGAATGCCGAGAACGCGTCTCCCGCTTCGTTTACAATCTCTGGACGGCTCGGTTTCACGGGGAG
>JBOGWM010000196.1:0-1912 GCA_050693695.1 Actinomycetota bacterium
GACAAGTTTCATGCGGAGCCTCCAAGGCCGGAGCGAGTTGAAGAAGGCCGGCTACGACGGCCCGACGGTGTGGGTCGGCACCGGCCGGGTTTTGGGAGGGGCCCGTGGGGAGGGCCTGTCCTCCCCACGCTAAGTGTTCGTGGGGCTTTCTATCGGGCGGGGTTGAATTCATCATGTATCAGGGTCTATCGGTTGCGGTCCTGGTGGCCGTCCTCAACGAAGAGCGCAAGGTCGGCACGGCCATCTCCCGCATCCCTCGGGATGTGGTGGACGAGGTGGTGGTCATCGACGACGGGTCCACTGACCGCTCCGTGGAGATCGCCGAGGCCCTCGGGGCGACGGTTCTGTCCATGGGCGCCACGGTGGGGGTCGGCGCCGTGCTGCGGGCCGGCTACCGCTACGCCCTGGAAAAGGGACACGATGTGGTGGTGATGGTGGCGGGCAACAACAAGGACTTCCCGGAGGAGATCCCCCTCCTCCTGGCGCCGATCGCTGAGGGCCGAGCGGACCTCGTCCAGGGGTCGCGCTTCTTGAATCGGAACGCCAACTTCGGGTCGATGCCTCTCTACAGGAGAATCGCCACGCGTCTTCACCCGGTCCTGTTCTCGTTGGTGGCACGAAAAAAGGTGACGGAGTCCACGAACGGGTTCCGGGCCATCTCCGCAAGGATTCTCTCGGACCCCCGTATCGACCTCGGGCAGGACTGGCTGGACCGCTACGAGCTCGAGCCCTATCTCTACCTTCGAGCCATCCAGCTCGGGTACGGCACCACCGAGGTCCCGGTCACCAAGATCTACCCGCCGCGAAGTCTTGGCCAGACCAAGATGAAGCCCATCACCGGCTGGTGGTCGATGCTGCGACCCCTGGTGTATGTGGGTCTGGGACTCAAGAAGGGCGGGGATCCGGGGCGGGGGCCCGAGGCGGGGGAGGTTCACCAGGCAAGCCAGCGGTCCGGAGGCGATGGAACAGATCCCGCTCGTTGACCTCAAGGCTCAGCACTCGCGGATCGCCAATGAGGTCCGCGAGGGGTGGGACGCGGTCTTGGACCGGACCGCCTTCATCCTCGGTCCCCAGGTCGAGCAGTTCGAGGTCGCATTCGCGCAGTTCTGTGGCGTCGAGCATTGCGTGGGAGTGGCGAGCGGGACCGATGCGCTGGAGCTGGCGGTTCGGGCCGGCGGAATCGGGCCCGGGGATGAGGTGATCGTCCCCACCAACACCTTCATCGCCTCCCCCCTGGCGGTCCTGCGGGCCGGAGCGCGCCCGGTCCTGGTCGACGTGGACCCGGTCTCGCATCTCCTCGACGTCGAGCAGGTGGCGGACAGGCTCGGCCCCGCAACCGCCGCGATCATGCCCGTGCACCTGTACGGGCAGGTCGCTCCCATGGAAGAGCTGAGCGTCCTGGCCGAGCCGGCGGGGGTTGCGATCATCGAGGACGCCGCCCAGGCCCACGGGGCTCTCCGGAAGGGGGCGCCGGCGGGTAGCTTCGGACTCGCGGCCGGGATCAGCTTTTACCCGGGCAAGAACCTGGGAGCGTACGGGGATGGGGGCGCGGTGCTCACCGGTTCGGGCGAGATCGCTCGCAAGGTCCGGGCGCTGCGGAATTACGGGGGCGAGAAGAAGTACGAGCACCCCGAGGTGGGGTTCAACTCCCGTTTGGATACCCTCCAGGCGGTGGTTCTCAGCGTGAAGCTGGCGCACCTCGCCCGCTGGAATGCGGCTCGCCGGGAGGCGGCGGACCGCTACGACCGGCTTCTCGAAGGCCTCGACGAGGTGACCCGGCCCGAGGTCTGCCCGGGGAACGAGCATGTCTGGCATCTGTACGTCGTGCGGGTGCCGAGGCGGGACGAGGTCCTGATGGCGCTGAAGGAGGCGGGGATCGGGGCGGGCATCCATTACCCCATTCCCGTCCACC
>JBOGWM010000197.1:0-6090 GCA_050693695.1 Actinomycetota bacterium
GGACAGGACCGAGCGCCGGCTCATGATCTACGGGATCTACTGGCCCGCTCCGCTGGACATCAGAGCTGGGGACAATATTGCTCATTATGCCCGAGCACCTTCTTCATAGTATCACGTAGTTAGGTAATAAGCGTTACGCTCTCCTCAATGAAAACGTCCTCCTTGCGACCGCCCGTGCCTGCGTTCGACATCCTCGGGTCGCGATCTCCCGGGCGGCTCGCGCCGATGGTCCGAGCCGGCTTCCCGGTCGTCCTCCTCGCAGCCTCCCTCGCACTCGGGCTCGCGTCGGCGCGCCGGATCCCGCTCCGCCGGATGAACGACTTGGGCCTCGTCTCGGTGCTGCCGCCGCAGTTCTATCTAGCCCTCGGCATCCTGACCTTCAGCTTCTGTCTCGCGCTGGCCCGCCGCCCGGTGCGAGGGCCCCTGTTGATGGCACATCTCGTAGGGCTGATCCTCATGCTCTACGGCATCACGCCACTCGCCGAGGGGGTCCCGAGGACGGCGGTTGCCTGGAGGATCTCGGGAATCATCGAGCACATCTCGCGGACCGGGACAGTCGACCCCCAGATCGACGCCTTCTTCAATTGGCCGGGGTTTTTCATCTTCATGGCGTTCGTGACCGGGGTCACGGGATTGCTCAACGCCCTGCCCTACGCAACCTGGGCGCCGATCGTCTTTAACCTTCTGTATCTTGGCCCCCTGCTCCTGTTGTTCACGACGGCCACCCACCGGCGCGACGTTGTTTGGCTGGGCGGGTGGTTCTTCCTCCTCGCCAACTGGGTCGGGCAGGACTACCTCGCCCCCCAGGCGCTCAATTACTTCTTTTACCTCACGGCGCTTCTCATCGCTCTGAAGTGGTTCAAGACTGCCGGAGCCGACCGGGGGGTAGGGCGCCACCGGGGGCGACTTCCGAGCCGCCTGGTCCGCCGGGGCGCCTCTTGGCTGGAGTCCAGAGCTGAGAACGGCTCCGAAAACGAGCGATCCCGTCCATCGCAGCGAGCCGGCCTGGTGGCCGTCCTCGTCGCCTATATCTTCGCGGCGGTGGCCAGCCATCAGTTGACCCCTCTGGCGATGCTGGCCGCCTTCGGGGTCCTCGTCGCCTTCCGACGGATCACCCTGCGGGGCCTGCCGCTGCTGCTGGGGGTCGCGATCGTGACCTGGCTGATCTTCATGGCCGCCGGCTACCTGGGGGGCCATATCGAGAAGGTGACCGAGGGGGTGGGGGCGCTCGGCGAAAACGTCGATGCGAGCTTCGTGAACCGGTTTCAGGGCAGCCCGGAGCATCGCCTGGTCGTGTTCTCAAGGAGCGCCCTGTCGCTGCTTGTATGGAACCTCGCGTTGCTGGGCGCCCTGCGGGGCCTGCGCGCCCGAAAACTGAGCCTGGACTTCGGTCTTTTGGCCGGGGCGCCGTTCTTGCTGACCACGATCGTCGCCTATGGGGGGGAGACCCTCCTGCGCTCCTACTTCTTCTCACTGCCGTTCATGGCCTTCTTCATCGCCACGCTCCTCTCGCAACGAGATGGACGCCGCGCCCGCCCCCTCGCCCTGGCTGGCGTCGCGCTCGGGAGCCTGGTGCTAGCCGCCGGCTTTCTCGTCGCACGCTACGGCAACGAGCGGATGGATTACTTCACCCCCGAGGAGCTGTCGGCGGTCGATCATCTCTACCGGATCGCCGAGCCCGGAGATCGGATCCTTGCCCTCACCACGAATCTCCCGTGGCGCTATCGGGACTACGCGATCTATGACTACACGGACTTAACCTCGATGGTCAGCGGCGGGGACCCCGGGACGTTTCGTCGGATCCTGAGGGGGAGCCCTCCCTTTGAGTTCATCATTCTCACACGCGGCCAGCGCGCGGCCGGCTCCCTGTTCTTCGGTGTTCCCCAACAGAGATGGCGGCAGTTCGAGGACGCGATGCGCGATGCCCGGGGGCTCGAGGTGGTCTTCGAGAACCGTGATGCGGCGATCTTCGCCTCGAAGGACATGCTGGAGACGGCCGGAGCCGAGCGCGCCCGCCTTATTCGCGAGACGCCATCCCAGCCGGTGCAGGCGGCCGTGCGACGCGTCACCGGAGTCGGGGCGGGTCCCGGCTACCGCACGCTCCTGCTGTTGGCGGTGCTCGCGGCTCCCGGGCTCTTCCTGGTCCGGCTCCTCCGCCTGCGGGATCGGTGGCTCGAGCTCGTGCTCGGCATCGCGCTCAGCCTGGCCCTCGGGGTCATCGTGTCGGTTGCGACGATCTCTCTGGGCGCCGGGTCATGGCTGTGGGTCGCCGGAGCGCTCATCGGCATCACGCTCATTGCGGTGATCGCCGGGCTTATCCGGCCACCGTCCCGGCATCCGAACCCGGCACGAAACTCGGGGAGATCTTCATGAGGGCGCGCTCGGTCCGGGGAACGGCGCAGCCTGTGAAGCGGACCCCCTTGGGATCGACCTTCTTCAATCTCGGCGGGGGGCTGGTCCTCGGGCTGACCGATCCCGGCGAAGAGGTCGTTGCCCGGCTGATGCAACACATGGATCCCTACCCGGCGAGTGATGCGGTCGACTCCAGCCCCGCCGTCCTTCTGGATCCTGATCGGGGGCCGGGCGAGCGCCGCTTCTCAGAGATTCTCAATCCCGCACGAGACGGGACGGTCACCGCTCTCCTCGGCGGTCAACACCATCTTCTCCTCGACGGACGCTCCTGTTCGCTCCCGAGCCTCGATGGGAGTCTCCCGTTCATCTTTGGCTACGAGTGCGGCTTCCCGCTGGAGCGCATCGTCGGCCCGGTCATCCGTCCCGCCATGCAGGTGGCGCTGGTCCGCCTGGGCGCGCTCGCCGTCCATGGCAGCGCCGTGGCAATCGACGGTAAGGGCGTCGTGGTCGCCGGCTGGTCGGAGACGGGCAAGACCGAGACCGCGCTGGCCCTCGCCGAGCGGGGAGCCCCATTCATCTCGGACAAGTGGACGGTGGTGGGATCCGACCGGATGCTGACCCCCTTTCCCATCTCCGTGGGCATCCGCCGATGGGTGCTCGCTTACCTGCCTCTGCTCCGGTCCTGCCTTCCCCGGCGGGCGAGAGCGCAATTTTTCCTGGCGGCCGCCTCCTCTACCCTTTCCCGCCCGGCCCTCGCAGCGATTCGTGGAGGCGCGCCGGGCGCGGGGGAATGGCTCCGGCGGTCGGCGGCTCTGGCGGAGCGGGCAGCGCTGCGGCCGAGCAAGGTCATCTCGATCTATGGGCGAGAAAGCCTTCCTACCGTTAGGCTGGGCGCGCTCGCCCTCCTCATGACGGTCCCGGACATAACCGTCAGCGCCCAGCCGGCGGATCCGGCATGGGCTGCGAGGCGGCTGGCAGCCTCCGCCGCGTATGAGCGGCGAGATTTCTTCGCTCTCTATGAGCGGGGACACTACGGCCACCCCGAGAGCCGCGCCGACATGGCGGCGCAGGTGCGGGACGAGGAGGACAGGCTCCTGCGTGGGACGCTCTCGGGGATCCCGGTGCTCGTGGTGCGGTCCCCGTTCCCTACCGATCCCGGCCACGTCGGCGACGCGATCGCCCGCCATCTCTGAACTCATGCCGTCGCGCCGGTATCGCTTCGGTCCCGGGATCGGGGTAGAGATCGCGGGAGAAAGCCGGATCCTCGAGTTCTTCGAGGCGGAGTACGGCCCGGCTGCGGACACGCAGGAGCGCGGGCTGCCCGAGGTCCGGGTGAGCTTGGCCACCGCAGCCCTGGCTCCCGGCGAGGCTCCCAGGGTCTCGGGCCGGCACAAGACCGTCGGCTGGGAGGTCGATCTTCCCGATCCCGCCGCCCATCCGCTCCGGGCGTCGATACGGGTCATGGGTCGCCCCAGGCCCTTCGTGCTCTCGCTGGTGCAAGGGTTCTTCATCGAGCCGTTGATCTCGATCGCCATGGCGAGATCCCAATGCGTGCTCCTTCCCGCAGCGGGCATCGTCGGCGGCGCCGGTGTCACCGTGCTGATCGGGCCCTCACGGAGCGGGAAGAGCTCGGTCAGCGCGCTGGCTCTCGCCAGGGGGCGCCAGGTTCTCGGCGACGATCAGGTGATCGTCTCCTCGGGGGGCTGCCAGGTCTTCTGGCGCCGGCTCCGCCTCTACCACGACCTTCCCGAGGTCGTGCCCGCCGCGTACGGCGCGCTGGCGGCCCCGGCGCGCCGCTCCATCGCGATCCTCCGCCTCCTCGCTTCGGCCTCCCGGGGTTATATCCGGCCCCCGCTCCGGCTGGCGCCCACGGCGCTCAGCGGCTCCCCCGTCCCTCCCGGAGCTCTCCCCATCGCCCGAGCCATTCTTCTAGGACGCTCCCCATCGCCCGATCTCGCAGCATCCGAAGCCGATCTCGAGGCGCTGGTCGGGCAATGCCTTGGCCTGCTCGGCGAGCAGCGGGCTCACCTCGCCGCCCATCCGCGGTGGGGAGAGGCACTGGGAGGGGGCATCGAGTCCGAGGGGGCATACATCCGGGCGGCCTTCGCCCGCGCGTGCATCGAGCGCCTCACCGTGCCCCAATCCTGGCCGCCGGATCGCGCGGTGGCGGCGATCGCGGCGCATCTCGGCCTCGTGTGAGCCAGCGACCGGCTGGCTGCGATGCGTCCCGGCCGTGGGTCAGGGGGGAAACGCCCGGACCTTCCTCGCTGCGCTATCCCACACGAGCAGCCGGGCGCTCGCGGGCCGCTCTGCGGCGGGCGTGATCTCCACGAAAGTCCCCAACCGATCGGGGAACCCGGAAAAGCGCGACCATGTCCCGACGTTCAGGTACCCGGGCGAGGGTTCCGGCGGGAACAGCGGGGCCCGCTCTGGCAGGTGCGAGTGGCCGAAGAGATAGAAGGGAACGCCTGCGCCGGCCGATTCCAGCACGCCGTGGACCGCGGCCGCCGCGGTCTTGAGGTAAGCGCCCGAACGCCGCCCCCGCCTCCGGGCGATCGCTCTCGCCAACCGCGAGGCCAGCGGGAGCAACCGGACCGAGCAGGCGTCATCGATCGCGAGGAGGAGCTCCGGGGCCAGGCCGGATTGCGGGGCATAGGCGGGGAGGTCCTGACGGCGATATTCGGCTCTCGCCCCGGAGCGGCGCGGGCGAAGGCGGAGGGCGTCGTGGCGGAGGAGGACCCTGAGCGCGCCGAGGGGGCCGGCGGTCTCAAGGAGGGGGCGCGGGTTGAGGAGGAGGTGCGAGACGGGGGGCTGCACGTCCTTGCCGTTGCTTGCATTGCGGAGCAGGGTCGGGGACCAGTTGATGTCATGAAACTGGCTGCCGTGCTCGGCATAGACCAGCCCCGGGAGGTAATAGATCCAGGGATAAAAGCGCAGCGCCGCCGGGACCTCCGCCTCCCCGCTTGCTTCCATCAGCAGCTCACATAGCTCCTCTTGCACGGGAGGTCGCATCAGCTCCAGGTCATGGTTGCCGGCGACGACGTCGATCCCAACGCCGGCGGCGGCCAGTGTCCCCAGCGCCCGGAAGACCACGGCGTGGGCCCGCGCGATCGACCGCAGCTTCGCCAGCGCGGTGCTCGTCGAGGTGTCGAGAGGGTTGATGGGCCTGCCGTCCGGACCGTCGCGGACCTCGAACAGGTCCAGGAGATCCCCGAGGACCAGGAGCCTCGTCTCCTCCCGCCCCTGCCGAGCCTCCCTCCCGAGCGCGTCCAGCAGGCCGGCGAGCTCCTCGTCGCGACAGAAGCCGTCTCGACTGTCCCCCCCGGCCATGTGGACGTCCGAGATGACGATGAGCCGGTCCGGACGATGCCTGCCGGCCCCGGTCATCGGGAGGGACGGGTCCATAGGTCGGGTTCTACCGGAGGAGCTCCAGGAGACGGCGGCCGACGACGAAGGCGAAGACCGCCAGGAGCGGGTAGATCGCCACGTTGAGGACGGCCGTGCGGGCAGCGGCGTGATCCCCACCGGCGGCTCGGACCATCTCCTTGGCGACGAGGAGGATGATCAGCGCTGCGATGGCCACCGCGCTCACGGGTCCCCACCGGGCCTCACCCGAAAGGCACGCTCGCCGGGAAGTCCTGGAGCCGCCAGGATCCTGCGGACTCGCCACGCCGACCAACAACCGGTAACGACCTGCACCCCAACCCATACGGCCGCCATCCCCGATAGGTCGAGGGC
>JBOGWM010000198.1:0-3530 GCA_050693695.1 Actinomycetota bacterium
GGCGAGAGCCAGCCGTTGATGGTGGCCCTTCCCGGCGACCCGACCGGCGGTCGACGCCTCCCCGCTCGACAGATACAAACCGTCCAGCGCGGCCGTGTAGGTAGAAAGCCATGCCCCGTGCACGTCCGCAAGCACTGCACGCTCCGTTTCTCCGAGGTCTCCCGAGCGGAGCTGGAGGAGCCGGTTAGCCGCCAAGACCGCTTCGAGCTCCTCAGCAGACCCTCGGGGTTGCGGATCTCGCAAGGGCTCCCGCGAGGACCCCCCGGCGAGCTTGCATGCCAACCGTCGCAGTCTCCACGAGTCCACGCTGGTCAGCTCAGGAGGAGAGACGCCAAGGTGCACTCGCCCGGCGAGTGCTTGAACGATGCGGATCTGCTCAGCGAGATTGGAGGCCCGACTGGCGATGTCGTATGGAGCACTCACGCCGAGGAGCGAACGCTCCTTCGTATAGCTCATGTCTTTGTGTCCGGCTCTCGGTGGGCGGGGAAGAGGCATCGCTTGGGGAAGCGGCGCCCTGCACAAGAGAATCGGCGCCGGCTTCTGGCTCAGCGTTCACCCCACGCAAGAGAGGAACCTTGCGCGGGGTGAAACCGCTGTCGTGGCCCTCAAATGAGGTCGAGAGCCGCCTACTTCGTCGTTCCGTCGCAGACGACGGTGTAGGGCCCGAAACTGCAAGTGCTTGCGCACCCGACGATGAAGTCCACCCGCGAGGCGAGCTCCAGCAGGGTGGGATCCTGAGACTCCACCGGAGCCGGAAGAGCGAAGGTCAATGCATCATCCAGCCCGAAGACTGTCGGATCCGCGAGGAGTTGGGCTCGGAACTCCTCGTCCACCACGCTCTGGTAGAAAAGCTCGTCGAGATCGATGGGCATCTCGGACAGAATTGCTGACATCGGAGACTATCTCCCTTCTGAATGGCTGGCCGTGCCAACCGGTGGAGTACCCGGCTCAAGAAGCGCGAAGTTTTGCGGCAATAGCCTGGACTTCATCGATCGCCGCGGACATGTTGTCAGAATCGTTCTGCCAGTCGACGAGTTGCTGCTCCTCCGGGGTGAGGCCCCCCTGTGCCCACAGGGACTCGAGCCATGCCTTCATCCCTTCGTCACTGTCCGGGTCGCTGGGGGGACCGATCTTGTCCAACCAGGGCCCCTCGTCGAGCTCCAAGGCAAGAGAGAGGAGCTCCCGCGCCTTGCCGTTGGCGGGCAGGCAGGAAAGAAGGGCCGTCAATCCTTGGATGTAACGAATAGCGACGGTGGACTCGGATACTTGCTCCATGCGGTCTCCTTACGTGGCTAACGCGTCCGCCCTCACTCTCCGACGCTCCGCTTCGGCCAACCTGTTGGTCGGCGTCGTCCGGAGGTCCGACAGATCGAACTTTGGGGGACCCCGGCAGGTCGTCCCCCGGACACCCCGACGGCGACCGCCGGGAGCGAAGGAGTCAGGGGCTCTGGCCAGACCCCGGGGTAGCGCGGATGGCTGTGAGGCAGCACCGGGTACTCGGGGAACGGGACCCAATCTTCCTCCTCTCGACTCCACACTCCGGCGTGTGGTCAAAACCACGCACCCTGGTAGAAATAAACACATTTGATGAGCAGCGTCAATACCAACAGTACGTTTTAGGGCGGCGAACCGGACGAGCCGCAGGAGGGGCCAGCTGACGCTGGGCTTCCACACGGGAGGCAAGAATCGGACCGAGGCGGTTATCTCGTCCGTCGGCGGGTCGTCCCAGGGGGTCAACCTGTGCGACCGATACGCCGTAGGGGCGGCCCGGGGTCTGGTTCGTGGCCGCTACTTGATCGCCACGACCATCGACTCGTGCCGGGTGAGCGGCTCGACGTAGGTCTGGCGGAATCCCGTCTGTTGCATCCACCCTTGGCAGTCGGCGGCGGTGTAGTCAAAGCCTCCCTGCGTCATGAGCAGCATCAAGAGGCTGGCGATGAGGCCGAAGACATTGTGGCGCCGCTCATCATCGATGATCGACTCGTACACGATCAACGCCCCTCCCGGGGGAAGCGCATCGAAGGCCTTGGCGAGCAGGGTACGCTTCTGCTCCAGGTTCCAGTTGTGGAGGATGCGTCCCATCACGAGCGCCTCGCCCTCGGGCAGCGGGTCGGAGAAGAAGTCGCCGGCCTCGAATCGAAGACGCCCCGTGAGCCCGAACGAAGCCACATACTCCTCGAAGACCGGCTGCACCGGCGGGAGATCGAAGCCGATGCCCTCGAGGTCGGGATGCGCGAGAGCGAGCTGGACCACAAGCGCGCCCTGGGCAGTCCCCACATCCACAACGCTGCGGTACCGCTTCCAGGGGAACCGGCGGGCGATGGCCTCGCCCAAGATGAGGCTCCCCCCCGCCATCCCTCGGAGAAAGCTCCGCAGGCTTTCCGGCTCGCGGTAAAGACCCTCGAAGAGGGTGGCACCCGAGGCGACGACCGCGTCTTGCGGCTGGCCGGTTCGAAGACCCTCGGTCAATCGGTCCCAGGTCCGGTACATCCGGCTCCAGAGCTCGAGACGTCCCCCGATGTACGAAGGCTTGGCCCGGTCGAGATAGAGGTCCGCGAGAGGGGTGTTGCGGTACAGTCCGTCTTCTCGTTCCAGTATTCCGAGAGCCACCAGGGCGTCGAAGAAATCTCGCGCCCCCCGACGATGGATGCCGAGGCGCTCAGCGAGCGCCTCGAGGGTAAGGGGAGCCTTGGCCAGCTCCGAGAACACATCGAGTTCGGCGGCGCTGAGCAAGGTCTTGGCCCGAGCGAAGCCCATTCCCAGCTCCAGGATGTCGTCGAGGGCCTCGGTCCTTCCCGAAGCCGTCTGTGCACACTCGAAAGGCTGGAAAGCGACGGTAATCACCTCTTGACGGTGGGGGCGGGCATCACCACGAACGCAGGCATGCTATCACCATTGTTTTTGGGGCCCCCGCCAGAGAAGATCCTTGCCAGCTCCGGCGATCCCTATATAGGATAAGCTGCTGTGAGACTGGCTTGTGGAGATCAAGATCTCCTCGCGGAGGGACCCCATGAACTGGAAGGAGACGTTGACGGAGTTCGTGGCGTCCGCGCTCCTTGTGGGGATAGCGTCGACCATCTGGCGCATCACCTCCAGAGGGATCCACCACTACACGAAGTCTCTCACCCGAAGAGCGCTCGGGCGCGCCGCTCGCCTGCTCCCGCCGGAATACCGGGACCGTTACTCCGAGGAGTGGGAGCGCGAGGTCGAGGAGGTCAAGAAAAAGGAAGGGCGCGGGACCGGGCTGTCCTGGGCGATTCACTGCCTGTGGGCTGCGGCTTGCCTGAGACTCGAGTACGAGACGGGTGACCAGCGCGCGGTCGTCGTGTTCGTCGGCGCCCTGCTTGCCGAGACGGGGACGATCTTCGCTGCGGTGGGTCAGGCCATCGGGGAGCGTCTCCCCCCGGGCGTCCCAGCGCGCGCGGAGGCGCTCGCCGCCGATCTTCCGGCGCTGATCGCGGTGGCCGGGGCTCTGGTCGCCGGGTTTGGCGCGGTAGCCCTCGGCTGGACGAAGTTGATCAGGGTCGATG
>JBOGWM010000199.1:0-13321 GCA_050693695.1 Actinomycetota bacterium
ACCCTCAAGTTCGAAGCCCACGAGTTCGAGGACTGACCGGGGCTTCCGATCGCAGGTGGGGAGAACCGCCCCCGGTCCGGGGGCGGTTCTCCTCCTACCCGGCCCCCCGCCCGCCGGCGACCATGAGATGAAAGGAGCACATACCTCTCTTCGTCGACGACAGCAACTCGCATCCGGGCCAGGAGCACCTCCACGTGCCGGCGAAAGCTCGGAGCCGTCTCAGATGCTCGGCGCAGAGGCGACCCTGGACGGAATCCTTCCCGCAGGCGGTCTTGTGGCTCGCCGGCCATATGCAGCTTTGGGGAGATATCGCCCCCTTCCCGTCGCTCAGCACTCGGCCATTCTTAGCGGTAGCACCGATGCAGTCACTACACGCAAAGGCCCGTCCTCGACTACTCGGTGATCGAACTGAGCTACCCGAATCGGGTAGCATTAGCAGTCAAGTCTTTGGGCGATCCAAGTCGGCTGGACGGGGAGGAGCGGCGGTGGCGAAGGGTGATGCCATAATCGCGGGAATTGTCTTCACCCCCGCGGATCAGGAGACCCTGAGACTGCTCAGAGTGGAGCCCCTGCTCGCCAAGCGCCGACGGCTCGCCGAGCGCCTCTCCATCAGCCAGGAGGGAGCGAAGAAGCGCCTCGACCATCTGCGAGAGCAGACCGGCGCAGCAACCGTCGACGACCTGATGGAGTGGATCCGCAGGAATGGAGACCGACTCGACCGAGGCTTGAGAGGTGTCCTCATGGACAAAGCGGCCGAGCATCTGAACCAGGTCCAGGTTGTGCGGAGCATCCCGACCGACCCGGACGTGCGGGCCAGCGCTTCCCTCTTCTTGACCGAGACCGACCGGCAGGGTGTCCGCCCGGGCAGGCGAATGCTCGAAATAGGCCGCATGTCTGCGCCCGCGCACGCCGCGGCTCGGATGGGTCTCGCTGAAGGCGATCCGATCCTGATTCGCTCCAAGCTCATGCTCGCCAACGATATCCCGGTGCGGATCTCCAACAGCTACTTTCTGCTGTCCCTGGCCGAGGGCACCCGGCTCATGGAGCCGGGATTCGTGGAAGGCGGGCTCGAAGTGCTCCTTCGAGGGCTCGGCTGGCGGTTCGGCCGGGCGGTGGAGACTCTGACCGCGCGGATGCCCACCCACGATGAGGTCCGCATGCTTCAGGCTGGCCCAGAGGCGCCGATCGTTCAGATCCTTCGCACCAGCTACGACCCCAATGACCACCCGATCCATACCCTGGAGAGCATCTGCGTCACCAATCGCCACGTCTTCGTCGTCCCTCAAGTCCAGGGCGATAACGTCTTTTGAGAGAACGGATCGAGCATGCACGCGAGGATCGATTTCGAGCACGCCCGCATCTACGCCATCCCCATGCGGGTGCGGTTCCGGGGAATCACCGTCCGGGAAGGCATGCTCATCGAAGGACCGGCGGGGTGGGGCGAGTTCTGCCCGTTCGCCGATTATGACGACCGGATCTCGGCGTCCTGGCTTGCCGCCGCGCTTGAGGCGTGCACCCAGGGGTGGCCCGAACCGGTACGCGACCGTATCCCGATCAACGCCATCGTGCCGGTCGTCGCCCCCGAGCGCGCGCATCAGATCACCGCCAGCTCGGGCTGCCGCACTGTCAAGGTCAAGGTCGCGGATCACCCGGACTCGCTGGCCGAGGATCTCGCCCGCGTCGAGGCGGTCCGAGACGCGCTCGGCCCGCAGGGTACGATCCGCGTCGATGCCAACGGGGCCTGGGATGTCCCCACCGCCGTCAACCACATCCGCCGGCTCGATCAGGCCGCCGGCGGGCTGGAGTACGTCGAGCAACCCTGCCGCAGCATCGACGAGCTGGCGGCCGTGCGCCGGAAGGTGGACGTACGCATCGCCGCCGACGAATCGATCCGACTCGCGCAGGACCCACTGCGCGTCGCTGCGGCAGGAGCGGCCGATATCGCGGTGCTCAAGTGCACCCCGCTCGGTGGAGTTCGCCGCTCCCTCCAGGTAGCGGAGGCCACCGGGCTGCCCTGCGTCGTCTCCTCGGCCCTGGAGACCAGCACCGGCCTGGCGGCCCAGGTCGCCCTCGCCGGGGCGCTCCCCGAGCTCGACTTCGCCTGCGGCCTGGGCACGCTCTCGCTTCTGCACGGAGACCTCGTCGCGGACTCCGAAATGCTGCGGCCCGTCGATGGCCATATTCCGGTACCCCGAAAACCTCCCGCGCCCGACCCCGCCCGGTTAGTGGCGTTCGAGCTGAAGGACCCGAACCGCGCCGGATGGTGGCGCGAGCGTCTTGCCCGCGCGCGGACCGAGCTGGCTCGCCTGAGAGACCATGGGTGATCGCCCGTACGTGCTGCTGAGTTGCGCCATGTCCGTCGACGGCTACATCGACGACACCGGCCCCGAGAGACTCCTGCTGTCCAACGACGAGGATTTCGACCGGGTGGACGCGCTGCGTGCGGGATGCGACGCCATCCTGGTCGGCGCCAACACCGTCCGCCGGGACGACCCCCGGCTACTGGTACGCTCTGCAACACGAAAGAAAGATCGGGTAAACCACGGCATGATCCCCAACCCGATCAAGGTGACCGTGACCGGAGGCGGGGACCTCGATCCCTCCCGGAGATTCTTCACCGTCGGCGACACCCTCAAGCTCGTGTACTGCGCCTCGCCGGCCGCGCCCACGCTCCGCGAGCGCCTCGGGAGCCTGGCGACTGTGGTCGACGCCGGGGACCCGCTCGACTTACGCATGCTCTTGAGAGATCTGGCGGAGCGCGGGGTGCGGCGCCTGATGGTAGAGGGCGGCGGCGCCATGCACACCCAGTTACTGACCGCGGGCCTGGCCGACGAGCTGCAACTCGCGGTGGCGCCCTTCTTCGTGGGCGACCCGTTGGCCCCCCGATTCGCGGGCCCCGGGATGTTTCCCTGGAGCTCGGGGCGGCGGATGACGCTCGGGCAGGTACGACAGATCGGTGACGTCGTCGTCCTCCGCTATCTGTTGTCCGGCCGGGATCCTAGTATGGGGCCGTGAGCTTCCGGATCGAGAAGGACTCCATGGGGGAGGTGGCGGTGCCCGCCTCCGCCTATTTCGGCGCTCAGACTCAGCGGGCGGTCGAGAACTTTCTCATCTCCCCCTGGCGCTTCGGCAGGCGCTTCATCCGGGCCCTCGGGCTCATCAAGTGGGCTGCGGCGGTCGCCAACGAGGATCTGGGACTCCTGGAGACCCGGCTCGCCGGCGCCATCCGGGACGCCGCCGAGGAGGTGATCGAGGGCCACCACGACGACCAGTTCGTGATCGACGTCTTCCAGACCGGCTCGGGGACCTCGACCAACATGAACGCCAACGAGGTGATCGCCAACCGGGCCATCGAGCTGCTCGGGGGCCAGAGGGGCGCCAGGGATCCCGTCCACCCCAACGATCACGTGAACCGGTGCCAGTCCTCCAACGACGTCATCCCCACCGCCACCCACCTGGCGGCCCTCCTGGCCATCGAGGAGGCCCTCCAGCCCGCACTCGGGCGCCTGCGGGATGCCCTGGCGGCCAAGGCCACCGCCTTCGACGGGGTCGTCAAGTCCGGGCGCACCCATCTCATGGACGCCACGCCGGTGAGGCTCGGCCAGGAGTTCTCGGGGTACACCTCTCAAATTGACCACGGGATCGCCCGCATCCGGGGCGCACTCCCCCACCTCCAGGAGGTGGCGCTGGGGGGGACGGCCGTGGGCACCGGGATCAACGCCCACCCGGAGTTCGCTCGGCGAGCCATCGCGCAGGTGGCGGCCCGCACGAGTCTGAACCTGAGGGAGGCGAGAGACCACTTCGAGGCTCAGGGGGCTCGGGACGCCGTCGTGGAGGCTTCGGGGGCGGTGCGAACCGTGGCGGTCTCGCTGGTGCGGATCGCCAACGACTTGCGGTGGCTGGCCTCCGGCCCCCGCACCGGGATCGCCGAGATCAGGCTCCCGGCGCTCCAGCCGGGATCGAGCATCATGCCCGGGAAGGTGAACCCGGTCATCTGCGAGGCGGTGATCCAGGTGGGGGCCCAGGTGATCGCCAATGACCTCGCCACCACCCTCGGGGGCCTCGGGAGCCACTTCGAGCTCAACACGATGATGCCGCTCATGGCCTACGACCTGCTCTTCAGCATCGAGACCCTGGCCGCGGCGGCCGATCTCTTGGCCTCGCGGTGCGTGGAGGGCATCGAGGCGGATGCCCGGCGCTGCGCCGAGCTGATGGAGCGCTCCCTGGTGACCATCACCGCCCTCGTTCCCCTGATCGGCTACGACCTGGCGGCGGAGGTGGCGAAAGAGGCGCATGCCGCCGGCAGGTCCGTGCGCGAGGTGGTGTTGGGCCGGGGGCTGCTCGACGAGAAGGAGGTCGATGACGCCCTCGATCTCTTCCGCATGACCCGCGGGGGCCTTGCCGGGAGCGAATAGGATGGTCTCGTGATCCGCATCGGTTCCGCCCTCTCGACTCACCCCGACGCCCCCAGGGCTGCCCGGGAAGCCACCGAGCGCGCTCTCGGCCCCCTCGGGGGCCTGCCTGCGGAGCTGGTCTTCACCGTGCACTCACCCCACCATCTCCCCCGCATCGATGAGGTGGTGACCGAGATGGTCAAGCTCGTCGGCTCGGCCGCCCTTCTCGGCTGCACCTCCCAGGCGGTGGTGGTCGACGGGCTGGAGGTAGAGGAGGGCCCGGCCCTCACGGTGTGGGCCGGCGCCTTCGGCGGCGCCCGGATCGAGCCCTTCTCGCTCACGTACGAGGAGACGCCGGATGGGCCGTCCTTGGTGGGCCTGCCGCTCATCGAGCCATGGGTTCGGGCGGTGTTGCTGCTTGGGGACCCCTTCAGCTTCCCGCCCAACGCCCTGGCCCGTCTCAATGAGGAGCGGCCGGGGTTGCCGGTCATCGGAGGCATGGCGAGCGGCGGGATGCGACCCGGCCTCCATGCCCTCATCCTCAATGATCGGGTAACCCCTTCAGGAGGAGTGGGAGTGCTGTTGGGAGGATCCGTCAACGTCGAGACGCTGGTCTCCCAGGGGTGCAAGCCCATCGGGCAGCCCTACGTGGTGACCGACGCCGAGCACAACGTCATTCGCACCCTGGGAGGCGAGGCGCCGCTCGAGCGCCTGCGCGAGACGTTGCAGGGACTCGATCCTCAGGAGCGGCTCCTCGCTCAGCACGGTCTCCACGTGGGGGTGGTGATCGACGAGTACAAGGCGGAGCTCGTGCGGGGAGACTTCCTGATCCGCAACGTGATGGGGGCCGACCAACAGAGCGGGGCGGTAGCGATCGGTGAGCACGTGCACGTTGGACAGACAGTGCAGTTCCATGTTCGGGACGCCTCGGCCGCCGACGAGGACCTGCACGCCATGCTGGAAGGGTTCGGAGCCAGACCCGCCACGTCGCCGGTGGGAGCCCTCCTCTTCACCTGCAACGGGCGGGGAAGCCGCCTGTTCGGCACGCCCCACCACGATGCGACGGCGGTTCAGAGCAAGATCGGCCCCCTCCCGATGGCGGGGATGTTCTGTTCGGGAGAGATCGGCCCCGTCGGGGGGCAGAACTTCCTCCACGGCTTCACCGCCAGCCTCGCCATCTTCATGGCCCCTCAGGAAGAGGCACCGCCGAGATCCTAGCTCTCGAACTTCGCGGGGAACCTCCGCACCGCTGTCTCCGCCAGAGAGTCCATATGAGTCACCGCCTTCCGCAGGTCGAGAGCGACCTCCGCGGGCTTCTTGGACACGGCGTCGTCGATCGCCACCCTGAGCGTCATGAGCATGTGCTCGAGCATCAGGTCAGCGCCCTTTCCCCTGGGAAGCCCGCTCAGCCGCTCTATGAGCGCACCGAACTCCCGGGAGTGGGCTTTGAGATCATCGGGCGCATCTTCCAGCCCCCACGCCCGAGCACCAAGAGCACGAACCAGGCCGGCCGCGTCTTTCGGCGCCAATTCGCTCGCATACCTCAGTACCAACCCGACGTGCTTGCGCCACTCCGGGCCAAAGGCATTCTTCATGCCCTCACCGTAGGCGGCGCCGACGGCGTTGATCAGGTCGGTGGAGTTGCTCGAGCCCTCACCGTTCAGCGCCTCCGCCGCCGCTCGAGCGGTCGCCTCGTCACCCTGCATGACGGCGCTTGCGGCGCTGGCCTCGAGCCACACGTGCTCGCGCAGCAGGGCATTCAGGGAAGCCCGCAGGTCCGAGGCCGGGGAGGCGGCGCCCCCCGGCAACTTGAGGGTACGGGCGATCGCCTCCGCCATCGGCTCGGAGATTCTGTCCATATGGGCGTGAGCTTGGCGCAGAGCGCTGAATCTCCCGGTGGCGTTCTTGGCCCGCTGAGCGTCGATCACGCCCTTCAAGGTGGCGGTGTGCCGAGAGACCAGGCCGGTGAACTTTTCCCCGGAGATCCCGCTTTCCGACTGCATGAAGCTGCCGAGCTCCCGAGAGGAGGTCCGCAGATCAGCCATCGCCTTCTCCTGCGCCTCGGCGTCCTCGGCTCTCACGCCTCTGGCGTAGGAGAGCATGGAAGCGATGTGGCTTTTCCACGCCCTGTCAAGCTCACCGGTCACGCTCTTGCCGTAGGCGGAGCTGACGACGTGGGCGAGGGTGGCCGAGTTGCCCTCAAGGGCACCGCTCCACGCTTCGGAACTCTCGGTGTCGTCTCGGAGCTCTGCTGCTGCTGCGAGCGCCTCCAGGTGGAGGTGCTCGGTCAGGATGTTGTTCAGCTCCGAGCGGAGCCGGGCGGCCGGCGGGTGTAGGACCCTCGGACTCAGAATCGAGATCAGCGAAGCCGTGACGGCGATGACGACAAGCACTGCCATTCCCACACGGACACGGGGGCGCCCCCAAAGCTGGCTCAGCGCGGCCAAGAACCGAGGCGCTCTCGCCGGGGCATCCGGTTCTGGCGGCGATCCGGGCGCCGGGGCACGGCTTGCCGCCAGGGCCTTGATGGCCGCATCCGACACCACCCGGCTGTCATCATCGGTAAGCTTGCGTAATTCTTGCTCGGCTGCATCCGCCAGGACGGGATCGGTTCCCTCCAGCAGCTTGGTGAGCGCGGCCACCGCCCCATGGCGAGCCTCCGCCAGCGGACTCTCGATCGCTCGCTTGAGGTCGAGCGGCACGCCGGCGGGCTTCAATGAATCCCTGCGCGGGCTCCTCGCAATGTAGATCTCTCCCTGGACGTCGAACGCCCACTTGACCGGCGTCTGCTTGGGCGTCTCCTCCCGCACTCGCTCATAGATGTAATCGTAGAGCTCATCGACCGAGATGTACCCATCCCCGTTGAAGTCCGCCTCGCCCGTCTCCAGGCCGCGGACGAACGTCCTCGTGAAAACCGAGGGCCGGCCCGCTCGTCCCACCAGCTCCCGGTCCTCGAAGGAGTACTCCATAGAGCTGGACGCTGTGAGGACGATCCGTCCCCGCCCCTCGAACCGCTCCTTGAGAGCCATCCGCTCATCTCCCCGAGGCGCCAGCCCTCGGGTGAACGCTCCGCTGTAGCAGCAGTCCAGGACAAGAACGATCTTCCTGGAACGGCAACGCTCCATCTGCTCTTCGATGAACCTCGAGAAGACGGCGGTGGAGCCCAGGAGGGAGAGTCTCGTGTCGGCGGCCGCGAAGTAGAGCCGGCCATCGTCATCCTTCATGCCATGGGAAGAGACATAGAGCAGGAGAAGGTCTTCGCGCCCTCGATCGGAGAAGAACTCTTCAATCCGGCGGTTGATGTTGTGAGCCGGCTGATTGACGAGTGGTCGAACGTCGAAGTCGCCGATCATCGGATTGGAGAGCACTCGCTCGAGTTGCTTCGCATCCTGGGCGGGTGCCCGCAGCTCGCGCAAGCCGGCATCTTCGAAAGCATCGTTCGCGATGATCAGCGCGGACCGATTGGCTGGCATTCCTCACTCACTCGTGGCGTGGTGGGCGATCCACGCCCCGATCAAGCGACGCTGCTCGGCCGACGAGATTCCGGCGACCTCGATCCTGTCGCCGTCGATCTCGAGCTTGACGCTCCGCCCTGGATTTCGGGAGAGCCAGGAGCGGACCACATCTGCGACGGCGGTGAGCAGTCCCGAAGACGAGACCAGCTTCACGAGGAGGATGCCCATCGCCGCTGCCTCGATGCCCTTCGCCCCGGGAGGTGTCGGGCCTGATCGGGCAAGGCTCACGGTCTCTATGTCCAACTGGAGAAGCTCCCGCCGAAGCTGATAAGCGAAGCCGGCCAGCTCCTCCACATCGGTCTCGACTTCTCCGCCAACCTCGACAACCAGGTCGATCCTTTCCTCCGGCACCGGAGCCTCCCTCGATCTGAAGGAAGATTCAGTTTAATCGGAGCGGTAAGGCACCCGTACCCTCAGATTGAGATGTCGGTTGCCCTCAAGGAAATACCCGGCGGGGTCAGGCCCCCGGCCACTCTTTCTTCCGGGAAGCCTTCTTGAGGGCTTCCTCCAGCGAGCCCTTCTTGGGCGGTGGAGGAGGGTTCTCCAGGGAGAGCTTCCCCTTCAGCTCGCCTGCAGCCGCCAGCACGTCGTCCAGGGTCTTCCTCGGGGCGCCGTGCAGGCGGATGCGCAGCGCGGCGAGAACCTCGGCGTGGCTGTCGGCGAGCCCCTGGGTGCGGTCGATCTCGGCCAGGACCTCCTCGGCCCGTCTCAGCAGCTCTTTATCGCCCATGAGCTCAGGGCTCGAGCTCGATGATGCGGATCTCGTCTCGACCTTTGCCTTCGGACGGATGACCCGCAGACGTATCTCGGCGAGGATCGGGGGCCTCCAGAGCGTGACAGGAGGTTTCCCTGGAGAGGGTGAGCTTGCGGGCCTGACGGCTGAGCTTCTGGAACTCTCCCCTCATCCGCTCCAGGAACCGGATCCTGTCCGCGATCTCGCCTACGTGGCGGTCCAGGAGCGTCTTCGAGTGCTCGCAGGGAGGCTGCCCGTGGTCGCGAAAGGCCAGGATCTCCCGGATCTCCCCCAGACTCAGGCCCAGGGTCATGGCCTCTCGAAGGTAGCAGACCCGCTCGAGCTCGGCCTCGCCATAAGCCGGATCCTTCCCCGAACCGACCGGGGAGAGAAGCCCCGCCTTTTCGAACAGGTGGATAGTATCGGCCGAAACCCCCGACCGAACACTCAACCACTCCAAATTCATATCCGTATCCTAGAACCATGAGGGCCAAGAACCCAGCGCACCAGCCATGACTTCGCCGCCGGATCCCTTTGGCGCCCGCGCTCATATCGACCTTGCCGCCGGAAGAGTCTGGCTCTACCGGCTGGAGCGGGTGGCCGAGCAGGCGGGAGTGGATCTCGCTCGCCTCCCGCATACGGTCAAGATCCTGCTGGAGAACCTCCTCAGGCGCGCCGGGACCAGAGACGTCTCGGCGGAAGATGTGCTGGCCCTGGCCCGCTGGCCGGAGCAAACGAAGCCCCCCGGACAGGGCTCGAGGATCGCCTTCGCCCCCTCTCGGGTGCTGATGCAGGACTTGACCGGGGTGCCGGCGGTGGTGGATCTGGCGGCGCTGCGCAGCGCCCTGGCCCGATCGGGCGAGGACCCCGAGCGGGTGAACCCCGAGGTGGAGGTGGACCTCATTATCGACCATTCCGTTCAGGTGGACGCCTTCGGCACGCAGGACGCCTACCGCGTGAACCTGGAGTGGGAGTACCGGCGCAACTGGGAGCGCTACACGCTCCTGCGGTGGGCGCAGCAGGCTTTCGAGCGCTTCCGGGTGATCCCTCCCGGGATGGGCATCTGCCACCAGGTCAACCTCGAGCACCTGGGGCGAGTCGTCGTGGAACGCGACAGTGTGGCGAGCCCCGAGACGCTTCTCGGGACCGATTCGCACACCACCATGATCAACGGGCTCGGCATCCTCGGCTGGGGAGTGGGAGGCATCGAGGCCGAGGCGGCGATGCTTGGCCAGCCTCTCTTCCTATCCCGGCCGGTCGTGGTCGGGGTCCGCATGAGCGGGGAGCTGGCGGCCGGAGTGACCGCCACCGACCTGGTGCTCACCCTCACCGAGGCGCTGCGGCGCCAGGGGGTGGTGGGCAAGTTCATCGAATTCTTCGGGGAGGGACTTTCCACCTTGACCGTCGAGGACCGCGCCACCCTCTCCAACATGTGCCCCGAGTACGGAGCGACCGCCGCCCTCTTCCCCACCGACGCCCAGACCCTGCGATATCTCCGGGACACGGGGCGGGACGGGATGGTCGAGCTGGTGGAGACCTACACCAAGAAACAGGGCCTCTTTCGGAGGGATGCCGATGCCTTCCCGGTCTTCGACGAGGTCGTCGAGCTGGACCTCTCGAAGGTGGAGCCGAGCCTGGCCGGACCCCGCCGACCACAGGACCGGGTTGGGCTACCCGGAGTCTGGGACTCCTTTGCTCGCATCTTCGGTGACCGGCTCGCGAAGGTCCGCAAGCCCCACGAGGCGCTCGAGCACGGCTCGGTGGTGATTGCCGCCATCACGAGCTGCACCAACACCTCCAACCCCTCGGCGATGGTCGCGGCGGGGTTGCTCGCGCAGCGGGCGGTCGAGGCCGGTCTTGCCGTCAAGCCCTGGGTCAAGACCAGCCTGGCCCCCGGATCCAGGGTCGTCACCCGCTACCTCGATCGGGCGGGGCTTCTCCCATACCTGGAGAAGCTGGGCTTCGCACTCGTCGGTTACGGCTGCACCACCTGCATCGGCAACTCGGGCCCCCTGCCCGAGCCGGTCGCCTCGGCGGTCGAAGATCGAGAGCTGGCCGTGGTGGCGGTGCTCTCGGGCAACCGGAACTTCGAGGGCCGCATCCACCCGCAGGTGCAGGCCAGCTACCTCGCCTCGCCCGCCCTCTGCGTCGCCTACGCTCTGGCGGGGACGATCCGCATCGACCTGACCACGGACCCGCTCGGCGCCACGCCCGAGGGCCGGCCCAGCTACCTGAGAGACCTCTGGCCGCCGTCCGAGGAGATCGCTGCGACCATGGCCGGGGCGATCTTTCCCGAGCAGTTCCAGGAGGAGTACGAGCGGATCTTCCAGGGGGACGAGCGCTGGCGAGCCCTGCCCTCCCCCACCGGAACCCTCTACGAGTGGGCCACCTCCTCGACCTATGTCCAGGAGCCCTCCTACCTCACCGACCTGACCCCCGAGCTCTCCCCGCCCGGCGATCTGGTGGGCGCCCGTGTCCTGGTGGTCCTCGGCGACTCGATCACCACCGACCACATCTCGCCGGCAGGCTCCATCAAGGTCAACTCCCCCGCGGGTCGCTACCTGGTCTCCCGGGGGGTCGAGCCGAGAGAGTTCAACAGCTATGGCGCCCGACGGGGCAACCACCAGGTCATGCTCCGGGGCACCTTCGCCAACGTCGCCTTGCGCAACCGGCTCGCTCCCGAGACCGTCGGACCCTCCACCATCCACCTTCCCGGCGCGGAGCCGATGAGCATCTACGACGCGGCCGTCCGCTACCGAAAGGAGGGAGTTCCCCTGCTGGTGGTGGCCGGGAAGGAGTACGGTTCGGGCAGCTCCCGGGACTGGGCCGCGAAGGGGACCGCCCTCCTCGGCGTCCGGGCCGTCCTGGTGGAGAGCTTCGAGCGGATCCACCGCTCCAATCTGGTGGGGATGGGCGTGCTCCCCCTCCAGTTCCGCTCGGGGGAGTCCGCCGCCTCGCTCGGGCTGACCGGGCAGGAGACCTACACGATCCGAGACCTCGCTCGAGGGGTCGCTCCGGGCCAGGAGCTCACGGTCGAGGCGGTCGCCGAGGATGGGAGCCAGCTCCGCTTCCCGGTCACGGCTCGCCTCGACGGGCCGGCCGAGGTCGAGCAATATCGCCACGGCGGGATCTTGCAGATGGTGCTACGAAGGTTGCTCTTGGGCCTCGACGGATAGGGATAGGGCGCCGGAGTCTCCGGTCGAGAAGACCTCATCCAGATCGAAGGCGACCGGTCGCTCGAGCTGCTCGAAGGTGCACGAGTGCGGGTCCCGATCGGGGCGCCAGCGCCGGAAGTGTGTGACATGGCGGAACCTGGGCGCCCTCTGGGCACCCTCCAGGTGATCGTAACCCACCTCGGCCACCAACTCGGGGCGGAGCGGTTCCCAGGAGTGGTCCCTCTCCCGGTTCCAGCGGGATGGTGAGCCGCCGGGGATGCGCTCATGGGAACCCGAGGCCACCCACGGGTGAGACTCTCCCGGGCGGAGCCGATGGGCAGCGATCTCCTCCAGGAGCTCGCTGCGGCGAGCCAGCGCGAAGGAGGCCGCCACGCCCACATGATGGAGGACTTCGGCATCCTCGTAGAGACCGAGAAGCAGGGAACCCACAACCGGACCGCTCTTGTGCCAGCGGAAACCGGCCACCACGCACTCCGCGGTGCGCTCATGCTTGACCTTGAACATGATCCGCCGGTCGGGCGCGTAGGGAGCCTCGGGGGCCTTGGCGATCACCCCGTCAAGTCCCGCTCCTTCGAATCGGGAGAACCACTCGCGCGCCGCCTCGATGGAGCTCGTCGATGGGGACCGAAAGATAGGGGGTCCGGCGTGCGCCAGGGCTCGCCCGAGCATCGCCCGTCGCTCGAGGAAGGGCCGGTCGAGGTACGACGTGTCGTCGAGCGCCAGCAGGTCGAAGGCGATCAGGGAGGCCGGGATCTCCCGGGACAGGAGTGCGACCCGAGAGGCCGCCGGGTGGAGGCGGAGCTGGAGGGCCTCGAAGTCCAGACCCTGGTTCGTCCTGACCACGATCTCGGCGTCGAGGACGCATCGCTGCGGGAGCTGATCCTTCGCCGCGGCCACGAGCTCGGGGAAATAGCGAGTGAGAGGTCGCTCGTTGCGGCTTCCGAGCTCCACCTCCTTCCCGTCCCGGAAGACGATGCAGCGAAAGCCGTCGAACTTCGGTTCATAGATCAGATGTTCGGGGATCTCGGAGACGAGCCTGGCAAGCATCGGCCGCAGGGGTGGCATCACGGGAAGATCCACGCTACTCGTGCGCCTCCCGGGAGGGGGCCACCCGCTTCGGCTCGCCCTTCTGTTTCGGGAAATGCGGGGGCCAGGGAGCATCTCCCAGCCCTTCCCGCTCGTCACGGCGCGCCAACTCGAG
This sequence comes from Actinomycetota bacterium, assembly GCA_050693695.1. Lineage (GTDB taxonomy): Bacteria > Actinomycetota > CADDZG01 > JAHWKV01 > JAOPZY01 > JBOGWM01. The sequence continues at coordinate 13,020 of JBOGWM010000199.1, forward strand.
AAGGGAGTCGAGGCTGCCCGGATGGCGGTCGATCTCCCCCCCGGGATCCCCGACCTCCTGAAACCTCCTCGGGACGGTGTCGATCGTGAGCGCCGCGGGGTCCACGTCCGCCACCTCCGCCCAGTCGAGGGGGCAGGAGACCCGGCCATCGGGGACCGGCCGCACCGAATAGGCGCAGGCGACGGTGCGGTCCCGCGCGTTCTGGTTGTAGTCGATGAAGACCCCGTGGCGCTCCTGCCTCCACCATGCGGTGGTCGCCAGCGTGGGTACCCGGCGCTCCACCTCCCGGGCCAGAGCCAGGG
>JBOGWM010000200.1:0-6678 GCA_050693695.1 Actinomycetota bacterium
GGGTCCCTCGCAGTTTTCCTCAGCGGATGGCTCGGGCCCCCGCGAGCTGGAAGACGATCAGGAGCTGGGTGAGGGCCAGAGCCTCACCGCGGCGGACCTGGTCCCCCGTGATGAACAGCCCGATGGCCTCGCGGTTCAGCTTTCCCTCGGGGTGCGACATCCGGTCCCAGATGATCTGCTCGGCGTCCGCCGCGACCTCGGTCGGCACCCCCCCATCGATCTCCAGGACGTCCACCGGCTTGCCCCGGTCCCGGGCTAGGATAAGGCGGATCGGCTCGTAGCGGGAGGTACGGGTCTCGGCCGCAATCTCGGCCAGGTACGGGTGGGGAAGTGTCGGTCTCAACACGAGCTTCACGTTGTATCTGGTCGGATCTGCATCGTGGGTCTCCGCCGGCGGATAGAAGCGGACGATGATATCCGCGAACTCCCGCTGGGGACGGATGTAGGCCTGGGAATCCGGCTCTCGCTTCTCCAGGTCGGCGATGACCTCATCCGGGGTGTAGTTCCGCTTGGTGCAGTCCCGCTTGATCTTCCAGGCTCGGCGCACGTCCTCGGGCGGATCGAGGTAGACCTTGATGTCGAAGCTGTCGCACATCCCCTTCGTGTAAAAGGGGAGCAGGCCCTCCACGACCACGTAGTCCGCCGGCTCCACGAGCTCCGGCGGGTCGAAGGTTCCGAAATTATGGTTGTAGTGGGGTTTCAGGATCGGCTCTCCCATCCGGAAGAGCTGAAGATGCTGCTCCATGATGTTCATGTAGTTGCACTCGGGGTTGAGCGGGGTGATATTGAGAACTTTTCTCTCCTGCCGGTCGTAACGGTGATAGTCATCCGTGCAGATGGCGGTCACCCGCTCCTTCCCGAAGATATTGACGATGCCCTCGGTAAGGGTGGTCTTGCCCACGGCGGAATCCCCGACCACACCCAGCATGATGGGTCGATGGCTTCCCTTCGAGACCAGGCTGCTTGATCCCCCTGGTCCCATTTGCGTTATCACCACCGTGCAACCAAGGCTAGCCCTCCAACGGGAGCGTCCACATCCCCCGGCAAGGGGATGGTGGTGAGGGAAATGCATCTCACCTGGAGGGGTGATACTCGCCCACAGGGCGCCCGGCGACCGAAGGCAACCGGCGGTGCACTAAAGTCCGGAGAGTCCGGACGGCTCCGGCGGCTCGGTGGGGAAATCATCGCTTCCCGGCTCAGCCAAACGTTGCCCGATCGCGGCGCAGGCCGCCTCGGCTTCCTGAATCGCACGTCCATACCGGGCCTCGATCTCCTTGCGCATCTGCTCAACCTCAACGGCAGGCCGGGCGTCCTCAGGGCGCGGGAAGCGATCCCCTTCGTCGATCCCCGCTTGAGCCTCTTCCAACAGAGAGGCGCTCTCTTCCGCCGCCCTCTCCGCCGCCTCGACCGATCTTAGCGCAGTGTCGTAGAGGATTTTAGCTTCCTTCAGCGACACCAGAGTGGCTCCCAGGCTGTCGGCAAGAAACCCGGCCGTCTCCTCGTACGATCTCGCCTCGGGCTCGTCGCCGGCCTGGCGCGCCCGATCGGCCAGCGCCAGCCCCCGCCGGATGGAGGGGTGGAGCCCTTCCACCACGTACAGAGCTCGCTCCAGCTCGGCTTGTGGTTCCTGGAGCTTGCCGAGCTTGCTCCGAAGTGCTACAGCCTGCCGGGTGAGCTCCACCCGACAGCGACGAGCTTGCTCGATCGCCTGCTCGCGCTCGGCGTTGCGGTTCGACTTCTTGGCGCGACGGCGCAGTAGCCTGCCCAATCCTCTTTCCTTTCTCCCTTCCTTCTCAGAGAGAGGATATGGGCGCTGGCCCCTCATTTCCGGTAGGCTCCGCAAGGGGAGAAAGCCTTCACCTGGAGGGGTGAGGCGCTCTCCCCCGGGGCGGCCCTCCCTGCAAATCCGCCCACCGGGTAATGGTAACGCTGGGGCAAGGCCGTAGCGTTCCCGGGGGGTGGGCGAGCGGCGGCGAGCCCTGCACGGAGGAGGGGAAGCGGGAAAGGTGAGACCTCCACAGATCGTCCCGTCGGTGCTCAACGCCAATCTCGGCCTCCTGGCAGAGGAGGTGGCTCGCCTTGACGAAGCGGGGGCGGACGCCATCCAGTGGGATGTGATGGATGGGCACTTCGTGCCCAACCTGACCTTCGGAGCGGCGTCGATCGGCGCCTGCCGCAAACGCAGCGCCATCCCCTTCGAAGCCCACCTGATGATCGAGAACGCCGAGCGGTGGATCGGGAGCTACGTGGAGGCGGGCTGCCAGACGGTGATCGTTCACCCTGAGGCTCAGGTTCATCTCCATCGCACCCTCCAGGAGATCCGTCGGCTCGGGGCGCTGGCCGGGGTGGCGCTCAATCCCCACACCCCCCTGGAGGTGATCCGCCATGTGATCGGCTCCGTTGACTTCCTTTTGATCATGACCGTGAACCCGGGCTTCGGAGGCCAGGGCTACATCACCGAGATGGAGCCCAAGATCGCCGAGGCGCGAGAGCTCATCGACGGCACCGGCCGTGACATACCCCTCGAGGTGGACGGGGGTATCTCTCCCGAGACCATCGGGGCCGCTGCCCGAGCGGGCGCCGACGCCTTCGTCGTCGGCTCGGCGCTCTTCCGGCACCCCGGTGGGATCTCAGCCTGCATCGCCGAGTGCCGCGACATCCTCGGGGGGCCGGCGTGGGGTTCGAGCCGAGAGGCACCGGCCTCGGGCTTCCTTTCGGCCTCTTCTCCGGATCTCGCGATCGGCACGTTTGGTGGAGGTAGATAAAGGGAGATACATGTCGCCACTTGAGACGAAACCCAGTTATGGCTCCGAGCTGGATCTGTTGTGCATCAACTCCATCCGCACCCTGGCGATGGATGCGGTCGAGGCGGCGAACTCCGGGCACCCGGGGACGCCGATGGCGCTCGCCCCCGCCGCCTACGTCCTGTGGACCCGCTTCCTGCGCCACAACCCCGACGACTCCCGCTGGCCGGGGCGAGACCGCTTCGTGCTCTCCGTGGGGCACGCCTCGATGCTCATCTACTCGTTGCTCTATCTGAGCGGATACAACCTGAGCCTGGATGACCTCAAGGCCTTCCGTCAATGGGGATCCCGCACTCCCGGGCACCCGGAGTACGAGATCACCGGGCTCCTGGAGACCACCACGGGGCCGCTCGGCCAGGGATTCGGCAACGGGGTGGGGATGGCCATCGCCGAGCGGGTGTTGGCGGAGCAATTCAACCGCCCCGACTTCCCGATCGTGGACCACTTCACCTATGCCTTCTGCTCGGATGGAGATCTCATGGAGGGGATCTCGCACGAGGCGGCCTCCCTCGCCGGGCACCTGCGCCTCGGCAAGCTCGTCTACATCTACGATGACAATCGCATCACCATCGACGGTTCCACCGACCTGGCCTTTACCGAGAACGTCGGCCGACGATTCGAGGGCTACCACTGGCACGTCCAGGGCGTCGAGGACGGCAATGACCTCGATGCCATCGCCGCCGCGATCACCGCCGCCCGGGATGACCCCCGGCCGTCGCTGGTGATCCTGCGGACCCATATCGCTTACGGCGCCCCCACCAAGCAGGACACCGCCGCGGCCCATGGCGCCGCTCTGGGCGCGGAGGAGGTAAGAGGAGCCAAGATCAACCTCGGATGCGACCCCGACGCCGAGTTCTTCGTGCCCGAGGCAGCGCTGACCCGCTGGCGCCAGGCCCTGGATCGCGGGGCTTCCCGGCAGGCGGAATGGGAGAAGCTGTTTGCCCGATACCGGGACGCCTACCCGCAAGAGGCAGCCGAGCTCGAGCGCCGCCTCTCCGGAGAGCTCCCCGAGGGGTGGGACGAGGACCTACCCGTCGTCTCGCCCGACAAGGGCGGGATGGCCACCCGGAAAGCCTCCCAGATGGCCATCAACGCCCTGGCCCCCCGAGTTCCCGAACTGATCGGCGGCTCCGCGGACCTCACCGAGTCGAACCTCACCGATATCAAGGGCGGAGGCGCCCTCTCCGCCGGGAAGATCGGCCGCAACCTCCACTTCGGGGTCCGCGAGCACGGGATGGGGGGAATCCTGAACGGCATGATCCTCCACGGAGGGCTGCGTCCCTTCGGCGGCACCTTTCTCATCTTCTCCGACTACATGCGTCCCTCGATCCGGCTGGCGGCGTTGATGGAGCAGGCGGTGATCTACGTCTTCACTCACGACTCGATCGGCCTGGGCGAGGATGGCCCCACCCATCAGCCGGTGGAGCACCTGGCCTCCTTGCGGGCGATGCCCCATCTCATGGTCATGCGCCCTGGCGACGCCAACGAGACGATGCAGGCCTGGCGCTTCGCTCTTGCCCACCGGGGGGGTCCCGTGGCCCTCTCCCTCACCCGCCAGAACCTTCCAACGCTCGATCGTTCCCGGTACGCCTCCGCCGAGGGGGTGCAGAAGGGGGCCTACATCCTCTACGACCCGCCTCCCCATGATGCAGAGAGGGCGGCCCCGGATCTGATCCTCATCGCCACCGGGTCCGAGGTGTGGGTAGCGGTGGAGGCCGCCGAGCGGCTGGTGAGCGACGGAGTGCGGGCCCGGGTGGTGAGCATGCCCTGCTGGGAGCTCTTCGAGCGCCAGTCCCAGAGCTACCGGGAGCAGGTGCTGCCCCGCTCCGTCCGGGCCCGGATCTCCGTGGAGGCGGCCGCCACCTTCGGATGGGAACGGTGGATCGGCGAGGACGGTGAGGCCATCGGGATCGACCGCTTCGGCGCCTCCGCGCCGGGCGGCCGGGCGATGAAGGAGTTCGGCTTTCATTCGGATCACGTGATCGCCCGGGCCCGGGATCTGCTGGCGCGCTTGCAGGCGGACGCATCGCCCACGAGGAGGCTCACGAGGGAATGACCAGGGAAGGATTGACCGTAGGGGTCCCTCGGGAGACTCGGGCGGGCGAGCGCCGGGTGGCCCTCACCCCCACAGCCATTCCCGCTCTGACCAAGGCCGGGGTCAAGGCTCTGATCGAGACCGGCGCCGGAGAATCGGCCGGTTTCACGGACGAGGCATACCGGGAGAAGGCGGCGGAGCTGGTTTCCCGCTCGGAGGCTCTGGGGGCGGAGGTGATCCTCCAGATCCGCACGATGGGAGGGACCCCGCAGGACCAGCGCGCCGATCTCGACCTCCTGCGCCCGGAGCACATCCTGATCGGTCTGGCGAACCCGCTGGCGCAGCCGGAGGCGGCGATGGAGCTCGCCCGCCGCAAGGTCACCAGCTTCGCCATGGAGCTGATCCCCCGGATCACGCGCGCCCAGAGCATGGACGTCCTGTCTTCCCAGGCCAATATCGGAGGTTACAAGGCGGTCCTGCTCGCGGCGGAGGCTCTCCCGAAGATGTTCCCCATGATGACCACCGCCGCAGGAACCATTCCCCCGGCCAGGGTGTTCGTCCTGGGGGCCGGAGTGGCCGGACTGCAGGCCATTGCGACCGCCCGGCGCCTGGGCGCGGTGGTTGAGGCCTTCGACGTCCGCCTGGAGGTCAAGGAGCAGGTCCAGAGCCTGGGAGCGAGGTTCGTGGAGGTGGAGCTGGACACCCAGGCGGCCACCGGAACCGGAGGCTACGCTCAGGAACAGAGCGAGGAGTTCCTGCGCCGCCAGCGGGAGGTCATGGCCCGGGTGGTGGCCGCCAGCGATGTGGTGATCACCACCGCTCAGGTCCCGGGCAAGAAGGCCCCGCTGCTGGTGACCGAGGAGATGATCGAGGGAATGGCGCCGGGCTCGGTGATCGTGGACATGGCCGCCGGTCAGGGAGGCAACGTCGCCCTGTCCCGTCCGGACGAGGCCGTCCTCACCCACGGGGTGATGGTGCTCGGGCCGACCAACCTTCCCGCCAGCGTGCCCTATCACGCCAGCCAGACCTACGCCCGCAACATCACCACCTTCTTGCTCCACCTCATGAAAGCGGGGATGTCGGATGGGCCGCTTCGGACCGATCTCGACGACGAGATCCTGGCGGAGACCCTGGTGACCCGGGGCGGCGAGGTGATCAATGCGAGAGTCCGCCAGGCCCTGGGGACGCCCACCACCGGCTCCGGCGGCGCCGGGGGCGGCCGAGCCGCCGGCTCATCTCCAGAGGTGGCAAGCAGCAGCGCGCAGGCCTCGGGCATCCCCGAGCCGGACGGGTCGCATCAGTCTCATCGGTCTCATCCGGGCACCCCTCGCCCGGCCGAGTAAAGAGGAAAGGAGGACCGATGCCCGGTGGTCTGGAAGACAACATCTTCGTCTTCGTCCTGGCGACGTTCGTGGGCATCGAAGTGATCAGGCGGGTGAGCCCCCTCTTGCACACGCCGCTGATGTCGCTCACGAACGCCATCTCGGCCATCTCGCTGGTGGGCTCGATCCTGTTGACGGGAGCGCGGCAAAGCCCGCTCTCCACGCTCCTCGGGACGATCGCCATCACCGCCTCCACCGCAAACGTGGTCGGTGGGTTTTTGATCACCGACCGGATGCTCAAGATGTTCAAGAAGAGGGAGGGGACGAGCCGATGAGATCGCTCATCCCCTTCGCGTACATCATCGCCGCGGCCTGCTTCGTCCTCTCCTTGAAGTGGCTCTCCCACCCCGCCACCGCCCGCCGGGGCGTGAAGATCGGCGAGCTCGGCATGCTCATCGCGGTCCTTGGAACCCTCGCCAGCAAGGAGATCGTGAGCTACGAGTGGATCCTGGTGGCC
>JBOGWM010000201.1:0-8140 GCA_050693695.1 Actinomycetota bacterium
GGCCTTTTCTGGCTGCTGCGAGCTGCCCTGGGATGGGTCGGGATTGCGGTTCCCCTGGCGCTGGCCTGGGTGGCTTTTCTCATCTTTCGCCGCAAGGGTGACGAGGCGGGCCAGAGGGCTCTCGGCATCCTGCTCTTCCTCCTGGCGGTCGCCGCCTCGGGCCATCTCGTTTGGGCCGAGGATCCCTCGGGCCTGGACTTGGACCGGCTTACAAGGCTCACCGGAGTGCTGGGGGCCGGGCTGGCCTGGCCCCTTCGGAGTCTCCTCTCCTCGTGGGGGGCGGGCCTCTTCGTTCTGCTCCTGGGGTTGATGGGCGCGCTCATCGCCACCAGGTCCTCGCTTTCGGAAGTGCTGGCCATCCTGCGAAAGAGTTTCGAGGCCCTCGCGGGGATCATCGCGGAGGCCGGGCGCTTCCTCGGTCGGGCTGCTCCTATCCTGGGGCGCCGGATCTGGCGAAGCCGGGGGGTCCGCAGGGCTCTGGGCCGGCTATCGTTCGGGGGCGAGAGGCCGGACGTCCTGGGAGAGATAAGGGCCGCCCTCGGATCTCCTGTTACGGGACAGGCGTCGGCGTCCGAGGCCGTCCCCGCGCCCGGCGGACACCCGGCGCCCGGAGAGGACCCGGAGGGCGCCCCGCCGCTCACGACCGGTCTGGCGGTGGGCGGGCCGGGAGGCCAGCCGAGTTCCCAAGGGAGCCCCCCCGGGAGCCCCCCGAGGGATCTCCCCGGGCGCCACACCCCGCCCCTCAGCCTGCTCTCCGTCTCCCGAGCCCGGTCCACCTCCGTGGAGGCGATCCGTCAGACGCAGGAGAAGCTCTCGGAAGTGCTGAAGCAGTTCGAGGTGGGTGCTCGGGTGACGGGCCATGCCGCCGGCCCCACCTTCACCCGCTACGAGATCGAGCTCGACGAGGGAGTAAAAGTGAGCCGGGTGGTCAGCCTCGATAAGGAGATCCGCTACCATCTGGCCTCGGGGGAGGTCCGGATCTTGGCGCCGATCCCCGGTCGCTCGGCCATCGGAATCGAGATCCCCAACCGGAATCGCCACTTCGTCACCTTGGGCGACGTACTCCGCAGCGAGCGGGTGCGGGGAATGACCCACCCTCTCACGGTGGGCCTGGGCAACGATATGGGGTTGCCGGTCGGAGTCAACCTGGCGGAGATGCCCCATCTGTTGGTCGCCGGCGCCACCGGAGGCGGCAAGTCCTCCTGCATCAACGCCATGCTCGTGTCGATCCTGATGCGAACCGTTCCGGAACAGGTGCGGCTCCTGCTCATCGACCCCAAGCGGGTGGAGCTGTCCCACTACAACGGCGTTCCCCACCTGCTGTGGCCGGTCGTGACCGCTCCCAGGAAGGCCGCCGAGGCGTTGAACTGGATGGTACGTGAGATGGAGGCCCGTTACGAGGTCCTGGCGATGGCGGGGATGCGCCATGTCGACCAGTACAATGAGGCAGTCGCGGCAGGAGAGCTCTCCGAGGTCTTCGGCGATGGTCCGGCCCCCACCCCCTATCCTTATTACCTGCTGGTCATCGACGAGCTGGCGGACCTGATGATGGTGGCGCCCAGGGAGGTGGAAGAGGCCATCTGCAGGACCGCTCAGATGGCCCGCGCGGTGGGCATCCACATGGTCGTGGCCACCCAGCGCCCCTCGGTGGATGTCGTGACCGGGGTGATCAAGGCCAATATTCCCTCCCGGCTTGCCTTCACGACCGCCAGCGCGGCTGACAGCCGGGTCATCCTGGACGAAGGAGGCGCCGAGCGGATGATCGGCAACGGGGACATGCTCTACCGGCACGCCTCGGCTCCCCGCCCCCTGCGTCTGCAGGGGGCCTGGGTCACCGAGCGAGAGATCTTCGAGGTCATCGCCTGGTGGCGTCGCCAGAGGCAGGCGGAATACGTGGAAGGGGTCGTCTCCGCCGGAGGCCCGGTCGGCGGGGAGTACGGAGGGGAGGACGACGAGGAGCTGTTGGGTCAGGCCCTGGAGCTGGTGGTTCGTTCCCAGCTCGGCTCGACTTCCATGCTGCAGCGCAAGCTCAAGGTGGGATTCGCCCGGGCGGGCCGCCTGATGGACCTCCTCGAGCAGCGCGGCATCGTGGGGCCTTCCCTCGGCTCCAAGCCCCGCGAGGTGCTCATGGGCGTGGAGGAGCTCAGCGACGCCCGCACGCTGGACGAGCTGGCGGGGGAGGGTGGGCCCTCCCCCTGACCTCCCTCCCAAGCCTCGGTCGTGGCCGATCGCTCCGGCCTTGGAGGCTCCGCATGAAACTTGTCACAATGTCAAAGTTCCGGGCCCCGAGAAGATCTCCGTCGAGTCGTGGTTGAGCAGGCGGATTCGACCGGCGAGGGTGGGGGCGGCGAGACGCTGGAAGCCGAGGTGTCGAGACGCCTGCGGGAAGCCGGTCTCTCCCTGGCCCTGGCCGAGTCGGTCACGGGCGGGCTGATCGCGTCGCGCCTCGTCGGCGTCCCGGGGGCCTCGAACTTTCTGAGGGCGGGGTATGTCGCCTACTCCCATGAATCCAAGAGGCGTGACCTCGGTGTCTCCGCAGAGATCCTGGAGAGTCATGGAGCGGTCTCGGGGCCGGTCGCCACCGCCATGGCGGAGGGGGCCCGCCGCCGGGCGGGCGCCGATCTCGGGCTTGCCACCACCGGCGAGGCCGGTCCGGAGCCCTTCGAAGCACTGGCCGGCACTGTCTTCGTGGCGCTTTCCTGGAAGGGCGATATCCGCACCGAGGCGCTGGTTGCCCGGGGGGACCGGGAGGCTATTCGCAGCCAGGCTTCCGAGGCGGCGCTCGACCTCTTGCGGCGGCGGTTGATCGGTGAGATCCGGAGCCGGGAGGCCTCGGATCGACCACCCCTCCCATGAGCATGAGACTCTTTCTGGCCGCCGAGGTGCCCGAGAGCCACAAGGTCGTGATCGAGCGAGCCATGGAGCCTCTGCGCTCTGGACTTCCGGGCGTCAGGTGGGCGATGCCGGAGACCTGGCACCTCACCGTGAAGTTCCTGGGCGAGGTTCCCGAGGAGCGAGTAGGCGAGCTGGCGCGCCTCACCGAAAGGGCTGCCTCCCGCATCCCGGTCACCGAGGCGGGCCTGACCCGGCTGGGCGCGTTTCCGAGCCCTCGGCGGGCGCGGGTCCTCTGGGTCGGACTGGAGGATGCCGGGGGGGTTCGGGGGGTGGCGCCGCCTCCAGAGGGCGCCCGAGGCGGTACCGAGCCGTATACGCCAGAAGGTGGTGATGGCGGGCCGGAGGCCCGCCATCGGGAGAGAGGAAAGGGGTTGTTCTATGCGAACCCCCGAAGTCAGGGGACGTTGGCGGTACTGACCGGGCTCCTGGAGCGCGGGCTCGGCGAGGCGAGCTTCCGCAGGGAGCCCAAGCTCTGGCGGCCCCACGTGACCGTGGGCCGCTTGCGGGACCCGGCGCCGGTGGGGGAGGCCCTGGAGACGGTGGCGCCGGACGCCCTCAAGGCCCCGCCGTTCCGGATCTCCGAGATCGTTCTTTTTCGCTCTCGCCTCCATCCCGGGGGAGCCGTTCACGATGTGCTGGAGCGCTTCCCCTTTCTAGGCTAATCTCTCGATCTTCCGGTTATTCTCGCATATAATCACAATTCTGTAAGTTTCTTTGAAAATACTTGTGGCGAACGCATGTTCGCACTAGGCTTCGGTTCTGGCTTTGTCACCCCCCACCGCTAACCTCGACAGAGCAGGGTTAAAGGGTGAGGAAAAGGAGGAGAAGGAGATGGCGCCTAACCGAGGAAATGAGAAAGAAGGAGCGCTGGAGCTGGCGTTGATGCAGATTGAGAAGCACTTCGGCAAGGGCGCCATCATGCGGCTGGGCGAGTCTTGCTGGGTGCCGGTGGACGTGATTCCCACCGGATCACTCGGGCTCGACCTGGCGTTGGGGATCGGGGGGCTGCCCCGAGGTCGGATCGTCGAGATCTACGGGCCGGAGTCCAGCGGTAAGACCTCCCTCTGCCTGCACGTCATCGCGGAGGCTCAGGCGCAAGGGGGGATCGCAGCCTTCATCGATGCCGAGCATGCGCTGGATGTGGGATACGCGCGCAATCTCGGCGTCAAGACGGACGAGCTCCTCGTCTCCCAGCCCGACACCGGGGAGCAGGCGTTGGAGATCGCCGACATGCTGGTGCGCTCGGGGGCGGTGGACGTGATCGTGGTGGACTCCGTGGCCGCCCTGGTGCCCAGAGCGGAGATCGAGGGGGAGATGGGAGACATCCACGTGGGCTTGCAGGCCCGCTTGATGAGCCAGGCCCTCCGGAAGCTGGCCGGGAACGTGAACCGCTCGAACACCATCATCATCTTCATCAACCAGCTACGGGAAAAGATCGGAGTCATGTTCGGAGACAACACCACGACTCCCGGGGGGCGGGCTCTCAAGTTCTACGCCTCGGTCCGCCTCGACATCCGCAAGATCGAGAACATGAAGAGCGCCAACGAGGTGATCGGCGCCCGAGTGCGGGTCAAGGTGGTGAAGTCCAAGGTGAGCGCCCCCTTCCGCCAGGCGGAGATCGACATCCATTACGGCCGCGGGATGTCCAAGGAAGGATCCCTTCTGGATGTTGCGACCGAGCGCGGGGTGGTCACCAAATCCGGGTCCTGGTATCTGTTCGGGGGGGATCAGATCGGGCAGGGTCGGGAGAACGTCAAGACCTTCCTCGCGGAGCATCCGGACGTATTCGCCGAGATCGAGATACGGGTAAAGCAGGCGGCGGGACTGCTGGTCCCCGACGAGGCGCTCGAGGTCGAGGCGCCCGATGATAAAGCACTTCGAGTCTGATGGAGGTCGCATTTGCTCACGACCACCCGCCGGAGGATGACTTGTATCCCAACGCCCTGGAGCGGGCCCTCAAGCTGCTGGCTGCCCACTCCCGATCCAGGAGGGAGGTTGCGGGGCGGCTCGAGAGGGCGGGCTTTCCTTCTGAAGTCGTCGCTCGAGTGGAGGACCGCCTGGTGGAGCTCGGGCTTCTCGAAGACCGGGCTTATGCGAGAGACTGGGCCGAAAGAGCCGTTGCTCGTGGGGGGCTGGCTCCCGAAGCGGTACGCGAGGTGCTTCTGGAAAAGGGCGTGGGGGCGCAAGAGGTTGATCGTGCTCTGGAGGAGGTCGTCGGACAGACCTGCGCGACCGAACTGGCGATAGGCGCGGGGCGGCGTCGGTTGAGGGAGCTTTCCAGCCTGGACCCGAGACAGAGCCATCGTCGCCTTGCCGGGTTCTTGATGGGCAAGGGGTACGAGCCGGAAGTGGCGGACGAAGCCTGCCGACGGCTGCTCGGTCGGGGTGATTGATTGACCTCCTCTCGGGGTCGAGGCTAAGATAGGTAGCTTAGCTTGAAGGGAATGCGCATCCAGCATCCTGAACTCAACCGGACACCAATACGACCGACGAGACCGTCCGCAGCGAGGTAGGGAGCGATCGAGGCTTGAGGCCAGCTCCGAGTCCTGATAGACCCGAGCGCGCTTCTTCCGTACCCTGAAGGAGGGTGGGTCCGGAGGGACATTCTGAAGCGCATATCCTTATTTCGAGCCGAGCAAAGCTCGGTTTTTTGCATTATTAAGGAGGTCAAGCGATGCAAGGAGCTCTGCTCGCGGTCGTGGGCATATTGGGTCTTCTTGCTGGGATTGCGGTCGGTTACTTCATTCGAAAGACGCTCTCCGAGCAGCGCCTTGGCGCTGCCGAGGCGCGGGCCCGGGAGATCCTCGCTACCGCGGAACGGGATGCCGCCGCGGCGAGGAGTGAAGCTCTGATTGAGGCTAAGGATGAGGCCATCCGGATCCGGCAGGAGGCTGCAGCAGAAGTGAAGACCAGGTCGGCCGAGTTGCAGCGTCGAGAGGGCAATCTCATCCAGAAGGAAGAGACCATGGATCGGATGGCCGAGCGCCTGGAGTCGAGGGAGCTGTCCCTCACGGAACGAGAGGCGAAGGCCGACCATGTGCGTGACCGGCTCCAGGAAACCCTGGACAGCCAGAAGAAAGAGCTCGAGCGGATTGCGGGGATGACCTCGGTGGATGCGAGGGAGATGCTGGTCCGCCAGATGGAAAGCGAGGCCAAGCGCGAGGCCGTGGTCCTCGTCCGAGACCTCGAAGCTCAGGCTCGAGAAGAGGCCGACCGCCGGGCTCGCAAGATCGTGGCAATCGCGATCCAGCGAGTGGCGAGCGAGGAGACATCCGAGAGCTCGATCTCGGTGGTGACCCTGCCGAACGAGGAGATGAAGGGCCGTATCATCGGGCGTGAGGGCCGCAACATCCGGGCCTTCGAGGCTGCCACGGGGACCAATCTCATCATCGATGAGACTCCCGAGACGGTGGTCCTCTCCTGCTTCGACCCCATCCGGCGAGAGGTCGCCCGGCTCACCCTGGAAAAGCTCATCGGGGACGGTCGGATCCAGCCGGCACGGATCGAGGAGATGCACACCAAGTCCAAGCAGGATGTGGAACGGGCGATCCGGGAGGCGGGGGAATGGGCTCTCATGGAGGTCGGGATCACCGACATGCACCCCGAGATGGTGAAAGTGCTCGGCCGCCTGAACTATCGCACTTCGTATGGGCAGAACGTGCTGAAGCATCTGGTGGAGGCTGCCCATATCGCGGGAGCGATTGCAGCCGAGCTGGGGACGGATATCCCGCTCGCCAAGCGCTGCACCTTGCTACACGACGTGGGTAAGGCCATCACGCATGAGGTGGAGGGATCGCACGCGCTCATCGGAGCCGAGCTGGCCCGCCGACTCAAGGAGCCTCCGGCGGTTGTTCACGCCATCGAGGCGCACCACGGGGAGGTCGAACCTCGAACCCTGGAGGCGGTGATCACGATGACCGCCGATGCCATCTCCGGCTCCCGTCCCGGAGCCAGACGGGAGACCCTCGAGACCTACATCAAGCGCCTTCAGCGCCTCGAGGCGATCGCCGAGTCCTTCCAGGGGGTCGAGAAGTGCTATGCGATGCAAGCCGGCCGGGAGGTGCGAGTGATGGTCCGCCCGGGTGAGGTGGATGACCTGGGCGCTGAAGTCATGGCCCGCGACATCGCGAAGAAAATCGAGGAGGAGCTTCAGTACCCGGGGCAGATCAGGGTGACGGTGATCAGGGAGCATCGGGCAGTCGAGTACGCCAAGTAGCCAGAGCGTTCCTGCATCCCCGCTCACTTCGTTCCTCGTCGCTCGCATGCGTTTGCATAGCTCGCTCCTCGCGCCTCGTGATCGGGGCGCAGGAACGCTCTCGATGTCCGGCGTGTCGCTCGCATGCGTTGCATAGCTCGCGCCTCGCTCCTCACGCCTCGTGATCGGGGCGCAGGAACGCTCGCGATGTCCGGCGTACTTACGCGATGGATCATCGAATATTGCCTGTCTTTACACATTTTTGAGCATCACATAGCATGTCTGCATGTTTTGCAGCCAACCTCCTGAATCGTTTGAACGTTTACCCGAGCCCACGGGGCGACGGTGAGCGACCGCATCAGCGTCGACCCCGGCCGCCTGGTGGACCTGGCCCTCGCCTTCTCCAGAGTCCACCGGCGAGTGGATGAAGCTCTCACCGCCTTCGCCGCCGGCGCCCGCGACGCTGGAGAGGCAACAGGTCGATCCGAGCTGATGGCCGGCTACGAGCAGGCCTATCGGGGGACGGTACAGGCCCTCGGTCAGCTCTGCGAGTCCCTGGAGACCATCTCGCGGCGTCTCTGGGATCAGGCTGTCCTCTATGTGGCGACCGAGCGGTCTGGGCTCGGAGACCTCTGAGGATGGGCGAGCCTTCGGGAGAGTCGAAAGGCTTCCTCTCCTTCCTCGGCCGTCCCCCGGGAGATCCGTCCCAACTCCATCGGGGAGCGCGAGCCTGGGAGCGTCTGGCCGACGAGATCGATGAGAGCTTCCGGGTCCTTCAGCGCGCGGTCGAGGGCGGGATCGGAAACGCTGCCTGGGAAGGCCAGGCGGCGAGGAACTTTCTCGAGGTATGGGAACCTCTCGTGGCCGCTGGGCGGGACGGGCGCCGCCACCTCCGTGACTTCGCGGGGCAGCTCTCCCACGTGGCTGCCAAGATCGAGGAGGCTCAGGACCAATGGGAACGGGCCATCGCCACCACGGCGGCGGTCACCGGGGTAAGCGTCGGGCTCACCTTCTTTACCTTCGGAGTCTCCAATGCGATCGCCGCGGGGG
>JBOGWM010000202.1:0-12490 GCA_050693695.1 Actinomycetota bacterium
GGCCCATGGGGTCGGCGGGCTTCTCCCGAAACGCCAGGACCTTGTCTTCACGGTCGGCCTCGATCACCCCGAAATCCGAGGCTTGGTCGATCGGGACCCGGATGGCGGCCACGGTGACCCCGGCCCCCGACTCGATGTGGCGTTGCACCATCTGGCGGGGGTCCATCCGGTAGATATGGTCTGCCCCGAAGACCAGGACGTGGTCGGGACAATCGTCGTCGATGAGGTTGAGGTTCTGGAAGATGGCATCCGCGGAGCCCGAGAACCAGTGTGGCCCCCGCCGCATCTGAGCGGGGACGGGGGTCACGTACTGGCCGAGCAACGTGGACAGGCGCCAGGCCTGGGTGACATGGCGGTCCAGGCTATGGCTCTTGTACTGCGTGAGGACGACGATCCGCAGGTAGCCGCCGTTGACCAGATTCGAGAGGGCGAAGTCGATCAGGCGATAACTGCCGGCGAAAGGGACCGCCGGCTTGGCCCGGTCCGCGGTCAGGGG
Organism: Actinomycetota bacterium; assembly: GCA_050693695.1. Taxonomy (GTDB): domain Bacteria; phylum Actinomycetota; class CADDZG01; order JAHWKV01; family JAOPZY01; genus JBOGWM01. Next base: position 497 of record JBOGWM010000202.1, read on the forward strand.
GGCCAGGCGCTTGCCCTCCCCCCCCGCCAGGACCATGGCGAGGACTCGTGGAGACGTTGCCATCGCGCACTCCTGCTCGTCTCGACGATACTCCAATCCCGTCCCCTCCGGCCGGGGCAGGATTTGAAAACATTTCCCCCTTGCAAAATACCTAAAACGCCATAGAGTTAGAAGATCCGCATCGGACAACGGCCCGGCAGCAGAGAGGCCCGGCCCGGAGCGTGATATGAGGTCCGGATCAGACAAGGAGGAAGCCGTGGGAAATGAGTACGCGCATCCCGAGATGCTGGTGAGCACCCAATGGGTAGAGGAGCACCTGGACGACCCCGAGGTCCGGGTCCTCGAGGTGGACTACGCGCCGGCCGACGCCTACGAGCTGGGCCACATCCCGGGGGCGGGCCTCGTGGACTGGAAGCGCGACATCAATGACCCGGTGCGCCGCGACATCCTCTCCAAATCGCAGATGGAGGAGCTGATGAGCCGCTCGGGCGTCACGCGCGCTACGACGCTGGTCCTCTACGGCGACATGCGGAACTGGTTCGCCGCCTTCGCCCTGTGGACCTTCAAGATCTACGGGCACTCCGACGTGCGACTGATGAACGGGGGCCGGCGGAAGTGGTTCGATGAGGGCCGCGCCGTGACCGAGGACATCCCCACCCCGACCCCCACCGATTACAGGGCCCAGGGGGCCGACCTCGGACTGCGAGCCCTGCAGCCTCAGGTCTTTTCGATTCTGGGTCGCGAGGACTTCGGTCTGGTCGACGTGCGCTCCCCCATGGAGTTCAGCGGGGAGATCACGGCCCCCCCCGAGTATCCGAACGAAGCCGCCCAGCGCGGGGGCCACCTCCCCGGGGCGAGCAGCATCCCCTGGCTGCAGGCCATCAACGACGACGACACCTTCAAGTCGGTGGAGGAGCTGAAAGAGCTCTACTATCCGAAGGGCATCACCCCGAACAAATCCATCATCACCTACTGCCGGATCGGGGAGCGATCCTCGCACACCTGGTTCGTCCTCAAGTACCTTCTCGGCTTCCCCTCCGTCTTCAACTACGACGGCTCCTGGAGCGAGTGGGGCAACGGGGTCGGGCTCCCGGTCGAGAAGGGCGCCGCGGTCTCATAGCATACACCCGGGAACGGCCGGCTCCTCGGGTGAGAAAGGAAACGAAGTGAGCGCTCCCTGAGGTTCAAGGTTGCGATCATCCAATCTTAAAGGTAAGGTATTACATAATTAGTAAATAAGGTGTACCTTACTCCCATGAACAGCTCTGGAGGCCCGAGACAGGGAGTGGGGCGATGAGAAACGGCGCTCCCCGACGCCCGATCGCCCTGGTGGACCCCGGGATCGGCCCCCTCCCCCATCTGGGCGACCCGCGTATCCGGGAGATGGTCGAGCCGATCGACATCTATGAGCTTGCCTCGACCGACCTCAACCCTCACGGCGGGCTGATCATCGGCGCTCACGTTGACCAGGAGCTGCTCCATCGCGAGCGGGCCATGATCCGCAACTTCCTCGATGAGGGCAAGGTGATCGCCTTCAGCGGGCAGCTCCTCCACCCCTGGCTGCCGGGGGCCGGTCCGTTCGTCCCCCGGAAGATCCGCTCCTACCACGACTACCGGGTGCGGGTGGTGAGCCCTCATCCCATCTTCGAGGGCGTGCGCGAGGATGATCTCACCTTCCGGCGCGGCGTGGCCGGCTTCTTCGCCCGAGGCCACAATCCGCCGCCCGAGGGGGCCGAGGTGTTGGCCGAGCTTCCGGGCGGCGAGCCAGTGGTCTACGTCGACCGCTCCAGCACGGGAGGGGTCATCCTGGTGCACGCCGGCCATGACCTGCTCACCTACGGCCTGGAGAGCGTCTACGGCGACGATGCGCCGGCGACCAGCGCCAGTCGCATTGGACCCCAGCTCCTGGCCTGGATGCTCGCCGAGAAGCCGGGGGCATGAAGCGGCTCGCCGCGGTCTACGGGGGCTCGGCCCCCCACCACCGCACCCTGAACGAGCCCAAGTACCGACGCTGCCTGAGCGAGCTCATCTACCTGCCGGACCTCCCCCATGCCGATCTGAGCCGGGTCGACGGCCTGCTCATCCCCGAGCGCCTCCACCAGGGCAAGCTGGGCGCCGCCGCCGACCAGGTGCTCGGCTTCTTGGAGAGCGGTGGCTGCGTCATCGCCTTTGGCGGCGGAGAGCACCCTCCCTCCTGGCTTCCCGGCCTGATATGGGAGCCTCGACCGACCAACTTCTGGTGGTGGCTCGAGCCGGGGGCGACCGGCGGCCTGTCGTTCCCCCATCCCGTCCACAGCCTGTTCCGCTTCATCACGCCCGCGGATGCCACCTGGCACTACCACGGGGTGCTGCACCCGCCGCCCGGAGCGGAGGTGCTGATCGGACTTGAGGAGGGTGGCGCCGTCTGCTATCTGGACCGCGAGAGCACTCCCGGGACGCTGCTGGTCGCCGCCCTGGACCCGATCAGCCATTTCGGCTCGTATTTCATGCCCGCTTCCGAGCGCTTCCTCGACGGCTTCTTGCCCTGGGTGGTGTGGGACCTCCTGGAGACGACGCCTGCAAATCCTCTGGGGTGTTGACGTTGAGCATCGAGACGCCCTCGGGGTCCCATACTCGCCACACGGCCTCGGGGATCCGCGCCACGTCGAGCTTCGCGAGCACCTCGTGGGGGGCGAGCCTCCCCCGGTCGAGCGCCGCGGTGACCGGGCCCAGGCAGGGGGCGCACCAAACCGCGTGCAGGGGCTCCAGGCGGCCCTCTCTGACCGGGACCGCCGCGTCGTGGCCCTGCGCGGCCTCCAGGAGCCTGCGGATGAGCCGGGGCTGGAGGCGGGGCATGTCACAGGCGACGATCACCGCCGGCCGTCCCGCCGCAGCGTGGAGAGCCGTGGCGATCCCCGCCAAGGGAGTCTGGACGCTCATCCGGTCGGACACCACCGTAAGCCCCATGCCGGCGAGCTCGACCGGGCGCTTGGTGACCACGATCACCTCCGCCACCACCGTCTCGAGAAGCCGGGCCACATGCACCACCAGGGGATGGCCCTCCCACAGGACGCGCGCCTTGGGCCGGCCCATACGCCGGCTCTCCCCGCCCGCCAGAACCGCCCCGAGCGCCTCCGGCGGCGCTCCGGGAGCGGGGGGCTCGCCGGCGGGCTTCTTCGGGCTCTGTCTCGGCATCCGCATCATCCACCATAGAATTACTCCGGATGCACGAGCACATGTCCATGTTGGAGGGCCGCCTTCGAGAGATTGTCGAGCGGCTGGAGCCGATGCGACCGCACAGGATCCTCCTCTTTGGATCCGCCGCCCGGGGCGAATCGGATCGGATGAGCGACCTGGACATCATCGTGGTCGCCGAGCGAGTCGCTCCAAGGTTCCTGGACCGAATCGCCGAGGCATACGGTCTCATCACCCCGAGCTACGCGCTGGACATCCTCGTCTACACCCCCGAGGAATACCAAGCGATGCTCGATGCTTCCAATCCCCTCATCGAGAGAGCCGAGAGCGAGGGAAGGGTCCTGTATGAGAGACCTGCTGCGTGAGGGGGCGCGCTGGCTCGCACAGGCAGAGACCGATCTCGGGGCAGCCCGGCTCCTCTCCGAGCGCTTCCCCGCGCTGGCCTGCTTCCACGCGCAGCAATCGGCCGAGAAGGCGCTCAAAGCCATCCTCCACGCTTCGGGTGAGCGGCCGGTGCTCGGCCACTCCCTCGGCGACCTTGGAAGCCGGGTGGCCAAATGCAGTCCTCATTACCAGGCCCTGGGCTCGGAGGTCACCAAGCTGGACCGTTACTACATCCCGACGCGATACCCCGACGGCCTGCCCGAGTGGGCCGATGCCGCCAGCACCTTCGATACCGAGGACGCCCGCGGAAGCATCGCGACGGCCCGCAAGGCCATCGCCCACGCCCGCGAGTACCTGGAGGAGCGAAGCCGGCAAGAGAAGGCGCCCCCAGGCTAGTGCGCCCCCGTATTAGTCGGCGAGGGCTCCTTTCAGCCGGTATTCTCTCACCTTCTTCTCGAACCACGCCGTGACCGCCCCCGGCCCCGAGATCAGCAGGTCGAGCTCGGCCGGGTTCGAGGGCTCGATCTCGGCCAGCCAGCCTTCACCGAAGGGATCTTGGGCGATGATCCGAGGATCGGCGACCGCGGCTCTGTTTCGGACGAGGATCATCCCCGAGATCGGCATGGTGAGGGGACCGACGAAACGCTCCGCCTCCAGCGTGGCGAAGGCCCTTCCCCGCGCCAGGCGCGTGGCGACCTCTTTGAGAGTGATCTGCACCATCTCCCCTGCGATCTTCACGCCCAGCGGATCCATACCCACCCGGACCAGTCCCTCTCCCAGGACCTCCACCCACAGATGGCCACCCGGGTCATAGCGCCGGTCGAGGTCCAGAAGATACCCCCTCACCTTCCGCCGTTCGCTCACATGCCCCCCGTTCGCTTGTAACCTTCGCGCGCCGGCCAGCGAGCGCTCACCGGCGCCCCCGCCGGGCATGGGACATATTCTGTCAGGTGTTCCGATGAGGGCAACCCTCGGGCCGCTACGCGGTGATGGTATAAGCTCGGGAACCTTTCAACTGAAACATTCTTGAAACATTCTCGTCCTGATCAGGGGATCTCCCCAGCCAAGAAGAGGAGGTTGTCAAATGAAGGGAAAGCGAGTTGCGGGAACGACCGTCGCGGGCATCCTCGCCACTCTCGCCCTCAGCGCCGTGGCCTTCGCGGAATCGACCCTCACCCTCGACCGCACCGCCAAGCTGGCCGGAGAGGGAGCGGGCGTCAACGTTTCCGTGAAGGTATCTTGTGATCCGCCGGCGCAGGGTGAAGGTGGGCAGGGATTCGAGAGCGTCTTCGTCCAGGTAACCCAGGCGGTCGGAGATGCCATCGCCAGTGGAGGCGGCAACCTGGAACGCTTCGATTGTGACGGAACCGAACAGATCCTGGACGTGCTGGTGACCGCCGATCCAAACAGCCGGCCCTTCCGTAAGGGAGTGGCCGTCGCCAAGGCCACCCTGTCGGCCTGCGCCGGCCAGGAGCCCGCCGGGTGCCGCAACGCCACCGACCAGGGTGAGATCGAGATCAAGAAGAAGAAATAGTTCGAAGTGCTTCGCAGGCCGGGAGCCCCCGGACGTCCGGGGGCTCCTCGGCTTTCACCACGACTATGCTTGCGCCATGGCCGACGTAGAGGTGGTGGAGCTCCTGGCCTCGGGGAAGGCGTTCGTCGACCTCTCCTCCTGGCGGAAGGTGGCGGTCTCATCACGTGACCCGATCCCGTGGCTCAACGGCCTCATCTCGGCGGACATCGACGACCTCGCCCCCGGCCGGGCACGGCATGGGCTCTTGCTGTCGGAGGCGGGCGGGGTCCGCGCCGAGCTCACCGTCGCGGTCCCGGGCGGAAACCTCCTGCTGATCCAGGACCCCGCCCAGCCGCACCCCATCGATGAGCTGCTCGCGCCCCACGCCCGGGGCTTCGACGTGGATCTCGAGGACCGGACGGGTGACCTGGCGCTGTTCGCCTTCCCGGGGCGCGGTCGTGAGCCCGAGGCGCCGGGAAGCGCCTATTCCACCCCCTCCTGTCTGGGGACCGGCGGGGTGGACGTGCTCTCCCTGGCGGAGGATCACGACCGCCTGCTGGGCCAGTTCGGGAAGCGGAACACGCCGGCCGGCCCCGAGGATGTAGAGGCCTGGCGCATCTCGGCCGGGATTCCCCGAGTGGGCTGGGACACCCTGGAGGGCGACCTCCCCCGGGAATGCGGCCTTGAGTGGGCGGTATCTTCCGACAAAGGCCCTTACCCGGGACGGGAGGCGGTGAGCAACGAGGCCGGCGCCGGACAGCCCCGGTCGGTCCTCGTCCCTCTGGAGACGGACATCCCCGTGTCCCGGGGAGAGGCGGTCGAGGCGAACGGGGCCCCGGCCGGCGAGATCACCAGCGTGGCCCTGCTCGGCGGACGATGCCTGGTGCTGGCGCGGATCCGTTGGGAGAGGTTGGAAGGGCCGTTCCAAACCCCTTGGGGAGTCAAGCTTCGGGCGAGGTCGCCGGACAGCTCCGGCTCCCCGTAAGGAGTTCGGAGGTCTGGCCCGCCGTTATAATCTGAGCGCACGCCTGACGATCGTCTCGGGGGTGCATGCTGGGGAAAGCGACCAGAGGAGGCGCGCTGAACCGAGCCGAGCTGTTCTCCACGCTCGTGGCGGCCCGGCCGCAACCGGGCGACGTCGTCTACATCGAACGACGCGCGGATGCCTACGCCTGGAGGCTGACCCGCCCCGGCGAGTCTCCCTCGACCGATGCTCTTGCGGGCGACGCCTCCCCCGAGGCCTGGATCTACTTCTCGGGGGTATGGCCCCTGGATGATCGGGAGCGCCTGGGGGCGTTCTTCGACGATCTGCTGGCGGAGCTGGAGTCCATGTGCGGCGGCCCCGTCGACCGCTGCCGCTGGTCCCTCGACCAGCCTTATCCCCTGATGTACGGTCACTGATCGGGGGCGGGCCCTGGATCACCACCGCGGATGATCGCCTACGTCATCCGAGCCGACGACCGGCTTGCCTTCAAGCGCTGCCGCCGGGCCTGGGACTTCGGGGCCCGGCCCCGGCGCAACCTGGAGCCGATCCAGCCCATCCGCTTCTTCGACTTCGATCGGGCCATCCACGACGGCCTCGCGGTCTATTACTTCCCGGGGATGTGGGAGTGGAACCGGGACATCGTGCGGCCACTGGCCCTGGAGGCGTTCCTCAAGTCAATGCGCAGGGACCGGACCAGATACCTCGAGACCCGCGGGCTCAGCCGGGGTCCTGCGGAGGAAGAACGGGAGTGGGAGAGCCACCTCGAGCTGGGCAAGACGATCCTGGCTTCGTACTTCACATGGGCGTCCGGCGTGGACCGGTTCATGCCGGTTCGAGTCGAGACCGACTTCGAGGTCAATATCCCCGACCCCCGACGTCCCGGTCTCGACCTGTGTTCATCGGAGGGTCTGCCGATCCGCTATCAGGGGCGGGTGGAGATGCTCGTGGTCGACGGGGATGACAACTACTGGATCGTGGACCACCGGATCGTCCGGGAGGGCTGGGAGGAGCTCGACCAGCTCTTGCTCGACGACGTGGGGGTGTCGTTCTGCTGGGCCTGGGAGCTCTTCTACATGGGGATGAGCATCGCCGGCACCATCTACAACGAGATCCGCTGCCGGGAAGGCTCCTCCCTCGGCGAGGCGGCCCCGGCCCCACCGGGCCTCGAGACAGCGGAGGCCGCGCCCGGAGGGCGCCCGGTCCCCCACCATCGCCGGATGTACGTCCAGCCCCTGAGGGAGCCCCGCCCGCTCTCCCAGCAGGGAAACGAGCGGTTCCGCCGCACCCAGATATCCCGAAGCCGGGCCGAGATCGAGGGGCTTGGGACCCAGATGTCGCTCGAGGCGCTGGACATCGCCGACCCCGACCTCAGCATCTACCACACGCCGTCGGGGCAGAACTGTTCGCGCTGCCCCTACCGGACGCCCTGCATCGCGATGAACGAGGGGGCGGACCTGGCGCCGATCCTGGAGACCTCCTACCGGAAGCGACCGGAGGTCGAGATCGAGGAGGGACGCCTCGGCGGGGTGACCTGGTCGATGAACCGGGGAGCGGCCCCGGTCCGCTTCGGCGGGAGAGGGGGCTCCCCGAGGTCTTGACCCCGAATGATTGCAATATGCTGCTGGAGCTGCCATTATGCTGCTATGAGTTCCAGGGGCATCACGATTCGCAACGTCCCCGAGGAGGTCCATCGGGAACTCTCTGCCCGAGCCGCCGGGCGCGGGCAGTCCCTTCAAGAGTTCCTTCTCGCCGAGTTTGGTCGCCTCGTCAGCCGACCATCCGCGACAGACCTCATCGAGCGGCTGCGCGCTCGTAAGGCCGCCACGGATGCACGACTGTCTTCGGAGCGGATCCTCGCTCATCGCGACGTCGATCGCAGGTGAGTATCGCCGTCTTCGATGCCTCGGTGCTGGTGGCCGCTCTTCTCGACTCCGGACAGGGTGGGCGTTGGGCTGAGGAGTCCGTCCTTACTCACGAGATGGCAGGCCCGCATCTGGTGCTTGCCGAAACCTCAAACATCTTGCGGCGAGCAGCCCTGGCCCACGATGTGAACGACGAACAGGCGTCCCTCGCCCACGCCGACCTTGTCGGCTTCGACATCGAGCTCTTTCCCTTTGAACCATTTGCCTCGCGCGTTTGGCAGCTCCGCCGGAACCTGACCGCGTACGACGCCTGGTACATCGCCCTCGCCGAGTCCTTGGATTGCCCCTTGTTCACCCTCGACGGCCGTCTCGCCCGTGCGCCGGGAATCAGGTGCCCGGTGCGCCTCCCAGCCGGTCGCCCTTGAATTGGACACCGCCGTTAGCGTCGGCTGATATCTCGCCCGGCGCAGAGCGCCTCTCAGCCTGCCGGGAAGAGATCGGACGCCGCTATGCCAACGGGAGATGGCTTGGGCGCTACGGCCTGGCACTCCCGCGACGCACCACCGCGGATCCGACGACCGCTCCCACCAACCCGAGCACTGTCACGACTGCGATCGACTGCGTCCACGCCGGCTTGTTCACCATCAACCAAAGGAGCCCGATCGCTATGCCGTTCAACGCCGTCGCAGCGACCCACGCCGTGGGTCGTGCGACGATACGCGCGAGCTCGGGCGTCACGGGCCCTGTCGATGTGGCCACGCGCCCGATCGCGGCAAACCCCCGGCCCGCGACGCCTCCACCGACGATCCCGATGACCACGATCGACACGATCGCCACCACGATCCACGGCGTGTCGAACGACCACGACCGGTCGGCCATGTACAGGCCGCTTCCGAGGATGAAGAGAAGCGCCGCGGGGAACATCGCGCGTGTCGTCTGCACGAGACCGAGCCACAGCCGCAGCTCCTCGACCGTCGAGGACGCGCGCACGCCCGAGCCGCCGCGTTGCACGATCCCCATGGCGATGAACAGCGCGACGACGCCGAGGAGATGGATGAAGAGCGCGACGCTCCGTCCGGTCACCATTGCCCACTCCCCTCCTCTATCCGTTCCATTTCGTTCTTCTCTATAATTATTCTAAACCAGAATTATTCTATTATGTCAAGATGCTCGGGGGATGGGTGAGCGCGAAACGACCTCTCGGGACCGCCGGATCGTACCGGGCGCGGCCTTCCTGCTCTCGCAGGTGGGGGTCCACTCCTCGCGGTTATGGGGCGAGAGGATGACTGCCCTCGGCCTCGACCCCCGTCACGTCGTCCTCCTCCGCCTGGTCGCGGCCGGCGAGGGAAGTTCGCAGCACGCTCTCGGCGAGCAGATGCGCCTTCCGCCGAGCCGCATGGTGAGCTTCGTGGACGAGCTCGAGGACCAGGGCCTGCTCGAGCGGCGCTCTGACCCCGGCGATCGACGGGTTCGCGCTCTTTATCTCACCGACCAGGGCCGCAAGACCCTGGATGAGGTGATGCGGGTGTCGGCCGAGCACGAAGCGCAGCTCTGCGCGGGTCTCGAGGGGGCCGAGCGAGAGCAGCTCATCGCGCTCTTGAGCCGTATCGTCACAGAGCAGGGCCTGGCTCCGGGTGTGCACCCGGGACTCGGGGCAGACGGCATGCCCAAACCCTGACGGCGCATCGCCGACGCACATCTCACTTGCCCTATATCGGAGCCCACTGGCCGTAGCCAGCTCGAAGGGCCACCGCTCAGGGACGCTCTCGGCGGATTCTCGAGAGCGGATCGCCGATCAGCATGTCAATCAACGATGCCGGGAGGTGAAGGATCTTCTCGCTCCGATACTGGAACGCTCAGCAGATCCTTGGCAGTGGGTCGCCGATGAGCATGTCGACGATCCGGGTTCCGCCGAAGTCAGTCTTGAGCAGGACCAGGGTGGGGGGGTCTTCCTTCACCTTGCCGATGATGGCTGCCCCCGTTCCGAGGGGGTGGGAGCGTAGGGCCTGGAGGGCCACCTCCGCCTGGGCGCCGTCGACGATTACGACCAGGCGTCCTTCACAGGCTACGTAGAGGGGGTCGATGCCGAGGATCTCGCAGGCCCCCCTGACCGGGGGGCGCACCGGGACCTTGGGTTCTTCGATCACGACCGCCACGTTGGAGGCCCTGGCCACCTCGTTGAGGATGGTCGCCACGCCTCCCCGGGTGGCGTCGCGCAGGCACCGCACGCCGTCGGCGGCCTCGAGCAGCCGGTCGATGAGTCCGTGGAGGGGGGCGGTGTCCGAGACGATGTCGGCTTCGATGTCCAGCTCGCCCCGGGCCAACATGACGGTCATGCCGTGGTCGCCGATGGGACCCGAGACCAGCACCACATCGTCGGGGCGAGCGTTGGCCGCCCCCAGGCTGACGGGGCGTTCGATGACCCCCACCCCGGCGGTGTTGATGTAGCAGCCGTCGGCCTTGCCCTTCTGAACCACCTTGGTGTCCCCGGTCACGATCTGGACCCCCGCACCCTCGGCTGCTGCCGCCATGGAATCGACGATGCGGCGGAGGTCTTCGACCGCAAAGCCCTCCTCGAGAATGAATCCCGCGGAGAGGTAGAGTGGGCGCGCTCCCGAGACCGCCAGGTCGTTCACCGTCCCGTGGACCGCCAGGTCCCCGATGTTGCCTCCGGGGAAGAAGAGGGGAGAGACGACGAAGGAGTCGGTGGTGAAGGCCAGACGCGACCCGTTCACGGAAAAGACCGCCTGATCCTCGAGCGGCTCGAGCAGGGGATTACGGAACGCGGGCAGGAAGAGGGCTTCGATGAGGGTCTGGGTGGCCTTCCCGCCCGAGCCGTGGGCCAGGGTGATGCGGGTCTCCTTGAGCCTGGCCCTCCGCCGGCGTGCCCGGTCGATGCGATCCAGCACCTGCTGCTCCTTGGACAGCACCTCCTTGCCGACCGGGTACTGGGCCAGCTCCGGGTCTTCCGCCTGGAGCAGCGCCTCTTCCGCCCAGCCGGCCGACCGCTCCTCCGGTTCGGGCCTCACGCCCTGGTCGCCTCCTTGACCCGCTCCCGGCTGAACCGACCGAAGTTGTAGTAGGCGGCGCAGGCCCCCTCGGGGGAGACCATGCAGGTGCCGATGGGCGTCTCCGGCGTGCAGGCGGTGCCGAACACCTTACATTCCCAGGGCTTGATCACTCCCTTGAGGACCTCGCCGCACTGGCAGGCCTTCGGATCGGCCACCCGGATGCCGGGCAGGTTGAAGATCCGCTCGGCGTCGAAGCGGGCGTAGCTCTCACGCACCTGGAGGGCGGAATGCGAGATGAACCCGAGCCCCCGCCACTCGAAGTACGGACGAAGCTCCATCACCCGGTCGATGACCTCGAGCGCCTTGAGGTTGCCCTCCCAGGGCACCACCCGGGTGTACTGGTTCTCCACCTCGGAGCGGCCCTCGGCGAGCTGATGCATGAGCTGGTAGATCGAGGCCAGGATGTCGAGAGGCTCGAACCCCGCCACCACCAGGGGCTTGGCGTGGTCCCGGCAGATGAACTCGTAGGGCAGGCAGCCGATCACGGTGGAGACATGTCCCGGCCCGATGAAGCCGTCGAGGCGCATGTCGGGAGAGTCCAGGATGGCCTTGATCGCGGGGATGATGGTGACGTGGTTGCAGAAGATCGAGAAGTTGTCCAGCCCCTCGGCCTCCGCCCGCAGCACCGTCATCGCGGTGGAGGGGGCGGTGGTCTCGAAGCCGATGGCCATGAACACCACCATCTTGTCCGGGTTGTCGCGAGCGATCTTCAGCGAGTCCAGCGGCGAGTACACCATCCGGATGTCCGCGCCCTGGGCCTTGGAATCGAAGAACGAGCCCCGGCCCCCCGGCACCCGCATCATGTCGCCGAAGGAGGTCAGGATCACATCCGGTTGCTCCGCCAAATAGATGGCGTCATCCACCCGGCCCATGGGAATGACGCATACCGGGCACCCCGGCCCGTGGATCAACGTGACGCTCTCCGGCAGGTAGTCCTCGAGCCCGTGGCGGTAGATGGTGTGGGTGTGGCCCCCGCAGACCTCCATGAACTTGTACTGACGACCG
>JBOGWM010000203.1:0-8845 GCA_050693695.1 Actinomycetota bacterium
CCCTTCAGTGGTGCGTCTGGTGCTCGCCCCGTCTGGAACAAGAACTCAATGGTCGAGGGTTGAGGAAGCGTAAGAAGAAACCAAAGAAGATCGCGAGCTCACCAGTAACTCGTGAGAGCCCCAGCCCCAGGCAAGGCTGAAGACGTGCCTACTCGCTGCCTCTGGCCCACCAGCTACAAGACCTGTTGCGGAGAACACCTCAAAAAGGCCAGCTCTGCTTGAATCACCTGAAGCGGGTGAGAAGCCGGGCGGGTACCCGGGATTGCTCATGGCCTGGATGTGAGCGCCGATCCTGGGGACAAGACAGGACTCTGCTCATTCCATACGAAGATCGCCCTTTGGACTGATTTATCCTAATCGAGGTTAAGCGGGGGGCAGGCCCTCGGCTGGCGGGCGGGAGAAGGGGGATTCCGTGCCGCCGGCCGGGGGGTTTGTCAGGTGGGGGTTGGCTGAAGAGCTCTCTTCTTCCTGAAGCGTAGGGCCGGGCGGACATAGGGGGGCGGTCCGTCCCGGCCCCGGGGCGCCTGCGCATCCGCCTTCAGAATGGACTCGACAAAAGTCCTTCACCTCGTCCGTGAGCACCGGGCAGGCGCGCACCGGCATCTTGCGCTCCGGCGGGATCGAGGAATCGATTGCCTTCCGCGCGCTCCGCGGAACCCTAGCCGCAGGAGGGGACACCTGAGTGGTTACAGGATGCGCCTTGCTTCCACGACGGGTTGGAAAGACCTCAACGGGGCGGCTCTCTTCATCCGAGCTGAGATGATTCCTTCAGCCCGATAGTTTGAGCCTCGGCGCGGCCTGGGTTGAGTAAGCTCATGTGATGGGCCAAGACCAGTGGACGTTAGAGGAACTGCGGAACGAACTCCAGCGCTACGCGGATGAACTGTGAGCGAAGAACCGTCAAGATAGTACTGTACGCACAAATGTCGTTTCTTTGAATTGAGGGCTACCTCCACCCAACCATTTTCCTTTGTCATGGAATATAAGCTTGGCGTCCGAACGCCCAAGGTCATTGAGGAATCACGACAACTCACATTCGGGCGAACAACTGCAACACGTACCGTAAAGGGACGCTTGGAGCACCGAGGTACAGTGGACGAAGTGGCGCTAAGCATCCTCAAGGCAGAGAAATCCGGTCAACTTGTGATCAAATCTCTTCGACTCTTGCCCGAATGATTGTGGATTGAACTCTTGGGAGAGCATCTAGAAACAGAGCAATGTTCTGACGACGACCAGTCCTGGCTACCCCCGAACAGCTGCCCCGGCTGACGAACTCATAGCCGTTCACTGGCCCCCTATCGACGAGAAACCGTCAAAAGGAGGGATGAAGGGCGTCGAGAAGCCGCCTCATCTCGGGCCACAGGTCAGAAAGCTGCGCGGTAAGGGACGCGAGCTTCACGTTCGGCGGAAGTGTGATCAACGCGTTGAGGCGGTTGCTCGCCTTGGCGTTGTCAGTCTCGGCGGCGACATCGGCGCCGTTCGGCCAGACGATGGTCCCGAGCTCTGAGTCCACGACGACCTGGCGGAAGTACATCGCCAACCTTTAAGGATCGGCCCCCTCGTGGAGTTGGGAACAGGTCACCGGGTTCACGGATAGAGGCGGCGCGCGGAATCGAACCGCGGTGCGGGGTTTTGCAGACCCCTGCCTAACCACTCGGCCACGCCGCCGTGAGCGGAGCGCTCTTCTGCCCCCGATATCCGTTGCTCCGTTCCGGGCTTCTCCCGGATTTCGAGCGGACGACGGGATTCGAACCCGCGACCCTCACCTTGGCAAGGTGATGCTCTACCAACTGAGCCACGTCCGCGTCCTCGACCATCCTACCTCAGTCATTTTGCGGGGGCGCGAGAAAAAGGGTTGCCCCGCCCCCTATCGCTGATGCCGGTGGAACCGAAGCCGGCAGGCCCCCGGTCCGCCGGTGGAAGCTCGACGACGGGTACCAGCTCGGCGTGGGCCACCGGCACGATGATCATCTGAGCGATCCTGTCTCCTCGCCTCACCTCGATGGGAGCCTCGGGGTCGAGGTTGATGGCGATCACCGCAATCTCGCCCCGGTACCCGGAGTCGATGAGGCCCGGAGAGTTCACGAGGCCCAATCCGGCCCGCCAAGCCAGGCCCGAGCGGGGCTGCACCAGCCCCGCGTAGCCATCGGGGATTGCCACCGCCACCCCGGTGGGGATGAGGGCCCTCTCTCCCGGTTTGAGCGTCATCCCGGCCGCCGCGTGAAGGTCGAGGCCCGCGTCCGTGGGATGGGCGTAGGAAGGCGAGGGCAGGTCGGGGGTGAGGTGCTGGATCGGAACCCGAAGATCGGAGCTCAAGGCTTGGGGATCCTTGCCCGAGGCTTGGGTGGGACTTTCTTCTGCAAGAGGCCGAGCTCTCGCTCGAAGTCGTTGAGCTCCTGAAAGTCCTTGTACACGCTGGCAAAGCGAAGGTAGGCGACCTCGTCCAGGTCTCGGAGTCGCTCCAGGACCTCGCGCCCCAGATCCGCGCTCGGGACCACCTTTCTCCCCTCCCCACGAACCGCCTCGATCACGTTATCGGCCAACCTCTCCAGGGTCAGATCCGAGATTGGCCGGTTCTTGCATGCCTTGCGGATCCCTGCGATCAGCTTCTCTCGCTCGAAGGGCTCCTTGGCGCCCCAGCGTTTCAGAACCAGCAGCGAAACCTGCTCGATGCGCTCGAAGGTGGTATAGCGCTGCTCGCAGGACTCGCACTCGCGTCGGCGCCGGATCGCCCGCCCCTCCTCGGCGAGGCGTGAATCTACTACCCGGTCATCGGGATATCCGCAGAACGGACAGCGCATCAAGGCCTCCAAGAGGAATCCTATGCCACCACTGCCTTATTTCTCGGGAGAGATGGCGGTCAGGAATGGGATGAGCTCGGTCACCGATGTCGCAGCTTGCGCCGCTTCCCGTCGAGGCTCAAGGCGACGGCGGCGGCGAGAGCCGACCCGGCGGCGAGGTAGGCCCAGGGGGGCGTGGGCGCTGAAGACCGACGGCTCTGTTCCGGCCCTGCGGGTGCGAACGTCCCCAGCACCGCGGTCTCCGCGAGGATGGACAGCGTGCCGGAGGCGAGATTGACCGGAATCTCTCTCCATCTCCCGTTCGCCATCAGGAGCAGCGTGGTCGCGTCGATGGGGTAGCGCAACACCACCCCCACCGGGCGGGCCGGGACCACCGGTCGGCCCGACGGCTGGTAGGTGGCGTCGATCCGGTAGGCGTTGCCCTCGATGGTCAACCTCTCGGGCGGAGGTGGGAGCCCTGCGGGATCCACCGGCGCGATCTCGAGCCTCACCTCGGTCTGGTCTGGGCTCGGCGATATCGCGTTGAGGGGTAGGATCACGACCGCCTGTCCGTCCGGGGTGGCGATGCTTGCCTGCTCGGTGCCATTCTCTCTGAGGGCCAGGGTCCCGGCGCCGGCCTCGGGCTTGATATTGCCCTCCTCGAGCTCTGGAGGCGGCTGGATCCAGCGATATCGGGGGGGCGGGGCCAGGCCGTCCAGCAGGGGACGGGCCGGGACGAGGCCCATCCAAAGCGATACCTCCACCGAGGCGAGGTAGAAGGTCACCGCCGCCAATCCCCAGGCCAGACGCCTTGGAATCACTCGCAGGACCGCTTCCTAGGAAGGCCGGATAATCGGGCTGGTGGCGAAGGCCGGAGGCCAGACCACCGAGCGGGTGTTGGGAGCGGTCCACTCCCAGATCACGCTGGTGGCCGCCAGGTTCTCGCTCTCCAGCGGGCTTCCGGCAGGCCCAAACTCGAGCCCGCTCCCGTTGGGAAGGGCGCCGACGGGAAGGCGGACGCTCCGGGCGGCCTGCACGATGGCATCGGAGGAGAGGCTGGGAGCCTCGGGGAGCACGTGATGAAAGAGGGCCCAGCCGGCGGCGAATCCGGAGAGAGCGGGGGCGCTCATCGCCCCTCCATGCCGGAGCCGGTACTCCTTGCGGGCCCAGCGCAGCGTCTCTCGTGCCTCGGGCTTCAAGTTCTCCGGCGCCAGGACGTCCCCATCGGGCTTGTCGGAGGCGAAGACCCCCACCGCGTCGGCGCCCAGAGCTTTCCCGAACTCGTGCATGCAGTAGCTGGAGCTGGTCCCGATGTTGGCCGCCAGGGGAACGCCCGTCCGAACGATCGCCCGGCGGAGGGCCACACCATCCTCGAGGTAGGCGCCCACCACGAGAACGTCGGTGCCCGCGTCACGGATGCGGGCGGCGAGCGCCTCATAGTTCGCCTCCGAGAGCTGATAGGCAATCCTGTCCGCCAAAACCAGCCCGGAGCGGGAGATTTCCTCCAGGGCTCCCTCTCCCACCGCCCTGCCGTAGACGTCGTCGACGTAGGCCACGCTGTAGCGAAGCTCTCGTTCCGGTAGGTGGGACGCAAGCTGGTCTCGCACGAAGGCCACCGCTTCCCGCCCCAGGGAGGCCCCGGCGAGGGGGAAGCGGAAGAACCTCTGCTCCGGCGCTCCCGACATGCTCAGCTCACCCACGGCTCCGGTCTCCCAGAAGACCAGGCCCCGGCGAGCGGCCGCCTGGGCTGCCGGGCGGGAGATAGTGCTCCCGTAGCTTCCCATGATCACGGCTGCGCCCTTCTCGGTGAGGCGCCTGACAGCCCCCGGGGCGGCATCCGCCGAGTCGGCTCGCGCCAGGCGGATCCGGATTGACCGGCCCCCGACCCCACCTCGGCGATTGGCCAGCTCTGCCGCCAGGCGAACCCCCCGGTACTCGTCGATCCCGCCCGGTCCCTGGCCTCCTCCGGTGGGGTAGACGGCCCCCACGACGACGGGCGCTCGCGCTGGCGGGGCGCCCACACCTCGAGTGCAGGAGGCTGCCAGTGTGAGTAGGACGAGGTATCCGAAGGTTCTTCCCATCATTCTTTTCATCCGGGGTCTCCTCATGCCAGCAGGTTGGCCGTCAGGTGGGTGAGGGCCGGGACGGACCAGCCTCCGGTCATCCATCGTTGCCAGCCGAACACCAGCCCGGCGGCAAAGTCGATGGGCAGGACCTGAGGGCCGTAGGCCGGCACGTGGACGAGGGCAAAGGCTACCGCGGTTACCGAGGCGGCGAGGGCGTCACCCCAGCGTGCCAGCCATCCATAGGTGAGCTTGCGGAAGAAGGCTTCCTCGGCCACGGCGGCGACCACGCCGGGCAGGACCGGGGATTGGCCGGCCGGGACTGGGAACGCTTCGGGTAGTCTCGCCACCGTCACCACGGCGGCCAGACCCAGGAGCAGGGCGATCCACCAGGAGTTGACGCTTGCACCCGGAATCGCCGCCCCCGCCTCCCTTCGCTGCGCCACAGGGACGATGATCCCGATCAGGCCCACCGCTACGGTCACGCCCAGCGCGCCCCACGAGGGGCTGCGCCCCGCGAGGGCGAGGAGACCCAGTCCGATCGCAATCGGGGTCAGCCAAGTTGAAACGGTCGGGGCGCGGACCTTCACTGGACCGTGAAGGTCGTGTTGGTCACCACTTTGGGGTTAAAGGGAAAATGGTCTCCGGCCACGAACTCCGCCTGTAGAAGATGGGTGCCCTTCGTGATCGGGATCTCTTGTTCCAATCCGGAGGTCATGGACACTACCAGACCATCGAGGCTCAGATGGATATGCCCCTCGTCGGGCTTGATCCTCTTGGTGGTCTGAGGTACAAGCTTGGCCCCCTGGAGCTGAAGCTTGACCAGGGTCGTCGAACCGCTGAGCACCGCTCCCGGCGCGGGCTCAAGCACCTGGAGCTTGGCGGTGGAGGCGGGCCTGCGGCTCGCCGGGGGCGTATCGGCGGTGTCCCGATTGGCGCCACAGGCCGTCCCCATCAAGGCGATCGCCAGTGCGGCCGCCGCCAGCGCCGTTGATCTCATGGCTCACCATCTCCTCTCATCCTCCGATTCGCTCCTCGAAGCAGGCCCGTAGCGGTTCCCCGCCGTCGCCATCCGCGCGGGCGTCGAAACGCCACTTCCCTCGCTCCAGCACGGTGTTCGCGACGAAATGGCCGGGGCCGAACCGGCGCACCTCCAGGGTCACCGATTCCTCGGCGCTGCGGCTGGCTCTCATGCTGACCTCCCCGGCGACGGGCAGCTCATCGCCCTCGGCGTCGAAGAAGGTCACGTGGACCTCGTTCCTCCCGGGCCTGGCCGGGTCGGTATAGAACTGGACGGAGCCCCTCCCGGGGAGCTCCACCGTGTAGAGGGTGGGCTGGCCGGGAGCTCGCAGGGCGGTGGTGCGGCAGCGAGTCGCGAGGGCAAGGGGCGCCTCCAGGGAGTTAGCTCCTTGTTCGATGACGACCGTCGCCCGCCACCGTCCGTCCAGGGAGAGGTTGCTGCCCGATCCCACGTACCTGCCGTCTCCGATGGATCTCAGCTCGAGCACGGATTCCCCGACGTCTGCGGCGTCGAGAAAGGAGAAGCGCAGGGCCACCCGGGAGGCCGCGGCGGGCTCGCCGGTGTCGTAGTCGGAGAGCCGGACGGTGAAACGGTTGGGTCCCGCGAATCCCGGCGCGGCCTGAAGCCGGATCCGCACGGAGGTGGCGAAGTCCGAACCGGAGACCGCCAGCGCGCCCTCCTGCGCCGCCGCCGGGGGGCTGGCACGGGGAACGAGGCTGGCGAGGACGGCCGCGGCCGCCAATGTCACGCCCCCAAGCGCCAGCTCGGCTCTTGAAACCCTGCGCAGCCCTGCGAGGGAACGGGCCGCCGCGGGGACGTTGCGATAGCGGTTCAGCGCGCCCAGCGCGCTCAGGACGAGCAGCAGGCCGATCTTGATCAGCACCACCCTCCCGTAGCCCGTCGAGACGAGGGCGCCCCAGCTCTGTACCTCGTTGAACGCTCGCCAGATCCCGGTCACCCAGACCGCCGCGAGCGCCAGGCCCGCGACGGTGGAGAACCGGCGCACCGCGACGGCCTTCTCGGAGGAGGGCCGGCCGCGGGTCCCGAGCAGGAGCGCCGCAAGCCCGCCGATCCAGATGGCCACCGCCGAGATGTGGACCCACTGGGCGGCGATCTTGCCCCAACGCAAGGATTGAGCCGCTCCCGCATGCCCCGCCACCGCGTGGGCAAGGATCGCCGCGGATGCCGCCAGCGCCCCGACCCAGAGAGCGGCCAGCCGGCCTCGCTTCTTCATGCTCCTGGCGGCCACCAGCGCCCCACCGGCCAGGACGATCGCCGCCCCCCTGGCCAGGAGGGCCTTGCCCACCGAAGTCGTGGCGAGAATGTCGAAGCCGACCGCGGCGTCGCGTCGTTGCGCCTCGGCGAAGAGGGCGAGCCCCACCAGCGAGGCTCCCCACCCGGCAGCCGTGAGGCGATAGACCGCCGCCGGGGAGCCTCCGAAGATCGCGGCGGCCACCCAGGCGCCGCCGAGGAGTACGATCAGCCCGACGAGGAGCCCCCACCGGCCGGCCATCTCCAGGAGCGACGGCGACGGGGTGGTGGCGACGCCGACCTGCGGGGGAGCGGGGGCCCCGAGGGGAGAGACGCCCACTCCGAAGGTAAAGGCTCCCGCGGTGGCGTGCCCGTCCGCGCGCGAGACCACCCGCCAGGTGACGGTGTAGACGTCCTGGCTCAGGGGACGGACCCGGACGCCAAGGCTGCGGGGTGATTCGACCGGGCGGGTCGGTCGCCCCTCCTCCCATGAGCTTCCCGCGGCGTCCAGCACCCTCACCGTGGAGAGGGCCAGCTCCGGTTCCTCGGTGAAGGTGAGGGTGACCATTCCCGGCGGACGGTCGAGCTGAGCCCCCTCGGCCGGCTCCGAAGAGCTCAACAGGGCGTGCGCTCCGGCATTCGGGACGGCCAGGACCAGCCCGACACCGGCGAGCAGCAGGACGACTAGAGCCCGCCGCATCGACCTCAGGCTCGCCTTCTCGTGCCTCGTCCCCGGATGCCGGGCCGCACGAGCGCCACCACCGCGAGCGCAAGGCCGACCAGAGCGAACGCTCGGACGCTCCCGAGCTTGTCGTCGAGGCGACCGAACTGGCGGTCGAGGCGTCCTGCGAGCTGGGCGTTGCTGGGGTCCTTGGCCGGGAACTGGATCTCGCCGGTATCCGTGATCCCGTTGAAGGTGGTCTCCCCCGAGGTGAAGGACTCGTTGATCTTGGTGTCCTTGATGGTCCCGAAGAAACGGAAGGTGTAGTTACCCGGGCGCGTCGGGGTAATGTATGCGCGGTAGTCACCCGGTCTCCCGAACGAGCCGACCCGGAAGGCGGGCTCCATCCGGAGCGTTCTTTTCTCGCCGCCGAAGATGACCTCGACTTCCAGGGTATCCCCGAGGTCGGTGACCGGTTGGTCGTCCGTTCCCGAGAGGATGAGCTGGACGCTGTTCTTGAAACCGCTGTAGGCGGGCTCATCCCCCCACCCGACGACGAAGTTCCACTGCCCGCCGACGCTGCGGCGCTCGTGCGCCGAGGCGGGTGACGCGCCGGCGAGCAGCATCGCCGCCGCCACCATGGTCAGGCCGGCGACAGAAAGGGTTCGTCTAAGCATGAGTCTGTTCCTTTCGAGAGGGCGCCGCGCGGGATGCCCCGGCAACTCTGGACCTGGCGCGAAGGGCGCCCGTGACGCCCAAAGCCAGGGCGAGCGTGCCGATGATGATGCCGGCGATCCCCAGCTTGGTGGCGAGGCCGGCCCGGTCGCTGGTCGCTTCGGACTCGGTCCGGGTCGCGCTCTCGAAGGTCTCCAGGCGGGGAGCCAGCCGGTCCAGGCGGCTGGCCAGCTCCCCGAGGGAGGGATCCTTCGCGGGGAACTGGACCTCATCCGGGTCCTTGACCGGTTCCAGTCCGTGCTTGTCGGCCGGAGAGAGAGACCGGTCAAAGCTCTGTCCCCTGATCGAGCCCACGAGGTGGAACGTGTAGTTTCCCGGACGGGTGGGGATGAAG
>JBOGWM010000204.1:0-36695 GCA_050693695.1 Actinomycetota bacterium
CCGGTCCTGGGCCGGTCCTGGGCCGGTCCTGGGGGGAATAGACCGGGAGGCGGGGGGCTGGTATAGTGAGGTGCTGCCTCGGTTGGGGCTGGTTCTCGCGATTTCTTTCGTGGCCATAACCGGCTCAGGGTTCATCCCTAAAACCTTCGTGGGCCAAGCGGACGGGAGCATGGGGAAGGAGACTTCCCGGGTTCGGTCCGGCCTCGAAGGCCTGGAGAAGCCGGCAAGCGGGGCTGGAGGAGCCTGGTAGCCGGGGTTGTGGCTGTGTGGAGGACGAATGGCCAAAGGCAAGACCACGTCGTCGCCAAAAGAGGATGTCATCGAAGTCGAGGGGATGGTCATTGAGACCCTCCCGAATGCGATGTTCCGGGTTGAGATCCCGGGAGGTCACAGGGTGCTCGCTCATATCGGCGGGAAGATGCGGATGAACTACATCCGGGTCCTCCCCGGAGATCGAGTGTTGGTGGAGCTGTCTCCCTACGACCTTACCCGGGGGCGGATCATCTTCAGATATCGATAGGGATGGGGGCTTCGGGGGGTGGCGCCGCTGCCATGGAGCGCCGCGCCGCATACGCTGGAAAGTGCGAGCTCCCGAAGTGAAGGATAGGACAGATGAAAATAAGGCCGAGCGTCAAGCGAATCTGTGAGAAGTGCAAGATCATCCGCCGCCGCGGCCGCGTGATGATCATCTGCACCAACCCCCGCCACAAGCAGAGGCAGGGGTAATGGCGCGGATCGCCGGCGTCGACCTTGCGCGTGAGAAGCGCCTGAAGATCGCCATGACCTACATCTTCGGGATTGGCCCCACCCGGTCCGAGGAGATCTGCCGGGGAGCGATGGTGGACCCGGAGACTCGCGTCCGGGATCTCTCCGAGGACGAGATCATGCGTCTTCGAGGTTTCATCGACAGCCACTACAAGGTGGAAGGAGACCTCCGGCGTGAGGATATCCAGAACGTCAAGCGAAAGATTGAGATAGGGTGCTATCAGGGCCTCCGGCACCGAAGAGGGCTTCCCGTCCGGGGGCAACGTACCCACACCAACGCGCGGACGCGCAAGGGTCCCAAAAAGACCGTTGGGGTGAAGCGCAAGAAAGCGAAGAAGTAGGGGCGCCTTGGGGACGCACCTTCAAGCGCGAGATCAGTAGAGACCGATGCCAAAGACCAAGAAACCGAAGAAGAAAGAGAAGAAGAACATCCTCCATGGGCAGGCCCATATAAAGTCCACCTTCAACAACACCATCGTGACGATCACGGATTTGCAGGGCAATACGCTCTCGTGGGCCTCCGCCGGGAACGTGGGCTTCAAGGGGTCCCGAAAGTCCACGCCGTTCGCGGCGCAACTCGCGGCTGAGGCCGCCTCCCGCCGGGCACAGGAACATGGGATACGCAAGGTGGACGTGTTGGTGAAAGGCCCGGGGGCCGGGAGGGAAACGGCGATTCGCTCGCTGCAGGCCTCGGGGCTGGAGATCTTGGGGATCATGGACACCACGCCCGTGCCCCACAATGGCTGTCGACCGAGAAAGAGGCGGCGCGTCTGATGGCGAGATACACGGGTCCCGCCTGCAAGCTGTGCCGGCGGGAGCGGATGAAGCTGTTTCTCAAGGGCACGAAATGCCTGGGGCCAAAATGCGCTATCGAACGCCGGCCGTATCCTCCCGGTGAGCACGGGCGAGGACGGATCAAAGAGAGCGAATACCTCGTCCAGCTTCGAGAGAAGCAGAAGGCTCGCCGGATCTACGGCGTTCTGGAGAAGCAGTTTCGCCGGTACTACGAAGAGGCCGCCCGGTCCAAGGGCATCACGGGGACCCGGCTGCTCCAGCTCCTGGAGCTGCGGCTCGACAACGTGGTCTACCGGGGCGGTCTGGCCATGAGTCGCAGCCAGGCGCGTCAGTTCGTCACCCATGGACATTTTCAGGTCAACGGTCAAAAGGTCGACATTCCCTCCTACCGCGTGAAGTCGAACGATGTCGTCGAGGTGCGGCAGAAGTCGACCTCGGTGGGGCGGATCGTGGAGGCTGCGGCATTCTCCTCGGGAGGAGTGATTCCCGAGTGGCTGGCGGTGGAGCTCGCAGAGCTGCGTATCACGGTGCTTTCCGAACCGGCCCGCGACCTCATCGACGTTGCGGTGCAGGAGCAGATGATCGTTGAGTTTTACAGCAAGTAGAGAGGCGGCATCCGCCGGTGTGGGGGGTTCGGGGGTAGCACCGCTGCCGGTGGGCGCCGGGCTGCATACCCCGGTTGTGTGCGAGTCCCGAAGTAGAGACAGGGGAAGGACCCAGATGGAAACGAGTTTGCTCATCGTTCAGCGCCCTTCTATCCACGTGGAGGAGGTCGATGAACGCCGGGCTAAATTTGGGATCGACCCCCTCGAGCCGGGGTTCGGATACACCCTGGGGAACTCCCTTCGACGCACTCTGATCTCCTCGATCCCGGGAATGGCCGTGACCACCGTTCGGATTGAAGGGGTACAGCACGAGTTCTCGACGCTCCCGGGGTGCAAAGAGGATGTGACCGACGTGATCCTGAACCTCAAGGATCTCATCCTTCGATCCGAATCCGGCGAACCGGCCACCGTGCGAGTGTCGGTGACGGGCCCCAAGGAGGTGCTGGCGAGCGACATCCAGACGACCGCCGATATCAATATCCTCAACCCGGAGCTGCATATCTGCACGCTCAACCGGAAGGGTCACCTGGACATGGAGTTGACCGTGGAGCAAGGCCGAGGATATGTCCCGGCCGAGCAGAACAAACGAGCCGGGGCCGCGATCGGTGTGATCCCCATCGACTCGATCTTCTCACCGGTGCGCCGGGTCACCTTCACGGTCGAGTCCACTCGGGTGGAACAGAGGACGGACTACGACCGCCTGATGATCGACGTCGCGACGGATGGCAGCCTCACGCCCCGAGAAGCGCTCTCGGCGGCCGGCTCCACCCTGGTCGAGCTTCTCCAGCTCTTCGCGGATCTGGGCGAGGGCCCGGGCCTGCATCTTGGGCCCGAGCCCGGTGAGGGGGAGCATTCCGCCGATCTCCTCATGCCCATCGAGGATCTCGACCTCTCGGTTCGCTCCTACAACTGCTTGAAGCGCGAAGGCGTCACCACCGTGGGCCATCTCGTGGACCGCGCGGAGGAGGACCTTCTCGACATCAGGAACTTTGGCCAGAAGTCCATCGAAGAGGTGAAGCAGAAGCTGGCGGAGCTCGGACTGTTCTTGAAGCAGAAAGATTGGATGTGATGCCCAGGCCCGCGAAGGGGCCTCGGTTGGGATCGGGGCCGGCTCACGAAAGACTCATGCTCTCGGGGTTGGCGGCGGCTCTGTTTCGCGAGGAGCGCATCCGTACCACCGCCGCCAAGGCCCGCCGTCTCCGCCCGCTCGCGGAGCGGTTGATCACCCTGGGCAAGGACGGGAGCCTGCACGCCCGCCGCCGTGCCCTGTCGGTGGTGGAGGACCGTGACATCGTCCACAAGCTCTTCGCGGAGATCGCACCCCGCTTTATCGATCGCCGGGGCGGATACACCCGGACTCTAAAACTGGGCCCTCGCAAGGGTGACGCCGCCCCCATGGTCCTGATCGAGCTCGTGGAAGGAGGGACCCCCGCACGCTCCATCGGACCGGAACCGGCCCGCCGCAGGCTGCTGCGGCGCAGATCTCGCCGGGATGCCGATCCCGGAGGGCGCCCGGAAGAGGCGGCGGCTTCCGAAGAGGCGGATGAGCCAGAACCCGCCGAGTAAGCCCTCTCACAAATATCGATTGCTCCTCGCCTACGACGGCGCGCCCTTCCGAGGATTCGCCCGCCAACCCGACTTGCCGACCGTGCAGGGCAAGCTCGAATCTGTCCTCTCCCGGGTGCTGAGGGAGGAGATCCGTACCTCGGCTGCCGGTCGAACCGATGCGGGAGTCCATGCTCTCGGTCAGGTGGTCTCGTTTGCGACCTCGACACCTCTGGAGGATCCGACCGACCTGCGGCGCAGGTGCAACGCCATGCTGGGGCCCGCGATCGCGGTCCTGGAGGTGGCACCGGTCGCCGAGGCGTTCGACGCCCGGTTCTCCTGCCTGTCTCGGACCTACGAATATGCGATCGTGAACCGGGAAGTCCACGATCCTTTCTCCCGGCACACCGCCTGGCATCACCCCGGCCCCCTCGACGTCGCCTCGATGAGGAAGGCCTCCCAAGCGCTTGCGGGGGAGCACGACTTCTCTTCCTTCGGACGGGTGTCGGAGGGTCAAAACCCCGTCCGTCGGGTGGAGTCCATCGAGCTCGAGCAGGAGGGACAGCTACTGGTGATCCGGGTGACCGCCAACTCCTTCATTCAGCAGATGGTCCGCTCCATCGTGGGGACCCTGGTCAAGGTGGGCGAGGGTCGGGAGGACCCGGGACGGATGGGGGAGATCCTCCGGGCCGCCGACCGTGCTCGCGCGGGGCTGGTGGCTCCTGCGCACGGCCTCTTCCTCGTCTCGGCCAGCTATCCTCCCGAGATCCCGCAATAAGGTAAGGTGGCTTCGTGACCAGACTCTCCAGCGTCAGACCTCCCACCATTCCCCGGGAGTGGTGGGTGCTCGACGCTCAGGACGTGGCGCTCGGTCGCCTCGCCGCCGAG
The DNA here is from genome assembly GCA_050693695.1 of Actinomycetota bacterium. Lineage (GTDB taxonomy): Bacteria > Actinomycetota > CADDZG01 > JAHWKV01 > JAOPZY01 > JBOGWM01. The sequence goes on from JBOGWM010000204.1 coordinate 4,599, forward strand.
GTGGCCCGGATCCTGCGCGGGAAGCACAAGCCCATCTTCACTCCCCATCTGGATGTGGGGGATTATGTGGTGGTGGTGAACGCCGCCAGGGTGCGCCTCACGGGCAACAAGGCGAAGTCGAAGTTCTGGTACCGGCACTCCGGATATCCGGGTGGCCTGAGAGCCGTGTCCTACGAGCGGTTGCTGGCCACCCGCCCGGAGGCGGCGGTCGAGAAGGCGGTCCGGGGCATGCTGCCTCATAACCGGCTGGGGCGCGCCATGGCGAGCAAGCTGAAGGTCTACCGGGGCCCCCGGCATCCGCACGCCGCTCAGGTCCCCAAGCCCCTGGCCAACCCATGGGTCTCGAGGGGATCGGAGGACTGATGGCCCCGATGAGGGAGCTGGCCCGGGCGACCGGTCGGCGCAAGGAGTCGGTGGCCCGGGTGCGTCTGGCGCCTGGGGAGGGCCGGTTCTTCATCAACCGCGAGGCTCGCGGCCTGGAGGCCTATTTTCCCAACCTGGCGACGCGGATGGTGATCCTGGAGCCCCTGCGCCTGGTTGGAAGGGATAAGGCGTACGACATCTTCGTGCGCCTGGAGGGCGGGGGAGTATCGGGACAGGCAGGAGCGCTGCGCCACGGTCTGGCCCGGGCCTTGATCGACCTGGATCCGGAGCTTCGGATTTCCCTCAAGCGAGCCGGCCTGCTGACTCGGGATGCCCGGATCAAGGAACGACGCAAGTACGGACTGAAGAAGGCCCGTAAAGCTCCCCAATACTCGAAACGCTAGACCAGTCACCGGAGCATCCCTCTCCTTGCCGGTAGAGATGCCCCTACCTCTGCTGACTCGGACTCTCTATCCGCCCCCCGGGTGACAGGTAATATCCCCGCCATGCCCCGGCTGTTCGGAACCGACGGTGTCCGCGGCGTTGCCAACACCGAGCTCAGCGCCGAGCTGGCGCTCGGGCTCGGTCGGGCTGCGGCGAAGGCTCTGGGCGCCGGCGGGAGCGCTGAGCGGCCCCGGGTGCTGACGGTGAGGGATCCGCGGGTCTCGGGCGACCTGCTCGAGGCCGCGCTTTGCGCCGGGCTCCTGTCGGGGGGGGCCGACGTGATCCGCTGCGGCATCCTCCCCACGCCCGCCGCGGCGTTCCTCGTGACCAACTTGGGCACGCAGGGCGCCGCAGTGATCTCCGGATCCCACAATCCGGCGGCCGACAACGGGATCAAGTTCTTTGGGCATGACGGTTTCAAGCTGAGCGATGCGGAGGAGGATCGAATCGAGAGTCTCCTGTGGGATCCCGGGCCCGGACTCACGGGAGACGGGGTGGGACGGGTACGCGTGCTCGAGGACGCTGAGGAGCGCTACCTGGCTCACGTCGCTCGGGCCCTCGACGGAGGGACGCTGGAGGGTCTCAAAGTGGTGCTGGATTGCGCTCACGGCGCGGCTTTTAGAACCAGCCCCATGGCGCTGCGGCGGGCCGGAGCGGAGGTCATCGCGATCAACGTCGTTCCCGACGGGATGAACATCAACGTGGGTTGCGGATCCACCGTCCCGGAGCTCCTCGCCCAAGCCACCATCGAGCACCGAGCCGACGTAGGGCTGGCGCACGATGGCGACGCCGACCGCCTGATCGCGGTGGACGAGACCGGGAAGGTGGCGGACGGGGACGCCATCCTCGGCGCTCTGGCTCTGGATCTCAAGGAACAGGGAAGGCTGGCGGGAGATCTGGTGGTGACGACGGTGATGGCGAATTTGGGCTTCAAGAGGGCCATGGCCACGTCGGGCATCGGGGTGATCGAGACACCGGTAGGCGACCGTTACGTGATCGAGGCCATGCGGGCGCACCGCGCGGTGATCGGTGGCGAGCAGTCGGGTCACGTGATCTTTAGCGAGTATTCGACGACGGGCGATGGGCTCCTGACCGGCCTGCGGCTTCTGGGGAGGATGGTCTCGTCCGGAAAGGCCCTGTCCGAGCTGACCGCGGTCATCGAGCGCTTCCCGCAGGTCCTGATCAACATCGCCACCCCTGACCGGGAGCATGTCCCCGAGGCGGCCTCCGTCCGGCACGCGGTCGAGGAGGCAAGACGGCTCCTGGGGGACCGGGGCCGGGTACTGGTGCGGCCATCGGGGACCGAGCCCCTGGTGCGGGTGATGGTGGAGGCCTCCAAGGAGGCGACGGCCCGCTTGATCGCAGAAGAGATCGCCGCCGTGGTGAGGGACGCCCTGGGAGGCGGCGAAAGTCCGTAGGCAGGATCTCCGGGCGGGGAGGCTGTTGGTAGAGATGCGGCTGATTCCTCAGTCGCTCAGCCAGTTCTCCACCGTCAGCCCGGGAACCCGCGCGAAGTGGCGAACGTTGCCGGTTACCAGGGTCAGTTGACGGGACAGGGCTGCTCCTCTGGCGGGATCTGTGCGAGATGCCTGATGAGGTGCAGAGGTGGGTCCTTGCGAAGGATTATGACAGAAGACATCTGCATTCTAATAGAGAATCTCGAGAGCGAACCGGAGAGCCGCGTCGAGCTCCATGGCTCGGGATACGTCGAGGTGACCAACTGGCTCTTCATCGAATGCTTTGGGATGGTGAGGAGGTTGTCGCAAGTCGCGCCACCGATTCCTCCGGTAGCCCTTCAGATGGGCTGAGACGCAGCTCCGAGGCAATCCCTCGAATCGTGCGCGCGATAGGAGCCACTACCACCGCAGCGAGCGCTGGAATCGCCGCGTTGCGGGTGACGACCAGGACCGGGCTTCTGCCGGTGGGGGGGCCAAGGTTCGCCCAGTAGATCTCTGCTCGCCTCACCAGGGCGGTGCGGTGACAGCGGCAAGTCGCCGGGCGGTCTCGATCAGGACGGGATCCTGCGGAATCCGGCGATATGCGTCAATCAGCTCGCGTTCCAGCTTGACCATTCGCCTCGCCTCGAGCAGCGTCAGCGCCGCCCGTCGCAGGAGCTCGCTGCGGCTCACGTGCTCTTGGGCGGCCGCTTCGTCCAAAGCGGATACGAGGGTGTCATCGAGCTGGACGATCACCTGCCGCCGTGTCATGAGGGCAGGATATGAAAGATCCAATGACGAGCTATTCTCTAAGCCTGCCTCTATATTTGCTTCGGTCCAGCCATGCCTTATTCTTTGCTTGCTCGCCGTCGTATTGAGCTCGATGGCGCTCTGCCCATTCTCTTCCGATCCAGAAGACGAACACCACTATAATGAGCAGAGAGAATGGCCTGGATGCTGTCGAAAATTGCCAAAGATCTCTTAGTGCTTCTTTAAGTACATCTACTGGAGTTGCGATAAGCAAGAATATGGAGGCGATTACCAAAATGGGATTCGACTTGAACTCGATCAGGAAGACAGCGACACCTGTAATAACCAGATAGATCCACGGATCGTCGTTCATCGCCCCCCGCTCTGCTCGACTCTGTGCTTGGGCGCATCGGATCAACCCGACTGCCCGATGCTCTCAGCCTTGCTATCGGTCGAAGTCGGGCATTTCTGAAGGGCGAATTGCGAGAATGTCGAGAATTTGACAACTGTTGCGCCGAAGGCGATTCTCAGGCCTCCAGCCGGTCGAGGACTCCCCGGTGGGTGATCTCGATGCAGCGGCCCTTGACCACCGCCATGCCGGCCGCCTGCGCGATCCGCGCCGCCTCCTCGGTGGCCGTCCCGGGCTCGAACCACAGCACTTTCGCCCCGGTCCCGATCGCCGCTCTTGCCAGCGCAGCCGCCTCCGAGGAGGGCCGGAAGACGAGGACCATATCGACGCCGACCGCCAGCTCCTCGAGGGCGCCATATGTGGGCTCTCCCAGGACCCGATCCTGATTCGGGTTCACGGGCAGGATGCGGTAGCCGGCCTGTTGGAGGTATCCGGGAATCCGGTGGGCGTCCTTCCAGTCGTGAGCGGAGGCGCCGACCACGGCGATGGTCTTGGTGGCGGCGAAGACCTCGAGCAGCTCCTCGGGCGACATCCAGGACAGGGCCGACCTCCTCGCGAATTCCTCGATGATCGGCAATCATAGACATCCGGACTCAAAGAAGAGTCCCGTCCCGCCGACTTTAGGGGGAACCCTGCGGGCGGGAGGCGTTTGTTTGTGCGGGCTCCCCGGCTTTGGGGACGGGAAAGGGGACACAGGTGTGCGGAATCGTGGGATATATCGGGGAGCGGACCGCCCTCCCCATCCTTCTCGATGGCTTGAACGCTCTCGAGTACCGGGGTTACGACTCGGCCGGGCTGGCAATCTCCGATTCCGACGGGCTGTGGGTGGTGAAGCGTGCGGGGAGAGTGGCCGAGCTGGCCGCCACCGCGGAGGTCGTGGACCGCAACGGCAGTGGCAATGGTAATGGTACGGAAGGAGTCGGGCACACCCGGTGGGCCACCTGTGGCGCCCCCAACGAGCCCAATGCCCATCCCCACCGCGACTGCACCGGAAAGGTGGCGGTGGTCCACAACGGGATCATCGAGAACCATCTGGCGCTCCGGGGTCGGCTGGAGGCTGAGGGTCACACATTCGCCTCGGCGACCGATTCCGAGGTGGTGGCCCACCTGATCGAGTCCCACCGCCGGCCGGGAGTATCCCTTCTGGAATCGGTACGGTGCGCGCTGAGCCAGCTCTCGGGCTCCTATGCCCTGGCGGTGATCTCCTCCGACGAGCCATCCCGGATCGTGGGAGCCCAGATGGATGTCCCGCTCGCGATCGGCCTTGGCAAGGGGGAGAACTTCCTTGCCTCCGACGTCGCCCCACTGCTTCCCCATACCCGCCGGGTACGCTGGCTCTTGAACGGACAGCTTGCCGAGCTCACCAGGACGGGAGTTCGGGTGGTCGATCTGGAAGGGACGGATCAGGGACCGTCGGAGATCGTGATCACCTGGGACCGGGAGGCGGCCGAGAAGTCGGGGTATCCCGATTTCATGCTCAAGGAGATCCACGAGCAGCCGGGAGCCGTGCGCGACACGTTACGAGGGCGCTGCGATCCGATGGGCCGCTTGATCCTGGACGAGATGGCGCTCTCAGCCGTTGAGGTCCGCTCCATCGACAAGGTCTTCGTTGTCGCCTGCGGCTCCTCCTACCATGCGGGGCTGGTCGCCAAGTACGCCATCGAGCACTGGACCCGGCTTCCGGTCGAGATCGATGTGGCGAGCGAGTTCCGTTACCGGGATCCGGTGCTCAACTCCAATACCTTGGTGGTCGGGATCTCTCAGTCGGGGGAGACGGCCGACACCCTGGCCGCGGTGCGCTACGCGCACCGGCAGCGGGCCAAGGTGATCGTCATCACCAACGTGGTCGGCTCGTCGTTATCCCGGGAGTCGGACGCGGTCCTCTACACGCACGCGGGTCCCGAGGTCGGAGTGGCGGCCACGAAGACCCTGACCGCCCAGATGTCCGCCCTCTGGCTGCTGGGACTGTGGTTCGCCCAGGCGACCGGCAGCATGTATCCCGATGCGGCGAGAGAGATCCTCGACCACATCTCGAAACTTCCCGCTCAGATGGAACGGGTGCTCGCGGGTGAGGAGCGGGTCCGCCGCCTTGCCCGGAGCCTTGGGGGGACGCCAACGTTTCTCTTCATCGGACGAGGGGTTGGATACCCGGTGGCGCTGGAGGGGGCCCTCAAGCTGAAAGAGATCTCCTACCTGCACGCCGAGGGGTTCCCGGCCGGCGAGATGAAGCACGGCCCCATCGCGCTCATCGAGGCGGGGGTCCAGGTCGTGGTCGTGGCCACTCGAGGCCGGGTGAAGGCCAAGCTCTTGTCCAATGTCGAGGAAGCCAGGGCCCGGGGCGCCAGGGTGATCGCGGTGGCCAATCCCGGCGACCGCGAGGTGGCGGCGGTGGCCGACGAAGTCCTGGAGGTCCCGGAGACTTTGGAGCTGCTCTCGCCGGTGATCAGCCTGCTTCCGCTTCAACTGTTGGCCTACCACGTGGCGAAACAGCGGGGGCTGGAGCCCGACCGCCCGCGCAACCTGGCAAAGTCGGTGACGGTAGAGTAGGAAAAGATCTGAACGAGATCAACCTATCGCTTCGGCGGCCTTCGTTGACCGCCCCATGGCAAAGGGCGAATATGATGGCCGGCGATCGTCGCGGCGTGGAGCTCACCGGGGGGGACATCTGAGGAAGTGGCGCTTCATGCTGCGCATCCCGGCTCCGCTGCTGGCGGTCATGGTCCTGGCCGCCGTCGGTTGTCGTTCGGACCCCGCCCCCGGGGGGAGCGAGGGTGATCGCGCCGTCGCGCCGGTTCGTGGGGGCAACCTCGTGCGAGCCCTCAATTACGGGGACCCGGGCAACCTGGATCCCATCGTGAAGCCGGATGTGGCGACCCAGATGGTGGACATCAACATCTTCAGCCTCCTGGTCCGCTACGATCCGACCACCCGCGAGCTCGAGCCCGACCTGGCCGAGAGCTGGGAAGCGAGCGATGACGCCAGGTCCTACCGCCTGAGGTTGCGCAGGGACGCCAAGTTCCACAACGGACGCACGGTCACGCCCGCCGACGTCAAGTACTCTTTCGAGCGCCTGGTCAACCCCAAGAGCGCCTCCCCTTCGGCCAACCTGCTCGCGGATGTGGCCGGGGCCAGGGATTTCATGGCGGGCGCCGCCTCCGAGATCCACGGCATCCGGGTGGAAGGCGACGTGGTGGCCTTCACTCTCGATACCCCCCGGCCGACCTTCCTGCTCACCCTCACGGGTGTCCAGCTCTCGATCGTACCGAGGGAGGAGGTGGAGAGAGCCGGTCAGGACTTCGGGCGGCGCCCGGTCGGGAGCGGCCCCTTCGTCTTCGAGTCCTGGAATCCGGACGACAAGATCGTCCTTCGCGCCAACCCGAGCTACTTCGCAGGCCGCCCCTATCTCGACCGGGTGACCTTCCGGATCATGAAGGAGGAGGTCACCCGAGACGCCGAGTTCCAGACTCGCAAGCTTGACATGATGACCGCGCTCGAGCCCACGTACGCCAGGTACCGAGCCAACCCGAGGTACCGCGACGACATCCTCGAGGTCCCGGAGCTGTTCACCCGGGCCATCTTCTTCAACACCAGGGAGAAGCCCTTCGACGACCCTCGGGTGCGCCGGGCCGTCAACCACGCGATCGACAAGAGGCTGGCGGTGAAAAAGGTCCTCCTCGACAAGGCCTATCCGGCGGTGGGTCCCCTTCCCAGGAGCAACCCCGCGTTCAACGAGGATCTCGAGGGCTACGCCTATGACCCGAAGAAAGCGAGGGCTCTTCTCCTGGAAGCGGGGCTGGGGGACGGATTCGAGATGGAGGTGCTCGCCTCGGCCCCCGGGGCGCGGGTGATGGAGGGCATCAGCTCCTTCTTTCAGGAGGTGGGCATCCGGCTCAAGATCACCCAGCTCGAGGCCACCACGCTTTTGGAGCGGGCTCGCTCGGGGGACTTCAGGACCGTCTATTTCTCGACGGGGGGCGAGATCGATCCGGTGGGATTCCTCGAGAACCGCCTGCACAGCAAGAATGCCGGAAGGAAGGGAAACTACACTTTCTACAGCAACCCCCGGGTGGATGAGCTGCTGGACGAGGCGGTCTCGACCATCGACGAGGGCGGGCGGTTCAAGATCGCACGACAGGCCGAGGAGATCGTGGTGGCCGATGCCCCCTGGTTCTTCTTCAACTACAACAAGGCGGCGATCATCCACCAGCCATGGGTGCGCGGTCTGCAGCCCGTCCCCACCGACATCGACTATCAGAACCTCTCCAAAGTATGGCTGGCGCCCCGCGAGCAACGGTGAGCTGACCCGCCGGCCGGCGGAAGAGAGCTGACATGGCGAGCTATATCATTCGCAGAGTCGTCCTGCTCGTCCCGGTCATGCTCGGGGTCACGCTCGTGACCTTCGTGGTCATGCGGCTCGCCCCCGGAGACCCGACCGCGCTCTTAGTCGACGAGCGATCCGCCGGCATCGACACCGCCGCCGCCGAGAGCATTCGCAGGCAGTGGGGCCTGGATCAGCCCCCCCACATCCAGTACCTGCGCTTCCTCGGGGGGTTGGCGCGAGGAGATATGGGAAGGTCGTTCAGCACTCGCCAGCAGGTCACCCCGGCGATCCTCGAACGGCTCCCCGCCACGGCCATGCTGGCGCTGGCGGCCCTGGCCTTCGCCATCGTCGCGGGCATGCTTCTCGGCGTCCTTGCCGCCGTCAAGCACGGGAAGTGGTTTGACTTTCTCACCATGGTTGGTTCGCTCTCGGGGGTTAGCGTCCCCGTCTTCTGGTTGGGCCCGCTTCTCATTTTTCTTTTCTCGGTGAACCTGGGGATCCTTCCCGCCTCGGGATACGGGGATTGGAGGAACCTGGTGCTGCCCGCGGTTGCCCTGGGGGCGATCTCCGCCGCCCTCATCGCCCGCATAACCCGCTCCGCCATGCTGGAAGTCATCGGCTCCGAGTTCATCACCGCCGCCCGGGGGAGGGGGCTGACCGAGCGGGTGATCATCTACAAGCACGCCCTCCGCAACGCCCTCATCCCGGTCCTGACCATTCTGGGCCTGCAACTCGGGAATTTGCTCTCGGGAGCGGTCATCACCGAGACCATCTTCAACTGGCCCGGAGTGGGACGCCTCATCGTGGACTCGATCAGCCGGCGCGATCTTCCCATGGTGCAAGGTGGCGTGTTGTTGTTGGCGGGAGTCTTCGCCCTCGCCAACCTGGCAGCCGACATAGCCTACGCCCTCGCCGATCCCCGGATCCGACTCACCTGACCATAATGCTGCTTCGCCGTCACCCTCTCGCTTTTCACGACCTCTCCCGGGGAGGGCTCACCTGGCGCCGGATCCGGCGAATGCCGGGACCGATGATCGGCGCCGGTGTCTTGCTGGCTCTCATCCTGGTCGCCCTCTTCGCCCCGCTGCTGGCTCCCCACGATCCGATCCGGGGCCAGGCGATCGACATCCGGACCGTGCCCGGCGACCGGTTCCTCCTCGGCGCCGATCATGCGGGGCGGGACGTCTTGTCCCGGCTGATCTACGGCGCCCGGATCTCGCTGTCGATCGGTCTGGTGGTCCAGAGCGTCGCCCTGGTCCTCGGGACGAGCTTGGGTCTTGCCGCCGGATACTTCGGAGGTCGGGTGGACGATCTGGTGAGCGGTGTGGTGGTCGTCCTGCAGGCGTTTCCCGGCTTCCTCCTGGCGATCGCGGTGGCAGCCGCGCTCGAGCCCGGCCTCTTGAATCTCTACATCGCCCTGGGGCTGGTCGGATGGCCGGGCATCTGCCGGCTGGTGCGGGGAGAGACTCTGGCCCTCAAGCAACGCCAGTTCGTCGAGGCCGCTCGGGCGGTCGGCTCCCCCGAGCGCCGCATCTTGCTCCGCCACATCCTGCCCAACTGCCTTGGGCCGGTGATCGTGATCGTGACCCTGGGGGCGGCCGGAACTATCCTCGTGGAGGCGGCTCTGAGCTACCTCGGTCTGGGGACCCAGCCCCCGACCCCCTCCTGGGGGTCCATGCTGGCGGCCGGACTTCCCTACATACAGACCGCTCCCTGGCTCACCGTCTTTCCGGGGCTGGCGATCTTTCTCACGATCCTCTCCCTGAACCTGCTGGGCGACGGCCTCCGGGACGTCTGGGACCCCAGGCTGCGGAGATGAGCCGGATGCGCCCACTCATCGCGGTCGCCGGTCGAGCCGTGCCTGCGGGACGGATCCAGGGATGGTGTAACCGAGCCGTGGCGGCCCCCGTCGGCTACATCGAGGCCCTGCACCGAGGGGGAGGCGACGAGGCGATCCTGTGCCCGGTTCCCCTCGACGCAGGGGAGGCCGTCGATAGGCTGGTTCACTTCGACGGGTTGCTGTTCCTGGGGGGCGGGGATGTGGACCCTGTCCGGTACGGGGAGGACCGACGGGCCGAGTGCTTCGGAGTCGATGAGGCGACCGACGCCTTCGAGATCGCCCTCGCCCAAGCCGCGCTCCACCGGCAGATGCCCATCCTGGCGGTCTGTCGCGGGATGCAGGTCCTCAACGTCGCCCTCGGCGGGAGTCTCCATCAGCATCTCTGTCCCGAAGGTCCTCTGTGCCATGGAGGGCCCGGCCGCCAAGAGGTCTCGCATCATCCGATCCGGCTCCGGGAGGGATCCCGCACCGCAAGGGCGATGGGACTCGAAGAGGTCATCTGCGTCTCGGATCATCATCAGGCCCTCGCCCGCCTCGGCGAGGGCCTGGTCGCGGTGGGTTGGGCGCCCGACGGGGTGATCGAGGCGGTCGAGCTTGCCGAGGGCTGGGTGGTGGGAGTCCAGTGGCATCCGGAGGTGACCGCGGCCACCGAGCCGGCGCAGCAGGGCCTCTTCCGGGCCCTGGTCGAGCAGGCGTCCCTCGGATGAGACCGGATGAGACCGGGGATCGAAACCACAAGACCGCGCGGACCGGTCTGTTTCGAATCGGCCCCCGGGGAGCGCCCCTGGCCGCTCGTCCGGGCGGGGCGGTCATCTGTCGGCTTCGGGCGGGGGTGCTCTTACCATTCAGCAGCGCAGCGGACGGCTGGGCCCGGGTGCTCACGCCGTGTGAGCACGAGGGTTGGATCCGGATGGGGGCCGGGAGACGTCAAAGGGCCTTGGTCATGCTCGATCCCGGCCATGGAGGAGACGAGTTGGGAGCGGTGGGGCCAGGGGGGATGGCCGAGAAGGATCTCAACTTCGACGTTGCCCGCCGCAGCGCCCGGATGCTCCGAGCGCACGGGGTCTCCCCGGCTCTCACCCGCACCGGCGACTACCGGGCGACACTGGCCTTTCGCGCGGCGCTGGCGGCCCGGACACAGGCGGCCCTGCTGGTTTCGATCCATCACAACGCCGCGCCCGACGGTCCCTCGCAGGAACCCGGAACCGAGACCTACTATCAGTACCGGTCGCCGGACTCCCGGCGGCTGGCCGGGCTCCTGTACGAGGAGATCGCCGTCGCCCTTGTCGGGTTCGAGACATCGTGGATGGCAAACGCGGACGCCGGCGCCAAGTGGCGGCTCAATGACGGGGGGGAAGATTACTACGGCATTCTCCGTCGGTGCGGGGACCTGGGGGTCACCGCCGCTCTGGTCGAGCCCGCCTTCTTGTCGAACCCCGAAGAGGAGGTCCTGCTGAGGCGAGGACCGGTGCGCCAGGCGGAGGCCGAGGCGACGGCGAGGGCCATCCTGGCGTTCCTTCACAGCGATGGTCCCGGAAGCGGATACACCACCCCGCATCCCAGATCGGCCCCGGCCGGCCCCGGCGGGGGCCGGAAAGGATGCATCGATCCGAGCTGAGGGGCCGCTACTTCGGTTCCAGGTCGCCGGCGCCGTCCCGGGTCCTCGGCGCTCACGTTGTCGTGATGTGGGATACCGCCCCGATGCCCCCTCCGCGTGCCTGTCCCGTGTCCGAGAGGCGCGGCCAGATCAGCCGAGCAGCGCCGGCGCTAGGGGGCGGAGGTCCTCCATGGGATTGTCGGGTGCCCCGCGAGGCAGCACCTGCACCGCCACGTGATCGGCCCCGGCCCGGTGGTGGGCATGGATCCGGGCGCGGATGGTCTCGGGCTCGCCCCAGGCGACGATGGCATCTACCAGGCGATCGCTGCCCCCCGCCTCCAGCTCCTCCTGGGCGAAGCCCAGGCGCAGGAGGCTGTTCCGGTAGTTGTCCAGCCGCAGGTACGGGCGCGTGTACTCCCGGCCGAAGGCACGCGCTCTTTGCGGATCCGTCTCCGCCACCACGGCCTGCTCCACCGCCAGCACCCCATGCTCTCCCAGGGCGGCCCTGGCCCGGGCGGTGTGGATGACGGGCACGAAGTAGGTGTGGGCTCCGAGTGCTCGCTCGGCGGCGAGGGCGAGCATTCTGGGGCCGAGTGCGGCCAGGACGATGGACGGCGGGCGAGGAGGCTCGGGACCCCCGTAGCGGGCGCGCTCCATCCCGTCCAGGTACCGACCCATGGCCGCTACCGGATGCCGGTAGCGCCGCCCGCGCCGCTCGACGGCGATCGAGTGGCTCACTCCGATCCCGAGGACGAACCGGCCGGGATATGCCTCGGTCAGCAGCTTGGCTCCCCCGGCCATGGCCGGGGGATCCCGTGCCCAGAGATTGGCGATCCCCGTCGCCACCACCAGTCTCGAGGTCAAGGAGAGGAGGAGTCCGGCGTGGCTCAGCACCTCCTTGCTCCGGGCGCCTTCGGGGATCCACAAGACGGGAAAGCCGAGCTCCTCGATCTCGGCGAGGATCTCCCGAGACTTCGATGCGGTCAGCAGGTCGAAGGCAAAGCTCCAGAGTCCCACCGGGCCGAGGGCGGCGGCGAGCTTCTTCCTCCGATCGCGAAACTCGTCCCCGGGTGCTGCCTCGACCTCCGAGCCGCTCAAGCTTCACCTCTCCATCGGATGACCGGGTCGACCGCTGGCGTCTCTCCCTCGACAGACATAACCCTACCGGTCGGAGGTGACAGACCGCCCTTCGGGCCCGGAATTCGACCGCGCAGCGATATGCTGCTGAGCGCAAAGCCGGCACAGGCACTCGGAGGGCCAACCGTCCCATGACTGGCAGGCCATCGATCGCTCGAGAACTGCTGGACGGCGTCCAGCGGGAATTGGCCCCCATGGCCGAAGCCAATCGCTTCGTGCCGCTTGTCGCCGAGGGCCGCGCCCCGCGGGAGGCCTTGGCGATGTTGGCCTGCGAGGAGCTGCGGATCGTCCCCAGCGACCGGCGCAGCTTTGCGCTGCTGGGCGTACGCTTCTCCGAGTCGCCGGCTGGCGAGTTCTTTCTTGGCCTTGCGGAGGCGGAACGCCACGCCCTCGGGCACCTGCGCGACTTCGCCCGGGCGCTCGGCCTCGACCAGCACGCCATCGCCGCCTACCGGCCTCAGCCCGGCTGTCAGGCCTATCCTTCCTACGTCGCCTGGCTCGCTCTGAATGGTTCGCGCAGTGATGTCGCTCTGGCGTTGATCGCCAACCTCGCTGCCTGGGGAAGCTTCTGCGCCGCCACCGCGACCGGTCTCAGAGCACGCTACGGTTTCGATGACCAGGCGGTTGCCTTCTTCGACTTCTTCGCCACGCCGGCCCCCGACTTCGACCAGCAGGCTCTCGCCGTCATCGAAGCCGGCCTTCGAGCCGGAGACCTTCCCCAGAACGCTCGCCATGCTGCCCGCATGCTCCAGGCATACGAGCTGATGTTCTGGAACACCCTGGCCGAAGGGCTCGCCTGACCTACGGGCCGCTGCCTTGCGTGAGAAGCGGCGTCACCGGAGTGAAGCAGAATCGGCCATCTTTGGCGGCCGCGTAGGGTTCGTTCTGGGACGAGCCTCAATCGTCGGAGTGGCGACGTTCTGCTCGCCCATTTCTGGTCTCAGCCGTGCCCAGCAGCGTGGGCACCCGAAAAAAGAGAGGAGGTGATGCGCCAAGAAAGAGAGAACCCACGCGCAAGCCCGTGCCCGCCAGCCGGTGTGAGTCCGGCCGGAGTAGCTGCCAGGAGGCTCCGTAGCAGGCTGGCGACCCAGGGCGGGAAACCTCCTGGGTCCAAGCCCAGCGTCAAAAGCCCTTCAAGGGGGAGAGACTGGCCAGCCCGTAGTACGCGGCCAAGCGGTCGCCCAACCGACGCTTCCACGCCCTCTATGACCGGCTCTACCGCAGAGATGTCCTTGAGCGCGCCTATCGGGATGTAAAGGAAAACCACGGCGCTCCCGGCGTCGACGGCGTCACCATCCCGCCTCCCTTCTACCGGGCTCGTAGTCAGGTAGGAGCCGAAGGGGACGGGCCGCGCAGAAAACCCTCAGTTCGTCAACGGACCAGAGGGCATCAGGTTAGAATCAACCCTCTTCTGGACCATACTCCGACAGCGGCGGCAAGCTCATGGGTTGGCGCGGTTTCGCTCGTAAGGGTTAGGGTGACCGGTCGACAAGCTCTCATCACCTGGCACGTTCGAGGCAACACCGGTCGAACGAAAACGGAATGCTCGCCGCTCGCTCCAACGCTGGGGATCGGGCCGAGCCTTCCTGGCCGGAACCGTCGTGATGATCGTCCAGCCCCCTCCCGCAGCCCCTGCTATGCAGCCTCGGTGCTCGTTTAGAAACCGAGCGAGCGCGGCGGCAACCCGTGGCCGGAATCTCTCCCGCAGCTTGGCCGGGCCATCCTTGTATTGCCTCAGCACGTAATGAAGCTGGCCGCGGGCCTCGCAGAGCGAGATGGGAACGACTAGTTCCACCGGGCGGCCGACCTGGTCTGTCGTCAATTTGCAGCTATGGCAGCGAGAGTAGCCGGGATTTGGCGGGCCATGGCATATGTCGCAGATGCCCTCTCCCGTAGGGAGAACCGTCGTGAAGGTGGCGAGGTGTGGATCGGTGAGGTCCCGGACAGTGAGCAGGGAAGGGGGGCACTCTCAGGCAAGGCGCAGCTGTTTCACCGGCTTCATGTTCGTTGCCACCACCCGAAGAATGTCGTCGACGGAATCCACCACGATTGCGTTGGGGTGCTCCGCGTACTTCTTCGCCCATGGCTGCTGCATCACGAGGGACTCGATCAGGAATACCTTCTTGCCGTGATCGAGAGCGAGGCGCGCCTGCATCTTCGCACCGCTTGTGGCGGACGCTTCAATAACGACCGTTCCGACCGCCATACCACTCATCACGACGTTGCGCATCGGGAAGGTGCGCTTGGTTGGTGGAGCGTCGGGCCAGAACTGCGAGACGAGAGCGCCCTGTCGGCAGATGCGACTCGCCAGGGTGGCGTTGGCCCGAGGATAGATGCGGAGAATTCCCGTTCCCATGACCGCCACCGTCCGTCCACCAGCGGCGAGTGCACCTTGGTGTGCCGCGGTATCGATGCCGGCAGCGAGTCCCGATAGCACCGTCACTCCCTGCAAGGCCAACTCATGCGCCAAGCGATTGGCCTGCTCCAAACCTTGAGCGGATGGGCGCCGCGTACCGACTACGGCGACCGCGCGTTCGTCGTCCTTGCTGATCTCTCCCTTCACAAAGAGGAAGGGAGGCCGGTTGAAGACCTGGCGCAGGTTCATCGGATAGTCGCGATCGAGTACGGTGATCAAGCGGACTCCGGCTCGGTCAAGGTCGGTGATCATTCCCTCATGCCGATCGACCTCTGCTTCGTTCACGCGAGCGGCCAGGCGCTCAAGGACCGATGCTTCCAGCGGCTCGAAGCCGCTCCACTCGCCGGAAAGAACGCGGGTGGAGCTGCCGACCTCCTCGATAAGAGAGGCTGTCTTGTGCCATTCAAGATCAGTTGCAGCGACCAAGGCCAGCAGAGCCGCCTGCTCCCTCATGTCCGGCGCCCTAGTCGTCATTCGGATACTCCGATATACGAACGCATGTTCGATAATACATCCTGAGGGCCCTCTTCAGCCGTTTTTCGGCGCGGCACAGGCATCCCGAATCCATCGGCGTCATGCTACCTCAGGCTCCGTCCTCTGCCCGGGGGCCTTGTGAGGCCGGAATTACATTCTGGGCGGCCGGTCATATCCAACTAATGCTCGAAACTAACAATACGTACGTCCCTGACTTCGGTAAGAACCGCCAGCAGTGGTCAGACCACCAGCGCTTCGACAAGATTCGATGTGGGCGGTTTGACCGAGGCCATACCGCTTCCGGTGACTGATCACGCTCACCTGGCGGTAGGAACGACGCGTACGCCTGCCGCCTCGGCACCGGAGCGGAGCTTGACATCCCACACCGCAAGCACGACGTCTTCAACTCCCAGGGCAAGAAGGCTGGCGAGGTGCACGGCATCCGCGCCCCTCAGAGTAAGCTCTGTCGCCAACCAGCCAGCGTGGCGTGCCACCGCGTCGGTCAACTCCACCGCCCGTGTAGCGGACCAGAAGTCTTCCCAAACCTGCTCCGCGTCCTGCCGGCCGGCTTCATCGAGCCGGCCGGCATGCCCTGCAGCCGCGAGCGCGGAGCGGACCTCGGGGTACGCGAGCCTGCTGGAGACGGGGGCATCGCACCCGTCCCAGAGCTGAGCGGCGAGATCGCTTCCTTCCTCCTCGACAACCAGCTTCACGAATGCGCTGCTGTCGAAATAGACAATCGCCACCTGGGATCAGCGGCGTTGCTCGGTGACCAGCTCGGCCACCGGCCCTCGGGCCGCCACCCGCGGTCGTCCGGTTGCCTTCAGTCTCCCGGGACGTCGCGGCTTGCTGATCACTCCCTGTCGAGTCAGTCGCTCGATGATGGGGGTCGCGTCTACAGACACTAACCTGGCCAGCGGCACGCCGCGCTCGGTAATCACCACTTCTTCTCCGGCACGTGCACGGTCGAGCCAGTCCTTGAGGTGAGCTCTCAGAGCGCTAACCGCGACCTCCATGCCTCTAGTGTACAACCACTCTTACTAAGATTGTACACCAAACATCGACGAGACCATGGCCGCAAGCTGCGCCAGAACCGGCGTTCGGAGGGCCTCCGCGAACATTGCCAGGATCCCGAGGCGCACCTGCTGGTGGACCGTGTCGTTTAGATCCGGGTGGGATGCGAAAATTTCCATCGGGATTGGCCCCCGATCGACGTTGCGGTTGGCGGGCCGGGACGCTACGGTGGGTGGAACGAATCGGGACCAAGCGCCGGAGGTTACGAGGGATGGAGTCGGGCAGCGGCCAGAGCCGGGATCGGTCGGTTGCAGGCGGTCGTATCCGCACCGCTCAGGCCATCATGATAGCCCTGCTGGTGGTCGGGCTGGGCACGGCAATCTTTGTCATGCAGAACACGGCTCCGGCTCGGGTCCACTTCCTCGTCTGGTCGGCGTCGCTGCCTCTGGCGGCGGCCCTGCTGCTCGCAGCCGTCCTGGGGGGCATCCTGGCCTTCCTGGTCGCCTCCCTGCGAGCCCGCCAGCTCAAGCGAGCGCTGCGCGGGCATCGGATCCACCAAGAACCGGATATCACCGATTCACCCCCTCCACTTGTCCCGGAATAGGGGTCCCGGAGAGACTTTCGTGCATTTCCGAGAACGGCTCGGTTATCTCCATAGAGAGAACAATCGAGAGCCAAGCGGGTAAGGAGCTTTCAATGGTGGCAATTGACGTCGTCGACTCCTCGTTGGTGGTGGTCATGGGTGGGCTCGATGGGCTCTGGGGCATGAGGCGGCGGATCCGGTTCCCCCTCGCTCAGGTCCGGAATGCGACCATCGGGGCCAGGGTGGGCTCGTATCCCGGGTGGTGCATCGCCGGAACGCACCTGCCTGGCATCCTCACGATGGGCATATTTCGCCAGCAGGGCCGGGTAGCCTTCTGGAACGTCCGGCGCAGCAAACGCCCCCTGGTGGTCGATCTCGAAGGGGTCGATTACGACCGGCTGGTGGTCGAGGTTCCGGATCCCGAAGCCGCGGTGGCCGCGATCCGCTTGGCGATGCAGTCCCAGCAACCATCGACCTATAACTCACTCCCGATAAAGCCGTCCACCCTGGCGCGCTCCGCCTCATTCCGAACAAAGTACGTCGCCCGTGCCCGGCGGGCGTGGGAGTGGCTAAAGCCCAGACTCTGATGACTCCGTGACGCTCCGATCTCCCGGCTCCGGCGAGGCTGAGATGGCTTTATTCTCATGACATGCCAGAGCCGGCAATCGAGATTCGGGGGCTGAGGAAGTCCTACGGCCCCATCCAGGCGGTGCGAGGAATCGACCTTTTCATCGAGCATGGCGAGGTGTTCGCCCTGCTCGGCCCGAACGGAGCCGGGAAGACGACCACCGTGGAGATCCTCGAAGGTCACCGCAAGCGCAGCGCAGGCGAGGTGGCGGTGCTGGGCTTCGACCCGGCCCGGGAGGAGCGCGCCTTCAAGGAGCGGATCGGCATCGTCTTGCAGGAGGTGGGCCTCGAGCAGTACCTCACCGTGGAGGAATCCATCGACATGTATCGGGGCTACTATCCCCAGCCTCGCCCTCTCGACGAGCTGGTCGAGCTGGTGGGACTCCAGGCCAAGCGCGACACCAGGGTGCTCAAGCTCTCGGGAGGGCAGCGCCGCCGCCTCGACGTCGCCATCGGGCTGGCCGGTGATCCCGAGCTCCTCTTCCTGGATGAGCCCACCACCGGCTTCGACCCGTCCGCTCGCCGCAGCGCCTGGCAGATGGTGAAGAACCTG
This sequence comes from Actinomycetota bacterium, assembly GCA_050693695.1. GTDB lineage: Bacteria > Actinomycetota > CADDZG01 > JAHWKV01 > JAOPZY01 > JBOGWM01. The sequence continues at coordinate 22,563 of JBOGWM010000204.1, forward strand.
GCCGCTCTCGGCAAGACCATCTTCCTCACCACGCACTATATGGATGAAGCCCAATATCTGGCCGACCGGGTGGGGATCATCGTCGATGGAAAGATCGTCGCCCTTGGGCCTCCCGAGGAGCTAGAGCACCGTACCTCGACGATGACGAGGATCTCCTTCTGCCTCGAGCCGGACGCTCCGTCGTTGCCCGAGCGCCTCCTCGCTGACGCCTCCATCGATAACGGGACCTTTCAATTTCAGACCGAGGAGCCGATGCGGCTCCTGCACGACCTCACCGGATGGGCCCTGGCCAATCGCACCGGGCTTCAGAGGCTGAAGGTCTCGGGAGCCTCCCTGGAGGACGTGTACCTGGAGCTGACGGCGGAGGCGGAGGGCCGGGGTGCGCGATGAGGGATAGGCGTCGCCTCGGCGGCCTGGTTCTGCATCAGCTTCGCTACGAGAACAAGGCCTTCTGGAGAAATCCTCCTTCCGTCTTCTTCACCTTCGCCTTCCCCCTGATCTTCCTCGCGCTCTTCAACGCGTTCTTTGGAAACCAGGTGATCAACTACTTCGGCCACAGGACGCGGACGTCAACTCTTTTCATCCCGACGATCGCTGCCTTCTCGATCATCAACGCCACCTTCACCAACCTCGCCATCAGCCTCACCTTCGCGCGAGAGCGGGGGCTGCTCAAGCGCACCCGAGGTACGCCGCTTCCCGCCTGGATATATCTCTCGGTCCGCATCCTCCACGCGGGGGCGGTGGGCGTGGCGCTGGTGGTCATCGTGGCGGTCGCAGGAGCCCTTGCCTACGACGTGGATTTGCCCCGGCACACCCTTCCCGCCCTGGTGCTCACCTTGGCCGTGGGAGGGCTTACCTTTGCCAGCCTGGGGATTGCCACGACCGCGGTGGTGTCCAATGCCGACGCCTCCCCGGCGGTGGTCAACGGCATCATCCTTCCCCTGCTCTTCATCTCCGGCATCTTCTTCCGGGTTGACCAGGCGCCGCAGTGGCTCGGCAGGGTGGCCGATCTCTTTCCCGTCCGGCATCTCGCCCAGGCGATGCAGCATGCTTTCAATCCATTCGAGACCGGATCAGGGCTGCGGGGAGGCGACCTCCGGGTGATGGCTCTGTGGGGCCTGGCGGGCGTGGTGGTGGCGGTGCGGTTCTTCTCGTGGGAGCCCCGCCGGTAGCCGCCACCGAGCGCGCGTCTGAGGGGTCGTGGCGATCCGCATCGAGACCGGAGCTTCTCCCAGGATTCCCGTGCGGCGGTTTCTACCCGCGATTCGAGCATCGTAAGCGGGCCCGGCGCAGAGGTGCGCGGCGTGCTGATGCGGCGATGGCGACTGCTACAGCTTGGCCAGCTCCGCGCACCGAGCCGCGATCGCCGCCGCTGCGGCTCGTAGCTGTTCCAGCTCATATTTCTCCAGATCGAGCTCGACGATCTCCTCCACGCCCTTGCGTCCCAGCCGGGCGGGGACGCCGAGGTAGGTGTCGGAGATCCCATACTGCCCGCTCACCCAGGCGCATACCGGAAGGACCTCCTTGGTGTCGGCCAGGATCGCGTTGGCCATCCGGGCGACGGCCGAGGAGGGAGCGTAATAGGCGCTTCCCTTCTTGAGGTGAGCCACGATCTCGGCCCCCGCGTCCCGGGTCCGCCGGTAGAGCCGCTCGAGGGTGGCCTGGTCGACCAGCTCCCCAACGGGTTTGCCGTCCACTCGGGCATGTCTTGGAAGGGGCACCATCTGCTCCCCGTGCGAACCGAGGGTGATCGCCTCCACCGCCAGAGGGGAGACCCCCAGCTCCTCGGCGATGAAGGCCGCCAGCCGGGCGGAGTCCAGCACCCCGGCCATGCCCAGCACCCGCTCCTTTGGGAAGGCGCTCACCTCGGCGGCCAGATGGGTCATCTCGTCCAGCGGGTTGGTGACGACGATGAGGATCGCCTCCGGGGACTGGTCAGCCAGGCGCCGCGTCACCTCGGCAACGATCTCGGCATTCTTGCCGAGCAGATCCAGGCGGCTCATCCCCGGCCGGCGAGCGAGGCCGGCGGTGATGATCGCCAGGTGCGAGCCAGCGGTGTCCCGGTAGTCGTTGGTGCCCACCACCCGGACCTCGAAGCGCTCGACGGGCGCCGACTGGGACAGGTCCAGGGCGAGCCCCTGAGGTAGCCCCTCCACGACATCGAGGAGGCAGATATCCGCCAGCCCCCGCTGGAGGATACGCACCGCCGTCGTCGATCCCACGAACCCCGCCCCGACCACGGTCACCTTCGCCATGCTCCATCCCCCTTACCTGTTTCTCGTCGGCGCCCCGGCGCTCATCTTGGCGCCGTGATATATACCAGAGAGACAACAGTGCTCACCGACGACCGTCCGGGAAGCGACGTGGCGATGCTCGAAGAACCTGGGAAGCTGGTCTCCACCGGTCGCCGGTCGCCGTATACCTGCGTCACCCGCCTGCTCCCCGAGCAGCCGGTGGGCTCGCTGGATGAGTACCTCCACCAGGGCGGCGGCGACGCTCTGGCCATCGCGCGGGCCCTGGATCCCGGCGAGGTCGCCGCGATGGTCAAGGCCTCGGGTCTTCGGGGGAGGGGCGGGGCGGGTTTCCCGGCGGGGGTGAAGTGGGAGGCGCTGCGGTCCGACCCTCAGAGCCCCAAGTACCTCTGCTGCAACGGCGCCGAGGGGGAGCCGGCCACCTTCAAGGACCGCTTCCTCATCCGCAAGAACCCGTACCTGCTGGTCGAAGGGGTGGCCATCGCCGCCTACGCGGCCGGCGCGGACGCCGCCTTCATCGCCCTCAAGGCGAAGTTCAAGCCCGAGATCGCCCGGCTCACCCGGGCGATGGAGGAGATGACCGCCGCAGGTCTGCTGAACCGGATCCATCTCGAGCTTCGGCTTGGCCCCGACGAGTACCTTTTCGGCGAGGAGCGGGCTCTCCTGGAGGTGATCGAGGGCAGGGAGCCCATGCCCAGGATCCTGCCCCCCTACATGCAGGGCATCCTCGCGGGGCCGACCCATCCCTACCCCACCATCGTCAACAACGTCGAAACCCTGTCCAACGTACCGGGAATCGTGACTCATGGCCCTGACTGGTTCCGCTCCCTCGGCACGGAGCGCTCGCCGGGAACAATGATCTTCACCGTCGTGGGGGATGTGCAGCGCCCCGGGATCTACGAGCTGCCTCTGGGGATCACGCTCCAGAGCCTGCTCGACGAGTATGGGGGTGGCCCTCATGGGGGTCGGGAGATCAAGGCCGTGCTCTCGGGGGCCTCCAACGCCGTGATCACTCCCGTCCACTTCGATACCCCGCTGGATTTCGACGCCATGGCCGAGCTCGGCTCGGGGCTCGGGTCGGCCGGCTTCGTGGTATACGACGACACCGCCTGTATGGTGCGGGTGGCCGGCATCTTCTCGCGCTTTTTACACATCGAGTCCTGCGCCCAGTGCGTACCCTGTAAGCTTCATTCCGAGAGGATCACGGTGCGACTTCAGCGCCTCGACGCGGGAGAGGCCACCGAGGGCGACATCCAGGAGATCCTCCGGAGCTGCCGCATGGTGACCGACAGCCAGCGCTGCTACGTACCCACCGCCGAGTCGTTCGTCGTCCAGAGCATCGTCAAGACCTTCGTGGGGGAGGTGGCCGTCCATCTGGAGATGGGATGCCCCCTTCCTCGGGAGATCCTGCTTCCCAAGCTCGACGACTTCGACGAGTCCAGCGGACGCTTCACCTTCGACGAGCGCTACTCGCACAAGCGGCCGGATTGGACCTATGACGACGAGGAGAAGCCGTAGACGTGGCCTCCTTTGCTCCGGTTGTCATCCCCGACACCCATCGGGATCTGCTCGATGCCAGAGGGTTCGCTCATCTCGCCACCGTCGATGCCGACGGCTGTCCCCAGACCACGCCGATGTGGTACCTCTGGGACGCCACCCACCTGCTCTTCAGCACCGTCAAGCATCGTCGGAAATATCGGAATCTCCTCCGGGATCCTCGGGTGGCGCTCTCGATCACCGATCCGGACAACCCCTACCGATACCTGCAGATTCGAGGGCTTGCCCACTTCGAGGACGATCCCGATGGCCGCATCCACCACGCTCTCGTCACCAAGTACATCGGAGCGGGCATCACCCCCTGGGACGAGCCCGGCACGGAACGGATCGCGCTCAAGGTGACCATCGTCCGGATGAGCTGCTCCGGCTGAGGTGGGGATGGAATATCGCACGCTGGGGCGGACCGGGCTGAGGGTGAGCGCCTACTGCCTGGGCGGAATGATGTTCGGGGCTTGGGGCAACCGCGACCAAGACGAGTGCGCCCGGATGATCCATATCGCCCTCGACGCCGGGATCAACTTCGTCGATACCGCGGATATCTACGCCTCGGGGGAGTCGGAGGAGATCGTGGGCCGGGTGCTGGCGGGACACCGGGACGAGGTGGTGCTCGCCACCACGTACAGCTCGATGAGCAAGGGGGCGACCCAGCGCGGCAACTCGCGGCTGTGGCTGATGCGGGGCGTCGAGGCCAGCCTGCGCCGTCTCGGGACCGACCATATCGACCTCTACCAGCTTCACCGGCCCGACCCGGCCACCGAGATCGAGGAGACCCTGGGCGCTCTCACCGATCTGGTCGCCCAGGGGAAGGTCCGCTACATCGGCTCCTCCACCTTCCCGGCCTGGCAGATCGTGGAGGCGCAATGCCTGGCCGAGCGCGGGGGGCTGCGGCGTTTCGCCTGCGAGCAGCCGCCCTATTCGATCTTCGCCCGTGAGGCCGAGCGCGATGTCTTCCCCGTCGCCCAGCGCTACGGCATGGGGATCATCGTCTGGAGCCCCCTCGCCGGGGGGTGGCTGACCGGCAAATATCGCCGAGGTAGCGAGATCCCTTCCGATTCCCGGATCGCTCGGGCAAGCCAGTGGAGCCCGAAGGGGGCTGCCCGCTACCACCTGGGGCGGCCGGGCAATCAGCGAAAGCTCGATCTCCTGGAGGAGCTTGCGAAGCTGTCCGAGGCGGCGGGGCTGTCCCTCACCCACCTTGCGGTGGCCTTCACCCTGGCGCATCCGGCTGTCACCTCGACCATCATCGGCCCCCGGACGATGGGCCAGCTCCAGGACCTGCTGGACGGCGAGGAGGTGCGCCTCGACGACGAGACGCTGGACGCCATCGACGCGGTCGTCCCTCCCGGAACCATCCTGGAAGGCGCCGACCGCGGCTGGCGGCTTCCCTGGATGGCCCGTAAACGCCGGCGGCGCACTTGAGAGCCTACTCCGGTTCGTCGCCCCCCTCCAGGGCTGCGATCACCGCATCCGCCACCTGGGAGGTTCCCACCGCGCTGGGATCTGTCCGGCTGGGCTTCATGTCGTAGGTGACGTTCGTTCCCTCGGCAATGACTTGCGTCAGCGCGCCCTGGAGCCGGGCGGCGGCCTCGGTCTCGCCTAGGTGCTCGAGCATCAGCACTCCCGACAGCATCATGGCCATGGGATTGGCGCGGTTGGTCCCGGCGTACTTCGGCGCGGATCCATGGGTGGGCTCGAAGACCGCCATCTCATCTCCGAGATTCGCTCCGGGGGCCACTCCCAGCCCGCCGACCAGCCCCGCTCCAAGGTCGCTCAGGATGTCTCCGTACAGATTGGGGGTCACGAGCACGTCGTACTCCTCGGGGCGAGCCACGAGCTCATGGGCGCAGTTATCGACGATGCGGTCCTCGAAGGCGATATCGGGATAGTCCATCGCCACCTCCCTCGCGGTCGCCAGGAACAGCCCGTCGGAGAACTTCATGATGTTGGACTTGTGCACCGCGGTCACCTTGTGGCGTCCATGGCGGCGAGCGTACTCGAAGGCGAAGGCCACGATGCGGCGGCTCCCCCGGCGCGAGATGGGCTTGATGGAGATACCCGAATCCTTGCGGATCCTGACGCCCGAGAGCTCCTCCAGCAGCGAGGTCAGACGCTTGGCGTCTTCGGACCCGCAAGAGAACTCGATTCCCGCATACAGGTCCTCTTGGTTCTCTCGAACGATGACAAGGTCCACATCCCGGTATCGGGAGCGCGCTCCGGGATAGGACCGGCACGGGCGCAGGCAGGCATACAGATCGAGCTCCTTGCGAAGCGTCACGTTGACGCTGCGAAAGCCGCCGCCGACCGGCGTTGTGATCGGCCCCTTGATGGCCACCTTGTTCCTGCGGATGGACTCGAGGACGTGGTCGGGGAGCGGGGTGTCGTAGGTCGCCATGACCCCCTCGCCGGCGTGGCGGATGTCCCAGTCGAAGTCCACGCCGGTCGCTTCCAGGACCCGCCGGGTGGCCTCCGAGACCTCGGGGCCGATGCCATCGCCCGGGATGAGAGTGACTCGATGACTCATTCTCGGCCTCCTTTGCCGAAGGACATCGCCCGATCCAGGCTACCCGAGTCCCGAGCCCCGGTCGGGGTCATGAAAATGTTTCCCGATCCGCCCATTAAGATGGGTCGGGCCTTCAGGAAGGAGCAGCTTGAGTACCAGGGGTCTCCGAGACGTCGTCGTCGCCGAGACCGCCGTCTCCGATATCGACGGGGAAAACGGCGTTCTGTGGTACGCGGGGTACGACATCAAGGAGCTCGCCGCTCATAGCAGCTTCGAGGAGACCTTCTACCTGCTTCACTTCCACGAGCTGCCAAACGCCCGGCAGCTCGACGAGCTGAGCGCTCAGCTGGTCAAGGAGCGGGACCTCGACGATCTCACGAGACAGCTATTGCCCACCATGGCCAGGGAGGCGTCTCCGATGTCGATGCTGCGGACGCTGGTCTCGGCCTCCTCCGCCTTTGACCCGGACGGCTGGGAGCCCCCCGATAACGACGAGGCCAATCTCCGGAAGGCAATCCGACTGACCGCGCGCATTCCCCAGATGGTGGGCGGATATCTACGCCTGCGCCGCGGAGAGCCGCTGGGGAATCCGGACCCCGGTCTTGGCCATGCGGCCAACTTCCTCTTCGGGCTGACAGGAGAGGTCCCCTCCGAGGAGGATGCTCGTATTCTCGACCTCTGCCTGGTGCTCCATGCCGATCACACCATGAACGCCTCCACGTTTGCCGCTCGGGTCACCGCCGCAACCTTGTCGGACATGCACTCGGCCATCACCTCGGCGATCGGCACGTTGAAGGGGTCCCTCCACGGCGGCGCCAACGAGCGAGTCTTCGAGATGCTGGAAGAGGTTGCCATCCCCGAGGTGGCGGAGTCGGCGATCCTGGAGCGGCTGGGGCGTAAGGAGAGGATCATGGGGTTCGGCCACGCGGTCTACCGTACCGAGGATCCTCGCGCCACGATTCTACGGGAGTTGGCGAGGCAGATCTCCGAGCGCAAAGGGCAGCCACACTGGTATGAGATCTCCGAGCGCATCGAGGAGGCGGTCCGCCGGGAGAAGGACCTGTACCCCAACGTCGACTTCTACGCCGCCACCGTCTACCACTGCCTGGGGATCCCGACCGAGCTCTTCACCCCGGTATTCGCTGCTTCCCGGGTCGCCGGTTGGACTGCCCAGGTGAGAGAGCAGTACGCCAACAACCGCCTGATCCGGCCCGACTCCGTCTACGTGGGGCCCGCTCCCGGCCCCTACGTCCCGCTGCGCGAGCGAACCTGACGCCGCGGTGATGACTATTTTTCCGCTTTCGATTGGCGCGCCTCTGCGGAGGAACGTCGCTGGCGAGTAACCGGGGAAGCATGTGCCGTGAGCTTGCCGGAACATGCGTCATGGAGAGCCAGACCAAACTCCTTTCCCAAGCCGCGAGCGCCCTGCCTGCGCAGCGCCAGTCGCCCAACCAGGACGTCTGACCCGGAGATGGTCTTGCCGCAGTAATCGCAGACGTATTCCTCCTTCAAGATGACACCCATGTCCCCACTCCCTTTCTTGAGCCTCGGGCCATCATATACCAACCCCAAGGCTCCTCCAAATCTCAAGAAAAGCGAATCTAAAAAGACTCATCTAGGAAGCGGCCATCGTTGCGGCCTTGATCACATTCTCGAGGAGCATCGCACGAGTCATCGGCCCGACACCCCCCGGGACGGGGGTGATGGCGGCGGCGACTCGCGAGACGCTTTCGAAATCGACATCCCCGACCAAACCCGACTCAGCGCGGTTGATCCCGACGTCCACCACCACCGCACCGGGTTGGATCATGTTCCCCGTGAGGGCCCCCATCTGACCGGCCGCGACCACGACCACGTCCCCGCGGGCGGTATGCTCGGCAAGGTTGCGGGTTCCCGTATGGCAGAGCGTTACCGTGGCGTTGGCGCTCCCGCCCTTGGATGAGAGAAGGATGGAGAGGGGACGGCCCACGAGCTGGGAGCGTCCCACGATCACCACGTGAGCGCCCTCCATCTCCACCTCCGCCTGCTTCAGGAGCGCCTGCACCCCGAGGGGCGTGCAGGGGACGAAGCGAGGCCGGCCAAGCGCCAGCAGGCCGGCGTTCTCGGGATGGAGCCCGTCCACGTCCTTGAGCGGAGCGACGGCCGCGACGACGACGTTGGCATCCAGGCCCTCGGGGAGGGGAAGCTGCACGAGGATGCCATGCACCCCCGAATTGGCGTTGAGGTCGTCGATAACGCCGAGAAGGTCCTCCTGTCTCACCTCGGCGGGAAGGGTGTGGACGAAAGAGGCGATGCCCACCGAATGAGCATCCTTTTGCTTGCCGGCGACGTAAATGCGGGATGCGGGATGATCTCCCACGAGCACCGCCGCCAGGCCGGGGACGACTCCTGCTTTCTTGAGTTCGCTAACCCGGCCGGCGATTCGTTTCCGGACACCAGCGGCGATAGCTTTGCCGTCGATGATTCGAGCCCCCATAGGGTGGATATTATCAGGAGGGCCCAACGAGGCTGGGGCCAGAATTAGTGACGGAAATGGCGGCGGCCGGCGAAGACCATGGGAAGGCGGTGCTCGTCGGCAGCGGCGATCACCTCGGGGTCCCGGACGGACCCGCCCGGCTGGATCACCGCTCGAACCCCCGCCTCGGCGGCCGAATCCAGCCCATCACGGAAGGGAAAGAACCCATCCGAGGCCAGCACCGCGCCCTTGGCCCGGTCTCCGGCCCGGCGGGCGGCCATCTCCACCGCTTCCACCCGGCTGGTCAACCCGGCTCCGATCCCGACCGTCTGGGCCCCCGTAGCCAGCACCGCCCCGTTCGAGGAGACGTGGCTGACCACCCTCCACGCAAAGAGCAGATCATCCCAGTCCGCCGATGTGGGCTCGAAAGCGCCCGCCACCCGCATGCTCTCCCGGCCCTCGGCGGCGATGTCCGCCCCCTGCATCAGCAGCCCTCCGGCGGCGGAGCGAAGCTCGAGCTGGGCGGGAAAGCCCCGGACCTCGATCACTCGGAGGTTCTTGCGCTGCCCCAGGATGGACAGCGCGTCCCCGGCGAAGCTCGGCGCCACGACGACCTCGGTCATGATCTCGATGATTCGCCGGGCGGTCGACCCCTTGATCTCCCGGTTGGCTGCGACGATCCCACCGAAGGCGGATCGAGGGTCGGACTCGAGGGCCCGCCGATACGCCTCCTCGACGCCGGCGCCGGTCGCGCACCCACAGGGGTTGGTGTGCTTGATGATCGCCACCGCGGGATAGGGGAACTCCCGCACGAGCCGCCAGGCGGCGTCGAGATCCGCAAGGTTGTTATAGGACAGCTCCTTGCCCGCGAGCTGTTGCCACCCGGGGTCGGCCGAGGCGTAGAAGGCGGCCGCCTGATGGGGGTTCTCCCCGTACCGGAGGCTGAGGTGCTGCTCGGCGGCCAGGAGCATCGTCGTCGGGAGTCCCTCTTCGGGGTCGAGCCATCGGGCGATCGCGATGTCATAGGCCGCCGTGTGGGCGAAGGCCTCCCAGGCCAGCCGGACCCGGGTCGCCTCCGAGAGGCTGGCGGACCGGGAGCGCATCTCGGTCAGGACCTCGCCGTAGCGGGCCGGGTTGACCACCACGCCCACCGAGCGATGGTTCTTGGCCGCCCCCCGCAGCATCGTGGGCCCACCCACATCGATCTGCTCGATGGCCTCCTCTTCGGTGACCCCCTTTCGGGCCACCGTCTCCGCGAAGGGATAGAGGTTGCAGACCACCAGATCGATGGGGGAGATGTTGTGAGCCTTGAGCTGGGCCAGGTGCTGGGGTTTGCGCCGGTCCGCGAGGATGGCCGCGTGGATCCTGGGATGCAGGGTCTTCACCCGGCCCTCGAGCATCTCCGGGGCCTGGGTGACCTCACTTGCGGGAGTGACCGGGATCCCCGCCCGCGCCAGGGCCCGGGCCGTCCCGCCGGTGGAGACGATCGTGACCCCGAGGTCCACCAGGCCCTGCGCCAGCTCCTCGAGGCCCCCCTTGTCGCTGACCGAGATCAGTGCCCGGCGAATCCTCATCTTGTCCCTCCCACGAGGACGGCTCGGCCCACGACGCGGGCGTGCCCGCCGATCACGAGCCGCACCGCCTCCGGGTAGAGGCGGTGCTCCACCTGCTTGATCCGCGCATGCAGACGCTCCTCATCATCGTCGGGGAGGACCCGCACGCACTCCTGGGCGATGATCGGGCCGTGATCGACCAACTCATCGGCGAAGTGCACTGTCGTCCCGGTCACCTTTACCCCCCAGCGCAGGGCGTCACGCACGGCATGGGCCCCGGGAAAGGCCGGCAGCAGGGAGGGGTGGATGTTCAGGACCCGCCCGCCGAGGCCCTGAATGAATCCGGGGGAGAGGATCCTCATGAAACCGGCCATGCACACCAGATCGACGTGGCGCGCCCCGAGCAGATCGAGCAGGCGGTCGCCGTAGGAAGCCCGGTCGGGATGGGGACCGGGGTCGCAGAGCACCGCCTCCACGCCGGCCCGCCGAGCCCTCTCCAGAGCATGCGCCTCCCGCCGATCCGACACCACCAGCACCACCCGGCCCCCCGCCAGCTCCCCCGCGCCGGAGGCGTCGAGGAGCGCCTGGGCACTGGTGCCGGTGCCCGAGGCGAGGATGGCGATGCGGCAGGGGGCAGCACTTATCACGGGCCGAAAGGATACCCTGGATCGGCCTGGCAGCGGTCCGGACGCAAGTCATTGTCTTCGCGTCCAGGCCCACGACTTCGAAGGCCCGGGTGACACGCGGGCTCACGGTGGATAAGCCGCCCCGAGAAATACGAACCGAGACGGTTAAGAGTGAGGGGCCGCCGAGCCGATTCCCCGGCGGTGCAAGGCTCTCCCAAGCTCCACCTCAGCGACCACGGAGGTGATCGGGCCCTTGGGATGGTGGGTATCGCAGCACTTGAAAGCAGGTCCGCCCGGGCCACACTCGGAGGGGAGGGCAGTCAGCTCCGAGGGGCCCGGGAGGACCTGACGAGGCAGGTTCAGCCAGGTACGTTTTTCACGGTCTCTGTCGTCGCCGCGCTCGCCGGGCTAGGAAAGCCCGCGCGGGGGAACGGTTGACTTCGTCATCCCGCTGGCGAAGATGTCCTCGGCGATTCTGAGGCCGAGGGGAACGCCCCCGACGTTCCTGGAGAGATCGGGGTTACCATCGATGTCCTCCACGAAGCCATCGAAGGACCAGTGCACGCCCAGGTAGATGCGGCTCTGGCTATTTTCCTGGATCATTTGGCGCAGGCCGTCCGGGAAAGCGCGGACATGTCTTGGCCGTATCGTCCCCTTGTTGTCCTTGTTGACCCCGTTCAGCTCGTCCGACACGAAGGTGAGGCCGTCGAAGAGATCATCCGGATCGAATGGATTGTCCGAGAGGCTGGTTCCGAGGGGGGGAACGCCGTAAAAGAGCCGGGTGATCTGGAATGCCGCCGCCCCGAAGGTGGCATGCCCGGACGGGTAGGCGGGAAAGGGGGGCGTGCCGTTCTTCGCCCTGACCGCCGTCGCGTTCGAGTTGGGTGCGCCCAGGGGCAACCAGGAGATGTGGGCGGTGTCGTCGACGTCGTTGTCGGTGGGGTTCGCCACTCCCGATGGACCCGTGGAGGCGTCATGCTCGCGGATGCCGAGTACCGGCCGCCAGAGATCCCAGATGTACTTCTGGTCCCACGCCAGGACGCCGGCGTCGGCCATCGCGACGTTGATCAGAGCAAACAGGCGGGCGTTCTCGGCCATGGTGTTGGGCGGGGTCCTGTTGATCGCGATCTCGCGCACGATCTGGTTGTACAGGCGCGGGGGGGTACCGAGGCCGGAAGCCCCGTCGTACGCCCAGAAAAGACCGATCAACTCCTGGTCCAGGTTGCGGAACGTGCCCGGCGGCACGGTTCCCGCCAGGTTCGAGGCGATGCCGAGCCCACGCACTTGCTCGAGCGCGGCTATGTATTCGGCGTCTCCCGGCGCCGGCGTCGGCATCGGCGGCGCATCCAGCTCCCAGCGATCGGTGACGGCAAAGAGCTTGCACCCGGTGCCGTAGAAGGGAGAGTAAAATCCCTGTCCGGGATTGTCAGGGTCCACCCGATGGTGGCCGCGCGCCATCGACGGAGCGTATCCACCATCGCCCGCGTCCGGATCATCCTTTCGGTCATCCAGCATCCTGTCGGCCACCAGCAGGCCGAAGGAGCGGCCTTGAGCCTGCCCGGAGGTCCCCATGGGAGCCGCAGCGAGGCTCAGGTCAAAGAACGACTTCCGGGATGGGAAGAGGCTGACCAACGTCCTGTACGCCGCGGCGCTGACTGCGGCAGCGGCGGACGCGCTCGGGTCGGCAGGGGGCAGGCCGGGGAGGTAAGGCGGGAGATTGGGCAGCGGATTGCCGGGCGCCCTGGCCACCCCTGCGAACGCGTCATACATGGCCAGGTGCACGATCGCCAGCGCGCGCGCGCTCAGCGTGGGGCCATTCTGCTCTTTGGATCCATCCGTGTGGCTCACGTGATTGGCTTCGAGCGCAACGTCGTTCCAATACAGGATCGGGTCCTCCTCTCCCGGGATCGCTTCCAGGGCGCTGTGATCCGCCATGGTGCTGCGTTGTAGATCCAACATCTCTTTCTCCTTTCGAACCGATGCTGCCCTTTTCCTTGGATGTTTCGTGATCCCTTTCGGTTCTCCGGGCAACTCCCCGGGCCACCCCGGCTAGCTCCGCAGAAGCGGCGCCCGCCTCGCCAGCGCCCGCACCACCACCAGAGCGAGGGCTCCCGAGGCGATGTACACCGGCACCCCCACCGCGACCTGAAGGAAGGCCTCGCTCATCCACGAGTGGGTGGGGACATCGACGTTGCGCATCGCCACGCCGGGGTCATGGCCGAAGATCCACACCGCCAGGCTCCCGAGAGCGCTGCTAGGGCCCACCATCATGTTGTGAAGCAGCGGCCCCGGCCCGGTCACGACCCCGAACGCGACGCCCACCAGCGTCATGTAGGCCACCGGTCTCACCCGGCCCCCGGCCCCCGCCCCCCGCCGCAGCGCCCACAGCGCCCCCGGCAGGATGAAAAACAGCACCGGGGACAAAGCCACAAAGCCAAGGGTGGCGTCAAAGAACCAGTGGGCGAGATCCGAGATGGCGGGTCCGTTTTCTCCCCGGTAGATGGCATGCAGCCAGAACATCGCTCCCCCGCCTCCATAGGTGAGCGCCACCGAAGTGACCACTAGCGCCACCCACCCCAGCGGCCGGGAGTAGAACGACCGCAGGTGGGTGGGCAACGCCTTGGTCAGCGCGGTCCTCATGAAGCCCTCCTCGAATCCACCACCAACACCGGACACGCCGCCCGGTCCATCACCTTGTGGCGCAGGCTGCGGGTGATCCGCCGCCCCCGCCCGGGCCGCTTTCCGAGCACGATCAGGTCACAGCTCTCCTGGCGGGCAACCTCACAGATCGTCTCCACCGGATCACCACTGAGGCGCCAGGTGCGGGCCTTGATCTCACTCAGCCGACCACGCAGCTCCGCCAGGTACCTCTTCGCGTCGGGCGTCCCCCTGGGGTCGAAGACCTCTCTGGCATCCAGGAGGCTCTCGACGTAGAGGACCAGCAGCTCCGCACCCCGGCCTTCCGCAAGCTCGGCGGCGACCTCGACCGCCGCATCTGCCGACGCGGAGGCATCGGTGCCGACCAGAATTCTCTCCATCTGATGAGCCCTCCTCTTTTTTGGCCCGGCCTCTCGTACCGTGGTCCGGCTTCAAGGATGGGGCCCTCGGATGGGTGAAACATCGGCCGAAGCGGCCAATATTGCGGGGAAGGATGGCCAGTCCCCGAGGGCCCCGAGGGCCCCGAGGGACC
>JBOGWM010000205.1:0-5247 GCA_050693695.1 Actinomycetota bacterium
TCACCAGAAACGATGCGCAAAAGGGCGCATGGAAACGCCCGATAGCTGCCGTCCACGAGCACGAGCCCGAGGTCACCAGAAACGATGCGCAAAAGGGCGCATGGAAACCGTTGTTGCGCAGCGGTCACGTCGTTGAACGCGCAGAGGCTTCCCTGGAGCTCATCACCATGGACGAGATCACCCGCGAGGTGGACCGTCCCAACTTCACGCCCCTCGTCGGGGTAACCGAGCTTGCCCGCATCCTCGGAGTCTCGAAGCAGCGGGCGTCCGAGCTCGCCAGGAGTCGGACGTTTCCCAAGCCTTTGGCCAACCTCGCATCGGGGCCGGTGTGGGCCGAGGATGCCGTCAGGAGCTTCTGCAAGACCTGGATCCGGCGCCCGGGCCCGAAGCCCGTCGTCGCGGCAGGCCCTAGCAGCCAATAGGCGCGGTTTTGCCCGTCCTACCGGAAGATTCCCCGAGCCCGTTTCTCGTGGTAGTAGCACAGCGCCCGGTACTGGGTCGTCTGTTGACACTGGGGCCAGGCGCAGGTCTTGCCCGCGCCCCGGCTGAGGACCTTCGCGTGCTGGCTGCAGAGGGCCAGGCCTTCGGCGGCCGGACTGCGGCAGGGGCTGCCGGCGGGATGTCCGCCAGTCGGCCAGACACATGAAGCGCTCTTGAGGCGGCTCTTCGCAGCGCGAGGGTGAGCGGCCGCGGGGTCAGAGGGTGAAATTCGAACCCACCGCTGGCTCCTTCGCCAAGCCCCGGAGAGGCTTTACTCGTTCGTGGCGCCACGACATCCTTTTGACGGGTTGGTGTCCAGGTTGGGCAACTTTCATCCAGCCCTGGCAACCGAGTGAGGGGAGGGATACAGCCATCGAAGACGACGCCGAACGGCGGGCCGCGAGAGAGCTCGGACAGCAGATGCGGCGCCTGCGGGAGCGCAAGGGCTGGACGGCGAAAGCCCTGGGGCGCAAGGCGGGCGACTACGATCGCTCAACCATCTCCTGCATCGAGACCGGTCATGGGAAGTGCTCCCTGCAACTGATCCGGGGCTGCGACGACGCCCTCGGCGCCGGGGGAGCTGGTCAGGATCTATTTCGAGCTCAAGGAGGCGCAGGCCCGGCGCAGGGAAGCCAGCCGGGAGCGGGCAGCAAGGCCGGCGGCTGACCACCCACGCAGGCCGGAGAGGGGAGGCTTTTCGGAGGCGCTTGCGTTCGTCGACGAGAGCAGCGAGGAAGAGTTCTGGCCGCAGGCGAATGGCATGATGGTCTGGCTGTCGGTCGTGGTGAACGGGAGGCTGATGCAGATGCCGCTATCTCTACCCAGAAGAAATGTGCTGGCCGGCGGTGTCGCCGCCCTGTTAGCTCCGCTCACCCGCCTCCTCGACGCCGGGGAGCAGGAGCGGATCGGTAGCGTCATCGCCGGGCGCAGCCGGATCGACGCACCCGTCGTGGAGCACTTGGAGACGCTGCTCACGCACTACCGAAATTTGGACGACATCATGGGGCCGCGCCGCATACAAGGATCGGTCTGGTCACTTTGCGGTCTGGTCGACCATCTGTGCGAGACGGCTGAGCCCCCCGTGCAACAGGCGCTGCTGTCGGTCTCGGCTCAGTACCGGCAGTTCAACTGTTGGTTATACGCGGATGGCGGCAACCATGAGGCCGCAGAGCGCTGCTACGACACCGCCATCGCCCGGGCCACGGCGGCCGGCAACCAGGCCCTCGCCGGGTACCTGCTGGCATGCAGGAGCAACAACGCTCTCCTCCAGGAAAACGTGCCCACGGCGATCGCCCTGGCGCAGGAGGCCCAGACCGGCAAGTGGCAGGCAACTCCAGCGGTCCGGGCCTGGGCTGGTGGCCAGGAGGCACGCGGTTGGGCATTCCAAGACAACCTCGAGCGGTGCAAGCGCAGGCTGGATGAGTCCGCCGAGCTGCTCGCCAAGAGCGTGGGGGGCGATGAGCCGGCATGGATCTACTGGTTCAATGAGGAATATCTGACCGTCACTCGGGGAGTCTGCCTGATGAAGAGCGGCGACGCCGAGTCCGCGATCGAGATCCTCGACCGGGCAATCGCGGCTCTTGCCCCCGACCGCGTCCGGGACCGAGCCTACTTCCTTTCCTGGCTGGCAAAGGCGCACGCCCGCAACGACGACCCCGAGCAGGCAGGCGCGCTGGCCCGGCAGGCGGCGCAGGACGCCATCGGGACCGGATCCGATTCGGCTCTCAAGAACCTCCGCCAGCTCCAGGGAGAGCTCCAGCGGTGGAATGACGTGGAAGCGGTTCAGGACCTGGACGAGCTCTTGAGATCCGCGAGCGCCCGCCCCCTGTAGGCATGCCCACGGCCGGGGCTGACGCCGCCAGCCCCGGCAACCAAGTGAGGGACGGTTATGGCTATCGAAGACGACGCCGAACGGTGAGCTGCGAGAGAGCTCGGACAGCGGATGCGGCGCCTGCGGGAGCGCAAGGGCTGGACGGCGAAAGCCCTGGGGCGCAAGGCGGGCGACTACGATCGCTCAACCATCTCCTGTATCGAGACCGGCCACGGGAAGTGCTCCCTGCAACTGATCCGGGGCTGCGACGACGCCCTCGGCGCGGGAGGGGAGCTGGTCAGGATCTATCTCGGGCTCAAGGAGGCGCACCAAACACTCCACATTCGAACCCTGTCCCCGCAAGTAAACGGTGCCACGGTTCTTTTCCTCGCCATCGGCCTCAAAGCTGGTCGTCCACCCTTCAGGCGCCTTGCCCTCGGTGGCGAGCGCCAGCTCGCCACCCACCCTTCTGGCCGACGGCAACGACAGATACTGAGATCATTGCAGACGCGTCAAACGCTACTCCAAACATTGTCTTCTCCAGAACGCTCGATCGTGCTCTGTGGGGGAAATGGGAAGAGGCCAAAGTTGTCAAAACCAGCGCAGCCAAAGAAGTCGCCAAGCTGAAGCAGCAGCCGGGTAAAAACATAGTTATATGGGGAAGCATAACGCTTGCATAATCGCTTATAAAAGAGGGGCTTATTGATGAATATCAACTTCTGGTGTGTCCTGTAGCTTTGAGAACGGGCAGACATCTTTTTCCTGACGACATCGGTATGCACAGTATGAAGCTTCTCGAGACAAAAATATATGAATCCAGATTAGTCTCGTTGACTTATCAACCAACAGTAAAGAAGTCGAAAAAATAACCAATTTAAGATATGGGAAAATACGTTGAATTGAATGGGCTCCGTACATGGTACGACGAACACGGCGAGGGCGAGCCACTCGTTATGCTTCATCCTGGAGGGATTGACTCTGGGGCGTTTGGGCCAAACCTCAAGGTGCTTGCTTCACGCTTCCATGTATTCTTGCCCGAGCGGCGCGGCCACGGTCATACACCAGACGGAGATGCTCCTTACAGCTACGAGCTTATGGCCCAAGATACGATTCATTTCCTTGAGCAGGTTGTCGGCGGTTCAGCCAGATTGCTTGGCATGAGCGATGGAGGCGTCGTCGCTCTCCTCGTAGCCCACAAACGACCTGACCTGGTACGGCGATTGATTTGTGCGGGGAGTGTTTTTAATAACAACGGCTGGATTCCGGGAGCGATTGATCCGATTATTGAACCGCCGGAATTTATGATTGAGAGCTACAAAGAGCTCTCGCCTGATGGTATAGAGCATCTTCCGGCCGTGGTGAAAAAAATGAATGAGATGCACACCAACGGACCCAAACTGACAGAGAAAGATTTGAAAAACATACGTTGCCGCACGCTCGTTATGATTGGAGACGACGATGAGGTGACTCTTGAACATGCCACTCTCTTCTATCGTGGCCTTCCCAATGGCGAGTTGGCAGTTGTTCCCGGTACTTCGCACGGTCTCCTCGTGGAAAAACCGGACCTCTGCAACAAAATCATGCTTGACTTCATGACCTTAGACCCCGTACCGACGTTTGCGCCAATCCGCCGCGCGTAGGTTTTGTCATAGACGTAAAGAATTTGCCGCCAAAGCGTTAGGCGTTTCAATGGAAGATTTAGTAAAACAGGTAGGGAGGCTCAGCCATCAGTCGGCAGACGTCTCGGTAAAATGCTGCGGGGCCCGGTCCTACGAGGCGTAAGCGCCGATAGATACGTTCCTGTCGAGGATCATCGAACCGGAATGGTCTAGCGGATTGTGTGTCGTCTTCCATGCTCCGATTTGTCCTCTGAACTGCCGTTCTTCCTACACCAAGCGGGGGTGACCGCTCTTGCCTGATCTCCCATGCCCTCACCGTATACGAACATAGGTTCGATCGCAAGCGATCGCTATTACCACCTTTGAGCTTAAGATTAAGCAAGAAGGGTGACAGCAAACAGGGATCTCAAGAGATTACGGAGTGCTGCACAGAGGGTTTTCCGTAACCCTTTGGGGCTTCCTCACCGGTGGTAAATGGCAAACAAGGGGAATCCGCCCGCGCCTTGGACCCTACGAACCCCCCATCAAACCCCTCCACCATCCTCTCCCCAAGCTCCCTGACCGCCTGCGTGTCCTTCCATGGAGCAAGCTGCGCCCGTACCGTCGCCACCCGTCTGACCACTCGGTCAGAGTGCAGCTCAACTCCAATGCTGAATGCCTCCCCAGCCCACCGGCAGGCTTCCTCGATCTCTTCTTTTAAGACATAGCCCTCGGAGAGGTCAGCGAGAGCAAGCCCCCGCCACTTGCTCGGCTCTGGCCCAAGTGACTGGAGCCCTTCGTGCAGTGCGGGCAGAGATATGTCTGGCAACCTGAGCCTGGCCGCCCAAAAACCTCGTAGCTCCATCAATCTCCCGGGATCAAGGGGCCCAGTCCACGGCCATGGTTCCCTATCTCTTCCCACCGCTTCTTCAGCTCGCCCGAGAGCGCTGAGCACCTGAGAAACGTTGCCGACTATCGAATGAGCACTCGCTTCAAAGACGGCGAGCCATGGCTCAACAATGCCTGGCACATGGTTGGGGAGGAGGCTTCGTGCCCGCTCAACTAGGTGCATTGCCCTGCCTTCGCCATCTCCGGCTATCACTGACCAATAACCAAGGCTGCCGATCATGTAGGCGTTAAGGAGTTGATCGCCAGAGCGCTCGGCATGCTGAATCGCGGAGCGGTAATGCCGTTGGAACGCAGCGTAGTCACCCAAGTCGAAGGCGAGCCGGCCGGCGAAGGCAGCAGCCTCGCTCACAGCAGCGGATACCCGAACTTGGGCGGCTTCAGATCGTGATGAGTCAAGGAGTTCTCTGAGGACACGGAGATGGGCATGCATCACTGAGAGCAGGGTTGATG
>JBOGWM010000206.1:0-7462 GCA_050693695.1 Actinomycetota bacterium
CTGCACGCCACCGGCCGCGGTCGGGGCATCCTCTTCCTCGTAGGCGTCGATGAGGAAGGCGAGCAGCGCCCGGTCCGCCCCGGCCGAGGGCTCGATCACATAGGGCAGGTACCGCTCCCCCGCCTCCTGGTCGAAGTAGGAGAGGTCCTGCCCGGAGAACTTGGCATGCCGGGCGAGGTCGAACTCACCCCGGTTGGCGATTCCCTCGAGCTCCGCCCAACCCCAGGGGAACTCGTAGTCGATATCCACCGTGCGCTTGGCGTAGTGGGAGAGCTCATCGGCACCATGCTCGCGGACCCGCAGCTTCTCCGAGCGGATGCCAAGGCCCGTGTACCAGGCCAGCCGCTCTCGGATCCAATAGTCATGGGCCGCCTCGTCGGTGCCCGGCTTCACGAAGTACTCGAGCTCCATCTGCTCGAACTCCCGAGTTCGGAAGATGAAGTTGCCGGGTGTGATCTCATTGCGAAACGCCTTGCCCCGCTGGGCGATGCCGAGAGGCAACTTCTTGCGTGAAGCCGCCAGCACCTGGGGAAAACCCACGAAGATGCCCTGGGCGGTCTCCGGTCGCAGCCAGACGAGGGCCCCCTCTTCTTCGACCGGACCCATATGGGTCCTGAACATGAGATTGAAGTTACGAGGATCGGTGAACTTGTCATTCCCGCAGTCCGGGCAGCGGGGCGCGCCGGAGCCCGGGTCGTCGAGCAGATGATCCGCTCGGAACCGGTGATGACAGCTCAGGCACTCCACCAACGGATCCGTGAAGAACTCCACGTGTCCGGAGGCTTCCCACACTCGGGGATGCATCAGGATCGAGGAATCCAGACCCACCACGTCGTCTCGGAGCTGCACCATCGATCGCCACCAGGCCGCCTTGACGTTGTCCTTCAGTTCCACCCCGAGTGGCCCGTAGTCCCAGGTCGAGCGCAGCCCCCCGTAGACCTCGGAGGACCGGAAGACAATCCCTCGCCGGCGGGCAAGGTTGACGATGGTATCGAGCGTGGGGCTGGACATTGGTCCCATGCTATCGGAAGGGGCGCCCGGCTGGCCGGAACAAGTAGTCTTAATGCTCCCATGGCGCCCGCCGAACCCACCGTAGCCCCGGTGATCCCATGACGGCCTGGAACCTGACCGGCGTCCTGCTCCTCGTGGCGGCCAACGCCTTCTTCGTGGCGGCCGAGTTCGGTCTGGTGGCCGTCCGGCGCACGCGGATCGAGGAGCTGGCCGTCCGGGGGAACCGGCGGGCCATCAGCGCTCGCAAGGCCATCAAAGAGCTCAACCTGATGCTCTCGGGCTCCCAGCTCGGCATCACCCTGGCCAGCCTGGGACTCGGCTGGATCGGGGAACCCGCCCTGGCGCATCTGCTCGAAGGCGTCTTCGACTTCCTCCCGTCACCGCTGGACGCCATCGCCACCCACGGAACCGCGGTCATCATCGCCTTCGCCGTCATCACCTTCCTCCACGTGGTCCTGGGAGAGCTGGTGCCCAAGAACGTGGCCATTGCCAAGCCCGAGGGGACGGCCCTGTGGATAGCGACGCCCATGCGAGCCTTCACCTACGCCTTCCGGCCGGTGATCTGGCTGTTCAACGAGACCGCGAACCTGTTCATGCGCCTCGTCGGCATGAAGCCCCAGGCCGAGCTCTCCTCCCTTCACACCCCCGAGGAGCTGGCGATCATCATCGAGGAGTCCCGCCGCGGCGGGGCCATCCAGGCCGGGCAGAGCGAGCTGCTCACGGCCACCCTGGAGTTCCCGGAGAAGCGGGCGGTGGAGGCGATGGTGCCTCGGATCGCGGCAAGATCGGTACACGGGGACGCCGGGGTGGAGCAGGTGCTGGATCTCACGGAGAGGACCGGGTTCTCCCGCTTTCCCGTCTGGGGCGACCGGCCGGACGAGTTCGTGGGGTGGGTGCACCTCAAGGACATCCTGCGGGCCTCCCGGCGCGATCCGCAGGTCAAGGTCAAAGACGTGATGCGCGAGCCCCTTCTCGTCCCGGAATCGCTGCTCCTCCAGAAGGTGTTGATCCAGATGCGGCGACGGCCGGCTCACTTCGCCATCGTCCTCGACGAGTTCGGCTCGACGTCGGGGATCATCACCCTGGAGGACATCCTCGAGGAGCTCGTGGGTGAGATCCGGGATGAGTACGACCTGCGAGAGCTCCGCCTCCACGAGGTCAAAGGGGGCTACCGCATCCCGGGGATCATGCGCCCCGACGAGCTGGCGAAGGCCATCGGAATCGAGCTTCCGGAGGGAAACTACGAGACGGTGGCCGGCTTCATCCTCGAGAGGCTGGGACGCCTGGCTCGGAGAGGGGACGAGGTGCTCGCGGACGGCTGGACCATCCGGGTGGTCAGCGTGCGACGGCGACGGATCCTCTCGGTGGACGTGCTGCGCTCCCAACCACTGCAGGCCGGATAGGCTGTAGTTGTTTCAGACGGAACTCGTCCTGGATCCGAACAGCTAGACATGACTTCCGTGGCCGTGCGCTCGGCCTGATGCTCGAAACTGTCCGAGGGGTCGCTGATCTGGATGCCTCCGGGGGCGGGGGTCCCCGCGACCGGTCCCGCCTTTTGCTGGATCACGTGCGTCAGCTCGTGCGCCAGCATGTGCTTGCCCTCGGAGGTCCCGGGGCTGTACTTGCCGGGCTGAAAGACGATGTCGGTCCCCACCGTATAGGCCTGGGCGTTCACGGCTTTGGCCGACTCCCCGGCCCGGGCGTCGGTGTGCACCCGGACGTCACTGAAGTCGTGGCCGAAGCTGGACTCCATCGACTGGCGGGTCTCCCGGTCCAGCGGGCTCCCGCCGCCCGAGCCGACCACCTCCTTCACGGGAGAGGATTCCTCCTCCCGGTCTTCGGTGAGGAAGCTGGCGACGCTCGCGTTGCCCGCCGTCCGCTGCAAGTGCAGCACAGCGCCGGGATGGAGCACCTCAGGGCGGCCCGCCGCGATCGCCCGAGACGCCATGGCCTCCTCTCCCTCGGCGCGGCGTGGAAGCGACGAGTGAGCACGTTCTGCGAGCAAGTGGTCGGTCTCGTGAGTTTGCATCGCTCCTCCCGTCACGTGAGGTGGGACTCCTTCTCCTGCGAGCTCCTGTCGAACACGATAGCTCGGCCGCTGCCAAGCGACGCGTCAGGGCCAAGCCTGCCTCCCGCGCAGCGCCGCTTCAATGTCCGGGGGTGAGCGCCATCGGCATGATCCGGTGCCCGAAAGGGCAGGGAGGGAGGGATTCAGGCCCCGGGACCTTGTCGAGCCGGTCCGGAAAGGAGTACCTTGGGAAGCCGGGTCGGCTTCGAGTCAGGATACGGGCCGCTATGTCTTTCGGAGACAGGAAGCGCACGGCAAGCAATCCAAAGCAAGCGAAACGTAGTCCCACTCCCCCAACGTCGTCACACGAGCGTCCCGCGGTAATGCAGTTGGCCGTCCGGGATCCGGCGCGCGCCTCCTTCGCCACAATCCTCGCCCTCCAGCGAAGGTACGGCAACGCGGCCGTCACCGGTTTGCTGACCGGTGCGAGAGCCGGGACGCCCGTCGCCGGCAGGGAGAACAAGACCGGCATCCCCGATGCCCTGAAGGCCGGCGTCGAGCACCTCTCGGGCATGCCGATGGACGACGTCAGAGTCCATTACAACTCGTCCAAACCCGCCGAGTTTCAGGCCCGGGCGTACACGCAAGGCACGGATATTCATGTCGGTCCAGGGCAAGAACGGCACCTGCCGCACGAAGCCTGGCACGCGGTGCAGCAAAAACAGGGGCGGGCACGTCCGAGGACACAATTCAAGGGCATGGAGATCGATGACGATCCGCATCTGGAAAGAGAGGCGGAGGTCATGGGCGCGATGGCCTCTCGCTATAGCTCAAACGAAAATCAAGGATCGAGGCAGCGGTCCTCGCCTGTGACGACCTCTGTTGCAGTCCCGCAGCTGGTCACTCAGCTCAACAAGAAACCGAAGATCACACACAAGACAACGTTCTCGGCGCCGAACGGCTCGGCCGATTCTCGTACCAAGGTGGGGGTTGGCGAGGAAGTCACCTTCAAGAGCAGTGCGATAGGAGACTGGACGTCCGGTGGCGGCTCACCCCAGAAGCAAGACGGCGGCGACACGTTCACCTGGACTGCTCCCAACAGAGCGGCAACCGTGACCGTCAAGCTGACGGTGGGTCCGAAGAAGGCGTCGGTCGGGATGAACATCATCGAGCCGAAAAAGATCACCGCCAATAAGACCGGCGAGATCGATGACTTCGGAGATGGAGTAGCAGGAGCCGGCATGACGCTCAAGTTCAAATACCATCCCATGAGCGTTTCGTTCGGGAATGCCGAAGCCAAGGAAGTGTCAGGACCGGCCTCCAACGTAAGCGGGTATTTCAAGACCACGTACGGCAAGGCGAGCCTGCCACACGATTCTGGCGACGCCTTTACTGCAATCGGAGAGGACAATGAGGACTCGGCGACGGACACTGCGAGGTCCCGCGTCACCGGTTATCCGAAGCCGTGGTCCGCTGGGTCCTACCGCTGGGTCATCCCGAATCACTTCAGGGTCAACGGCGAGGGTGGCGACGGCAAGAAGTTCACGGAAGTCATTCAAGCCTTTTCGATCACGAAGAAAGGAAAGGTAACGATCACCAAGGCGGGCGCCAAGGTCACCCGGAGCCCATGATGACCCGGGCCATAGGCGTGAAGCTCACTGCCGAACCTTTGCGACTCACCATGGAGGAGCGCAAGGACTTCAAGATATCCATTGCGGCCACCAACCGAGGAGACGAGACCGTCGACCCCGAGCTCCATCGAGCGCAGTTGCTCATCAACGGTGAGGATTCGAACGTCTGGGGCCTCGCGATCGCCAACGGCAAGCGAGAGGCGAAGTGGTTCGCGCTCCCGCCCGGAGAGACCGTTTCCATGACCTGGTCGTCCATGGGAGCGTCTCTATTTCCGAACCCCGGCACGTTCGACCTGGTCCTCCGTTTCCAGGACAGGGAGCTGGCCCCTCTGCACGCCGAAGTCACCGAGTAAGAGCCTACGCGCTGCCCGGAGAGGCGCTCGGATCGCGGTCCGTCCATGCATGCCCTCGGCCCCCAAGCGGCTCTTGCCCGAAAGGGCAGCCGAGACTGCACGAAAGAGTGCCCGGAAGGCCGTGCACGCCGAGCCCCGGGCGCGCAAGCATTCGAGGCAGTGCCAGCACGCGCTGCGACCGCCCTGCGGCGACCGTCAAGGGCGTCAACCGCGCCCAGGGCGCCCGCGAGGCCGCAGCGCCCGCGCCCCGGCATGCAACCCGGGACGAACGGGCGCGGCCCCAACGACCTGATCGACGTCCTGGAGGCGGAGGGAGTGCCAGCGACCGTGCTCCTCGACCGGTTCCTGTCCTACCTACGGCCGGCCCTCGAGGAGGTGGGCGACTGGGAGGAGGTCACCGGCCTGATGGAGCGAACGCGCTGGTGCGGGACATCGGCTCGCCGCCAGCGCCGGGCCTTCCTCGAGAGACGCTCCCTGGAGGACGTGGTGGACCTGCTGGTCGACGAGGCAGCCTCCGGGTAGCCCCTTTCTGAAACGCTCCTGTCTCGTCGAGAAACATATTGAAACGAGTCGGTATCGTCTAGAAATATCTTCATGTTGCTAGTCTCATTTTCTCGTGCCCAGCGACGTGGGCACGAGAAGACGGGGCTAGAGCTAGACTCAGGCTGAGTTCCCCAAGCCCGAAGGACCCGTCCAGCATGCCTCCGACGAAGTCATTCGATATCAGCCGCTTCGCCAGAACGACCGAGGAGATCTACTCACTTCGGGAGTTTCAGGAGAAGCTCGATCAGGGCCGACCCCTGCGGATCAAGTACGGCGTGGACGTCACCGCGCCCTTCCTGCACATCGGTCACGCGGTCAATCTATGGATGATGCGGGATCTTCAGGAGCACGGACACCGGGTGGTCTTTCTCATTGGGGACTTCACGACGCGGATCGGTGATCCCACCGACAAGAATCAGACACGGGGCAAGATCCCGACGGAAGAGATCGAGGTCAATGCCGACCGCTATATCGAGCAGATCTCCCGGATCCTCCTCACCGACTCTGAGGTCTTCGAGGTCCGCCGGAACAGCGAATGGTATTCGGGCATGAGCCTGGAGCAGTTCCTCGATCTGCTCACCCTGGTAACACATTCAAAACTGATCCAGCGCGACATGTTCCAGAAGCGGATCTCCGCGCAGGCCGAGATCTACACCCACGAGCTGCTCTACCCGGTACTGCAGGGGTATGACTCGTACGCCCTTGAATCGGATATCACGATCGTGGGGACCGATCAACTCTTCAACGAATTGATGGGTCGGTTCTACCAGGAGAGGCTTGGCCAAGCTCCCCAGATCGTTCTCACGACGAAGATTACCCCGGGCATCGATGGTCGCGAGAAGCAGAGCAAGAGCCTCGGCAACTACATCGCCCTGGGCGACACGCCTCGAGATAAGTTCGGCAAAGCAATGAGCGTCCCGGATCACCTCACTCGCTCCTTCCTGGAGGTCTACACGCTCGTCCCCATGGGGGAGATCGAGGAAGTATTTGAGGCTGTCGACCGCAGCGCGCTGAACCCCATGGAGGCCAAGCGCCGCATGGCTCGCGCGCTTGTGGAGCGGTACCACGGAGCTGGGGCCGCGCAGACAGAGGACGAGTGGTTCCGGAAGGTCTTCTCGGAAGCGCAACAGCCCGACACAATGCCCTCAGTTCGTATTGCCCCTGGCGAGTCGGTCCTGCAGGTCCTTGGACGATGCCTGCCGTCGAAGAGCAGGTCGGAGCTCCGACGTTTGGTAGCTGCAGGAGCTGTCCGGCTGAACGACAAGAAAGTCACCGACTGGGAATCCTCTCTCGGCCTGGAGGACAAGTCAGGCGTTCTACGCGTGGGAAAGCGAGAGTGGTTCCGCCTTGACTCGATCAAAGGGGATGCGCCGCTGCCAAGCAGCGGTAGAGATGGCGAGCCGTCCGTCGATTCATAGCGCGGCGGCGCCAACACACTCTGGACCAGACCGGCAACGGGAGCTGGAAGACCTTGCTCGTCGACGCCGCCCTGATGGCGCTCCCGGGGGCGGGGAGGCTCATCTCGGGGGCCGCCAGGGCGGGACGTGCGGGTAGCAGGGCGACAGGACTCGCCGGTATCAGGGGCGGTGGCCTTCCCAAGGGGGGCGGTGGGCCTCCTGGAGGGATGAACTTCATGGGAAGGAGTGGTGGGCCTCCGCCCAGGAGACCTGCGCCTCCGGTAGGCAGCAAGAGAAGCCCCATCGAAATCCGAGAGGGAACCAACCCGCCGGCCACCATCGGAGGGCGAGATTACAGTGGCCACGCGCTCGATAGAATGCAGGGCCGCGGCATCCCACCCTCCGCCGTGGAGAACGCCATCCAGCACGGAAGGACCATGCCAGGTAACCGCCCAGGCACCCATGCCCACCACGACCCGGTCAACAACATCACAGTGATCACCAATTCGGAGACTGGTC
>JBOGWM010000207.1:0-5837 GCA_050693695.1 Actinomycetota bacterium
GGGCAGGTACCCGGCCAGGACATCCCGAGCGAGGGGAGCCAGGGGGAGGCGGCGTTCCTTGTTGCCCTTTCCCACCACGTTGATCGCCTCGGGTGGCGCTCCCACCAGGTCGTCGAGCTCGAGCGAGGCCAGCTCAACGAGGCGCAGCCCGGTGGTCAGGGCCAGCACCAGGATCAGCAAGTCCCGCTCCGGCCAGCGAGAGTCCTCGGCAACCTGGAGCGCGCTCTCGGCGACCTCGGCCTCCAGGGCCTTCGGGAGGCGCTTGGGCGGCCGGGGAGCCCGGAGCAGGGCCGCCGGATCGGCCGGGAGCCGTCCCGTCTCGTAGCACCAGGAGAGAAACGACCTCGCCGCCGCCAGCTTTCGGGCCACCGTCGCCTGGGCTCGCTCGGGAGGGGCCTGGTGCGGGTTGCGACGATACCGGGGGTCGGGTCTCGTCCGGAACTCGGCGATGGCCGCCACCAGGCGGTCCCGGGTGAGTGCCGAGAGCGCCAGCGAGGGCGCCGGCGCCGGGAGCTGGCTCGCGACCAGGCGGATGACCTCCACGATGTCGATCTCGTAAGCGGCGATGGTCCTCGGGGAGCGGCCCTGATTGGCCAGCTCGATCAGCCAGAGTTGCAATACCTCGAGCACCATGTCATCGCGGTTCATGCCCGCTAGAGTAAAGGCTCACCCGATGAGAGGACTCCCCGCATGGCCATGACAGGCGCCTGGTCTCCCGGCTCCTGGAGGCGGTTCCCCGCTCTCCAGCAGCCCGACTGGGATCAAAGCCAGCTCGAGGCGGCCCTCTCGGAGCTGCGCAGGCTGCCTCCTCTGGTGTTCGCGGGCGAGGCCCGGACGCTCAAGATGGCCCTGGCCAGGGCTTCCAGGGGGCAGGTATTCGTCCTCCAGGCCGGAGACTGCGCCGAGTCCTTCGATCGCCTGTCGGCGGACCTGATTCGCGATCTGCTCAAGATCATCCTCCAGATGTCGGTGGTGCTCAGCTACTCCTCGGGGCTCCCGGTGGTCAAGCTGGGGCGAATCGCCGGGCAGTTCGCCAAGCCCCGATCCAACCCGAGCGAATGGGTGAACGGCCAGGAGCTGCCGGCCTTCCGGGGCCACTGCGTCAACGACAACTCCCTGGACCCGGTCTCCAGGCGGGCCGATCCCGACCGGCTCATCCGCGCCTACCATCAGGCATCGGCGACTCTCAACCTGCTCCGAGCCTTCACCAAGGGAGGATTCGCCGATCTCACGAAGCTCCATCACTGGAACCGGGAGTTCGTGGCCCAGAGCAGCGAGGGGGAGCGATACGAGACGATCGCTCGCCACATCGACAGGGCCCTGCGGTTCATGGCTGCCTGCGGCATCAATCTGGAGTCGGACAGCGCTCTTCATCAGGTCGACTTCTACACCTCGCACGAGGCGCTGATCCTGGGCTTCGAAGAGGCTCTCACCCGTCGGGACAGTCTGACGGGGGACTGCTACGACTGCTCGGCGCATCTTCTGTGGGTGGGGGAGCGGACCCGCCAACCCGATGGAGCCCATGTCGAGTTCCTTTCGGGGGTGAGGAACCCGGTCGGAGTCAAGCTTGGTCCCACCGCCACCCCGGATCAGGCGTTGGAGCTGTGCGAGCGCCTGGACCCCGACCGAGAGCCCGGACGACTCACCCTCATCGCCCGGATGGGGGCCGGACGCGTGGAAGCGGTCCTGCCGCCCCTCATCCGCGCGGTCCGCAGATCGGGGCGCCCGGTGGTGTGGATCTGCGATCCGATGCACGCCAATACCTTCGAGACCCCGGCCGGGGTGAAGACCCGTCGCTTCGACGACATCCTCGCCGAGATCAAGGGATTCTTCCGGGTGCATCAACGGGAAGGGACCGTGCCCGGAGGCGTCCACCTGGAGCTCACCTCCGAAGAGGTGACCGAGTGCCTGGGAGGGGCCGAGGAGGTTTTCGATCATCACCTGGAAGATCCCACCCGGTACCGCTCCCTCTGCGATCCGCGCCTCAACGCTCGCCAGTCCCTGGAGCTCGCCTTCGAGCTGGGTGAGCTTCTGCATTCCGGATAGCGAAAGGGCTTCGCGCCCGGTGCTCGACGATAGCCTGACCCTGTTGATCGATGCCTCGAGCCTGATCTACCGGGCCCTCTTCTCCACCCCGGACACCGTCCGGGCCCCCGACGGCGCCCCGGTCAACGCCGCTCACGGCTTTCTCGGGATGATGGCCCGCCTGATCGGCGATCAGGACCCCGACTTCGTGGCCTGCGCGGCCGACGAGGATTGGCGACCCCGGTGGCGGGTGGAGCTGATCGGGAGCTACAAGACCCATCGGCTGGAGCCGGGCAGCGTGCAGGCCCGGGCGGAGGAGCAGCTCCGGGCGCAACTTCCCATCATCTTCCGGATGCTCGACCTCTGTCGGATCCGGGTCGTGGGATGGCCGGGCTTCGAGGCCGAGGACGTGATCGGCACCCTGAGCACCCGGGCGCCCGGCAAGGTGGCCATCGTCTCGGGGGATCGCGACCTGTTCCAGCTCGTGGCCGACCCGAGGGTGTGGATCCTGTATCCGAAGCGGGGAGTGACCGACCTCGAGCGAGTGGATGAGGCCTGCATCCGGCGGCGATTCGGCATCCCGGGGCGGTCGTATCGCGACTTCTCGGTCCTGCGCGGCGACGCCTCCGACGGCCTCCCCGGCGTCCGGGGCATCGGAGAGAAGACCGCGGCATCCCTGCTGGAGCGCTACGGGAGCCTGGAGGCCATCCTGGAGGCGGCCATCGAGGGGGTCGAGGAGAGCGCGGCGCTCCGCAAGGTCGCCGCCCAGCTCGACTACATCGACCGGGCGGTGCAGGTGGTGACCTTACCCTCGGATCTGCCCCTCCCCGAACTCGATCTCACCCGTCCCCGAGGCGAGCCGCAGGCGGGAGCGCGGGAGGCGGCGGAGCGATACGGGCTCACGGGAGCGCTGCGCCGCCTGGTCGCGGCGCTCAACCGTTGAAGGGGGCGGGCATCGAGTTCTGGGGGGCCGGGGCCCGCGTGCGGGTGGCCACCTACAACATCCGCCATGGCCTGGGGACCGATGGGGTCATCGATCTGGAACGCACAGCGGCCACGATTCGAGCCACCGGCGCCCAGGTGGTGGCCCTTCAGGAGCTGGATCGCTTCTGGATGCGCCCGGGAGTGATCGATCCGGGGGATCAGCCGGCCCTCCTGGCGGAGGCGACCGGCTTCACCGTGCGCTTCTTCCCCGCGCGGCGCCACGGCGAAGCCGAGTATGGCCTCGCCGCGGCGCAACGCCAGCCCTTCGAGGCAACCTTCCGGACCCTTCCCCGCCTCGGGCGCGAGGAGCCCCGGATCGCGATCGTGACCCCCCTTAACGGACTCACGATCGTGGCCACGCATCTCTCGCGAGGCGCCGGCGCCCGGGAGGTCCAGACCTCCTCGCTGGCGGAGCTGGTCTCGAGCCTTCCGGGCCCCGTCGTGGTGATGGGGGATCTGAACCAGGACCGATCGACCCTGGCGCCGCTCTCGCGGGCGGGCTTTGCGCCCGGGGAAGAGGTTGCGACCCTGGGGCGCCGCCAGATCGATCACATCTGGGTGGGCCCCGGCCTGAGGATCATCCGGACCTGGGCAGGCCCCCGGGGGGCCTCCGACCACCGGCCCCTGGTGGCCGAGATCGAGCTCCTACCCGCTGGCCCTCAGCCGCAACCGGTCAAGGCGCAAGAGCACGATCTTTTTTCCTCGGAGCTTGAGGTAGCCTCGGGCCTCGAAGGAGCGCAAGGCATGATTGACGCTCTGGCGAGTGCCACCCACCATCTGGGCGATATCGCTCTGGTTGAAGGGAAGATCGAGCACGATTTCGGGCTCGGTCCCCTCCCCCGAGACCTCGGCGAAACTTACGAGCAGCTTGGCGATCCGGCTGGGAAGGGGCAGGCAGACGAGATCCAACGCCTGCTCGGTGGTGCGACGCACCATGGCGCTCAGGTAGCGCAGGAGCCTCTCGGTGATCGAGGGGTGCTGTCGAGCCAGCTCCAGCAGTGTGGCCCGCTCCAGAGCGGTCACCGTGCAAGGTCCCAAGGCCTCGACCGACGCGGACCGCGGCTGACCGTCAGCGAACGACAGTTCCCCGAAGATCTGGAAGGGTCTCAGCGTTGTCAGGAGCATCTCGTCGCCCTTCTCGGAGGTGACCACCACCTTGGCCAGACCCTCGACCAGCACCAAGAGAACGTCAGCGAGCTCGCCCTGGCGGAGAATGAGATCCCCCTTCCCGTAGGACCGGAGGCCCGATGACTCGGCCAGGGAACCCAGGGCCTGCGCGTCCAGACCTTCAAAGATCTCCGTCTTTCCAAGGATCGCGGCGAGCCTCTCGGGCCTCATGCTCGGGCCGCATTCTCGAACGGGTTGGCGGCGCCGCAGGAGGGGTGGATGACGGGCGGCGGGCGGATCAGCTCTAACGACAACGCCGGTCGGACCGCCACTGTTCTCGCCCCCCTACGAGATCACAGATCCTTTGTGCATTATTTTGCTGGATCTCCTTGAGAAGTGTCGAGAGACCCCGCTGCTCGCTGCTAAAAGTACGGTCAACCCACGTCCGAGGATCCCAGGGGCACGAGCTGCGCGAGCTGACGCCTGGGCCAGAGCGCGCGGTCCCCGACGGAGGCGTCCTCTTCCACCTCCGCCGCCTCTGCCGCCTCGACGATCAGCCAGAGGCCCGACACCTCTCGAACCTTCACCTCCAAGCCCTCGCGGATAGCCGGTCCGGCGCAGCGGGCATGCCAGAGTATTCCCTTGCGGATCACCCATCCCTCCGGATCGATAGCGGTCGAGGTCACCGCAGGGGATCCGATCATCCCCTCCCGCCCCGAGAGGGGACTGGCCCGCAGAGCGCGGACGATGACGATGATGAGCCAGATCGAGAGCAAGCCCGTGGTGACCGCCGCCGCCAACAGAATGGACATACTTGCCTCCTCATGAATCGTCCACTAGCGGGCAATTCCATCAGAATGAGCAGCGGCTGTCTGTCGGGTAGGCGACAGCAGCGATGTCGGCTTGTCGACAGTTTCAGGATCGGATCAGCTCCCCGAGACGGTGGCGGCGGGGCTCACCACCCAACCGGCTTCCTCGGCCAGCGCCAGCAGGCGCGCGCCGTGCCGGGGGGCCGTGCGCTCGGTATCATGCCCATGCTTCCTTTTCCTCTTGGGAGGGACATGGCTCACGACTATTTTCTCCAGCTCATGAAGGCTCGGGTGGCCCCCGCCGATCGTCCCTGGGAGCAGGGGATCGATCTCGCGGATGGGAACACCCGGCCGTTCGTGGTGGAGCGATCCTGGTCCGGACCGGCGGGCACCTACATCGAGGAATGGTCGATCCGCCGGGATGGGAAGGTCCTGTATCGCCGGCCTTCCGGCTACATCCGGATTCGGGGCATGCAGTCGGTCTCGACGTACTCCGAATGGATTGAGAATCCCATAGCCCTCGATCCGGGTGCCCACGAGCTGGTGTTCGTGGTCGAGGGGTATCTCATGGGATCGGCCGGCATCGAGGTTCTGACTCCCTCGCAGCGTCAGGCCCGAGCGGAAGCGGCCGCCGCCGCGCCGCTCCAGGCGCCGCCTGTCGCCCCGGTCCTGAAGCCGCGCCCCGAGCGGGGCGCGGCGAAGCCGGCCGCCGCGCCCTCCCCGCGGCCCTCCGCGCCCGCGGTCGCCACGGGAGAGGACCCGGCCGAGGTGCGCAAGCGGGTCTACGACGAGGAGCTCGCCAAGGGGTCCGACCCCCGGGTCGCCCAGGCTCGGGCGAAGTCGGCGGAGATCCGGGCCCGCAAGGCCGCCGCCGCGCCCCCTCGAGAAGCGCCGGCGGCTGCCGAACCGCAA
>JBOGWM010000208.1:0-10084 GCA_050693695.1 Actinomycetota bacterium
CCGACCGTCTCTCCCGGAAACCCTCGCTGCTCTTCCGCTTCGAAGCTCAGCCGCAAGAGTCCCAGCGTCCCGACGGCGCTCGATCGCCGACTCACGCTCTCCATCTCGCCCCCCACATGCGCTGTGCGCCACCATGCAAGGTAGCGTTCACGAGGAAGCGGAACAAGGGTGCCAGCCGGCATCTTCTCACGTGGTGCTAGCACCACCGTGAAGGCCACAGTGAAGGAATGGGCGCTATCGCACCTCGAAGCGGCCCCGGGGGATCAACGCTCGGGACGACGCGGTGCCGCGGCCCCCTGAATTCGCTCCCGAAGCTCCCGGGCGCTCGGCAGTTTGGGACCCTCCACGGTTCCGGGGAGCTCCAGGACGACGGCCCGGGCGCGATTCCCCTCCGAGGCGTCGGTCACCTCGACTTCGGCGCCCACCTCGACCGAGGTCTTGATCGTGGCGATGCCATAGCCCTCGCTCCCGGAAAACCCCGCGGCGATGCTCGTCACCCGACCCATCTGCTCTCCCATCCGGAAGATTTCCCCGATGAAGGGGGTCTTCTCGAAGCAAAGGTGACGCAGGCGGCGCTTCACCCGCCCCCGCTGGGCCATCGCCACCGCCTCCTGGCCGAGGTAGCATCCTTTCTGGAAGTGGACCGCCCGCTCCATGGCGGCTTCCTGGGGCAGGTAACCCTCGTCGAAGTCGACTCCGAAGCGCGGGAGCCCCGCCAGGACGCGCAGGGCCTCGTACTCCTCTTCGGAGGCTCGTTCCCCTCCACCATCCTCGAGGGCGGCGATGGTGGCCTCCACCTCCGTCCTCGCCAGCCAGAGATCGAGACCGGACACGGGACGTCGCACCCGCACCAGGGCCCCTATCCCGAAGTGCGCGCTGGCATGCTCCTGCTCTCCCGGAAGAGGCCAGCCGAGGGAGCGGGCCTCCTCGCTCTCGGCGTGCGCCCGGGAGAGCAGAGCCGAGCGGACGATCTCGTCCGCCCGGGGCCCGAGGACCGAGATGATCCCGAGCCGCTCCGTCGAGTCCGCGACCTCCACCCGAGTGGCAAAGACGCGACTCTGGAAGAAGGAGACCAGGTCCTTGGGCCCTGGCGGATCGAAGTCCACGAAGGCGGCCCGCCCGCCGGAGAGGATTCGCATCACCGCGGTGATGCGCCCCCTGGGAGTGAGCAGCATGGCCTCCAGCCCCTGCCCCGCCTCCAGGGTGACGACCTGATTGGTGACGAGCTGGTCGAGGAACCACAGGGCCTGATCCCCGGTCGCCGTCATCTTGACCCGTTTCGAGCGATCGAGGATTCCCGCCGTCTCCATGAAGGCCGTCACGCTCATCCTTACCACGATAGATCCGCTCCGACGCCAAGTGCACCGCACTGCACGCCCTATCATTGCCCTGGGATGTCCAGGGATGCGTAAAGGCGGCGCTTCATCCGGCCGGAAGGTGGCGTTCGTGTTGGGCGGGGGCGGCCACATGGGGGCCCACGAGGTGGGGATGCTGGCGGCCTTGCTGGACCATGGCATCAGCCCGGACCTCATCGTCGGCGCCTCCGTCGGCGCTCTGAACGGCGCCGCGATCGCGGCCGAGCCGGCGACGTCAACCGTCGATACGCTGAAAGACGTGTGGCTGAGACTCGGCAAGGAGCGCGTCTTCGCTTCACCCCTCGGGGGGGCCGGCAACCTGATCCGCAAGGGGACTCACCTCCACTCCAACGGCCCCCTGCGAGCGCTGATCGAGCGGACGCTCCCCGTGGAGACGTTCGAGGCGCTCAAGGTCCCCTTCCAGTGCGTGGCCGCCAGCATCGAGCGAGCAGCCGAGCACTGGTTCAGCGAGGGATCTCTCGCCGACGCGATCCTGGCCTCGGCGGCCGTGCCGGGGATCCTGCCTCCGGTCGAGATCGGGGGAGAGCACTTCATCGACGGCGGCATCGTGAACAGCATCCCCATCGAACGGGCGGTGCAACTCGGGGGCAGCGATCTCTACATCCTGCACGTGGGCCGGATCGAGCGGCCCCTTCGGCCTCCAAAGAACTTGCTCCAGGTGGCGATGGTCGCCTTCGAGATCGCCCGGCGCCACCGATTCGCCCACGATATGGCGACGCTGCCCCCCGAAGTGGTCGCGCACGTCCTGCCAACCGGCGAAGAGGAGACCTCCTCCTCTGATGGCATCTCTCAGCTCAGGTACCGTGACCTCGCCCGGGTCGCCGAGCGGATCGCGAGAGCACATCGGGCGACCAAGGACTACCTCGAGCAAGTCTCGACCCCGGGGGACGGGTGAGGCTGCCTCCACCACCGAGAATCGTCCGCCGTCTCGTCCTTGCGCCGCTCGCGCTCGCCCTCTCCCTGGGCCTGATCGTCGCGTCCCCCGTGCTGGTGGTCACGGCCGCCATCGTCGATCTGGTCGCCGGGGGGCAGGGGCGGAGCGTGCGCCTGACGGCCTTTGCCGTTGCCTACCTCGGGTTCGAGGTGATCGGACTTCTCGCCATGTTCGGCCTCTGGGTGGTGGGGGCGGCAGGCCTGCGGCTGAGGACTCCGAGAATGCAGGACGCCCATTACCGATTCTTTCGATGGTGGTTGAGGGGAATCCACCGGTCCGGCGCGGGGCTCTTCCGGCTTCGGATCCGGATCGAGGACCAGCCACCGCCCCAGCAGGGGCCGGTCCTGGTGTTCAGCCGCCACGCCGGCCCGGGGAACTCGCTGATGCTGCTCGGGACCCTCATGATCGACTACCGGCGGCGGCCAAGAGTGGTCGCGTTGGACAAGTTGCAGTGGGAACCGCTGTTCGACATCCTCGGGAACCGGCTTCCCAACCGATTCATCCGCCACGATCCCTCCAGGCGGGAGCACTACGTCCAGGCGATCGGCGAGCTCGCGGCGGGCATCGGGACCCGGGACGCGTTCGTCCTGTTCCCGGAGGGCCATGACTTCACCCATCGCCTGAGGCGTCGGGCGATCGCCCACTTGAGAAAGCGAGGCCACCAGAACGAGGCGGAAAAAGCGGAACGGATGCCGCACGTCCTACCTCCCCGTCACGGAGGGGTGATGGCGGCGGTCACCAGCGCCCCGGACGCCGACGTGGTGTTCGTAGCGCACACGGTCCTCGAGAATCTGGGGTCCCTCAAGCAGTTCTGGGATCGAATTCCCCTCGATGGGCCCGTCTTCGCCCGCTACTGGCGCATCCCCGCCGATGAGGTTCCGAGACAGCGAGAGGAGCTTATCGAGTGGCTCTTCTCATGGTGGGCGACCATCGACCGATGGATCGAGCGAACTAGGAGCCGGCCCCGCGCCGACGCCGCCGAAAGGCGACGGCGATGATGAGGGCCGCTCCCAGCCCGGACACGAACATGGCGGACATGGTCACCAAGGTTCGCTCGTCACTCCGGGGACCCGCGTCGGCGGAGGAGCTATTTGGGGCCTTCGGGATGGGCGAGACGGCCTTCGGGATGACCGCGGAGCGCGGGGCGAACAGGTAGCCGGAGCCCGAGCTCAAGCCCGTGCCCTGGCTCTTGAGCGCCCCCACCAGGGCGGTATCGCCCGAGACCGCCACCGAGGAGCCGAATTGGTCGCCGGGGGCGCCGTCGGGGGCGAGGAGCTTGGGCTGCTCGCTCCAGAGCGTCCCGGAGCGCATGAAGAGATAGGCCGCACCCGCGCCGGCCCCCCGGTCGTCGTCGCTCAGGGCCCCGACGAGAGCGGTGTCGCCGGAGAGGGCGGTGGAGTAGCCGAAGATGTCGCCGGGGGCGCCGTCGGCGGCCAAGAGCTTGGCCCGCTCGTTCCAGACTTCCCCCAAACGGCCGAAGACGTAGGCGGAACCGGAATTCTCTCCCCTATCATCGTCGTCGCGCGCCCCCACCAGGGCGGTGTCGCCGGAGAGGGCCACCGACTGGCCGAACTGGTCTCCGGGGGCGCCGTCGGTACCGGCCAGCTTGGCCTGTTGTGTCCAGGTCTCCCCCGAGCGCCCGAAGACGTAGGCCCCCCCGGAGCTCTCCCCGTGGTGGTCGTCGCGGGGCGCGCCCAGGAAGGCGGTGTCGCCCAAGAGAGCCACCGAACGGCCGAATTGGGCGCCGGGGGGGCCGTCGGCGGGGATGAGCTTGGCCTGCTCGCTCCAGGCCGTCCCGGAGCGCACGAAGACGTAGGCCGCCCCGGAGCTCTCCCCGTGGTCATCGTCGAAGAACGCTCCCACCAGGGCGGTGTCGCCGGAGAGGGCCACCGAGTAGCCGAATTGATCGCCCGCCGCGCCGTCGGAGGCGAGGAGCTTGGCCTGGCGTCTCCAGGCCCCCAGGGAGCGCACGAAGACGTAAGCCGAACCCGAGCTCGTGCCCTTCCCGTTGTCGCCGGCCGCTCCCACCAGGGCGGTGTCGCCGGAGAGGGCCACCGAGTAGCCGAGGATATCGCCCGCCGCGCCGTCGGAGGCGAGGAGCTTGGCCTGGCGTCTCCAGGCCCCCGGGGAGCGCACGAAGACCGAGGCCGAGCCGGAGTTGTCCCCGTGGTGGTCGTCACCGATTGCTCCCACCAGGGCGGTGTCGCCGGAGAGGGCCACCGAGTGTCCGAAGAGGGCGGCGCTGTCGTCGTCGGGGAGAAGCTTTTCCGCCTGGACGAGGTCGAGGTCCCAGGGCGCGCCGCCCAAGGAGGCTCCGGCCCCGGGGAGGAGAAAGACAAGTCCCACCAGACCAACCACCATCACCATCGCCGAGAGCAACCGGCCCGCTCGTATCCCCAGTGACCCACCTCCTGCTCAAGCGCGGAGTATCCGGTGAGGAACGAAGGGAATGCAAGCCCACTGCGATGTCCCACCAACTTCACCCGGCGTCGATTCGGGCTGGCCTGAAGTCATACAGAAGATAGATGCCCACGCGGCAAAGATGCACTTTCCCCGAGATCTCAACAGCACGATCAGGGCCATCCGAGCGGTCCGCCGGGGGGTCACTCTGGGTACGGTCTGGGTTCCGGAGGCCGCCAATTCATGCTCGTCTGGACGTATTGATTTAGCACCCGGTTGTCGGGATCAGGATTCGATCCCGGTCGGGTGGTCTGCTATGACTTGGGCGATGGCCCGCAGCGTCTCGGGGTTGCCGACCGCGCTTTGATAGATGAGCAGGCCACCGGCTTCTTGCGCTCCCACGCCGAGGTGAAACGCCTCACCGGTGCTCTCCATCATCTTGGTCGAGGGTCCTCGGGAGAGGTCGTAGACCACGATCCGGTACCGGGGCGGGGATGGCTTCGGGGTGGCGGGCGTATGGGAGGCCATCCGCTACGGCGAGCGGGCTGCCGGCAGGGCCGGCCTTTGCGGCCGGGGCACCGGTATGGCGAGGTCCGCCACCCCGGGGTTCTCGCTCACCAGCAGGGAGACGATGACCTCCACGGGGTCCCTTGCCTGCTGGCTGGCGGTGCGCAGCAGGCTCAACAGCACCTGTCGGGTTCGCGCCCCGTGCCGGGTGAGGTTCCCGCCCCGGCTCTTGCGGTTGACCACCCCCGGGCGGATGGCTCGTTCGGCCTCGTGGTTGCCTCCACCCCGGGCAGATGCAAAAAGCTGTTCGGTGTCTCGGACGAGGGCCTCGTAGTCGGCCTGGCGGCGCTCTGAGGACCCGAATCTTTTCCGCGAGGCGATCCCGGTCAAGCAGTACCCCCTCAAGTGCCAGGCGCAGCCGCCCCGCCTGCGCTCTGAGGACGGCGAGGCTCGTCGAAAGCCTCACGTACTCTGCGAGTCTTCAAGGTCCTGCTTGGGTTGACACCTCAGGAATTCGCGGCGGCAACCGCCATTCTCGGCGACGAGGGGAGGTGCGTTGAATGCAATTGCCTGTTTCCCATCTATGTCTCCGCCTGTCCAAGCTGCCATAAACCCGCCTCTCCCAGTTTCTGGAGGTGCCCGAGATGCGGACGTGATTGCCCCGTGACGGCCTTGACATGCATCAGCGAAAGCTGTGAGGGCAGGATCCCCGTCAGCACTAAGCGGCCAACTCCGGTATGGGTGAGGGGACAGCGGTGGCTCCGAAGTAGCTCGCCTGAAGTTGACCGGCCACATGGAAGCTGATCTCTGAATAAACGAGTGGACCGGGTGGTATAGGTCGATCCGAGTCACGGGCGGTCACGGCCGAGACTGGGATCTCCGGCCCCGCCTCGAGAGTATGATCAAAGTCTGAATTCCGACGAATCGCTCGACGCGATTACGTGTTCCCTTCTTGTATGCTCCACCTGCCCAAATCCGCAAGGAAGTGCCTTACTGAGAATCCATCTGTCTGCCGAGTGTCATCCCCCGCCGGGGCGTCCGAGCGTGTATAGCAGGGCCAGCACATCGCCACGGTGCTTGACGTGCGAGAGAAAAAGTTCACGTCCGTAGGCCGTAACCACGGGGTGGATGATGCCCAACGAGGGTCGGCCTAGCCAAACACCAAAACGGCGTCGCACGAGGAACGCTTCGCCGTGATCTATAGGCGCGTCGTTTGGGAAGCGCACACGAGTCTCCACCGTCCCGCCGACCGTTACGTCATTTAAGCGTTGGATGTAACAGTCGCCGGCAAGATCAGCGAATCCCGGCCAGTGGTAATGGAGACGCACACTCTCCGTCCGCTTGGGCTTGACTCCGGCGTGCGGAAAGAGGATCTGTACGAGCGGTGAGTGACTGTTGCCGCCGATGACCCGCGGTACGTAGCTCGCTGGCTCCAATACCTGCAAATCCATGCGACTCTTCTGTACGGCCACCTCAGCGATGAGCGGGATCTCGATCTCGTGCAGGTGCCGGGGAGAAAGATTGCGAAGGGCGTAGCGCCAGTCAATGTCGGCGTCCCGTCGGTGAGGAC
Organism: Actinomycetota bacterium; assembly: GCA_050693695.1. GTDB lineage: Bacteria > Actinomycetota > CADDZG01 > JAHWKV01 > JAOPZY01 > JBOGWM01. The sequence goes on from JBOGWM010000208.1 coordinate 6,788, forward strand.
TCTGGCCAGGTGCGATATCAACGGTCAGGATTTTGCTCACGAACCGCCAGCGACGACTGGGTGGACGTGTGAATGATTGTGGGAACCAGTTCAAGGACTCGGGCAGATCCGGTGGCCGTTGCATAGCTTGAAACACTGCGATGGCACTCGCCCCCAAGAGGACGACCAACAAGAGCGCTCGCAGCCAACTGGGAGGTGTGAACTCGAAGATGCGAATCTGGACGAGACCCAGCGCGCCCAGCAGCGCGAGGATGGCGGCGCCTATGAGTCCCCGACCGTTTCCTTGCCACGCTTGTGGCGTCATAGGAGTCCGATTCTCGGTTGCGGAGGCACGCGTTGCTCAGGTGGGGGTACTTAACACTGGTGGCGAGGCGAGGGGCGTAGGCGTGGGGGGAGCAGAGCGAGTGATGGAGTCGCCGGCCCGGTGCGCTCGGGGGTGAGGCCTGAGATCATTAGCTGGCCTTCTCCAGGAAAAGACGAGGGGTTAGCCCAGAAACCACGACCTTCTCGAAATAGGTCCAGAGGCTGGGAAGAATGGCCTCAGCCCGTTGACCGGCGCATATGTAGCTTGCGCAGGTGACATCGGCTCCGGGATCCAGGGGCTGCCCGCCGATGACTGCGTCAGTTCCAATTGGCTCTGGATCAGCGGGGGCGTCCGCCTCGGCCGTGGCGAGCTTGATCGCGCGTTTAAAGGGCGAGCGTTCTTTTAGGAGGCGAGCAAGGTCTCGATTGGTTCGGACGTCGTACTCATGAATCCACGATTCCACCCACATGAAGGCACCTCCCGCAAACAAGTCTACGAGTCTATGAACAACGGGGGCTGCGCGGGCACTCGAGGCCCTCAAAATCCGAGAGCTGATCGAGGCGGGCCGTCGCTAGCGCGGCCTTCGTCGTCGATACCTCCAGGCTCGCGGCGGGAGAGCGAGGAAGAAGGCATCTTATCGTCACATGTGTCAGAACCTTGCCAGATCCCCAGGAATCAACCCATAATCCGCCAAGCTACCCAAGGAGGACTGACGATCGGAACTGAACCCTTCCCGCTGGCCAGGCTGATCGCCGAGCAGCGCAAGGGCCAGAGCCTCTCCTTGAGGGGCGTGGCCCGGCTGATGCGCAGGGCCGCCGGGGAGGAGGGTCAGTACTCCGGCGTCGATCCCCAAACCATCCACGACTACGAGCGGGGACGGATTCCCCACCCCGATCCCCTGCGCTGGCTGGCGGCCGCCCTCGGCCTCCCGGTCGAACAGGTCGCCACGGCGGCATCGCAACAGCGCGTGGCCCGCCGTCAGCAGCGGCTTGCGGGCATACCCCCATCACTCAATCTCCCTCGCTCGGCCTCGCGTATTGTGGAGGAAGTAAAGTTGTTCACCATGCGAGATCTCGGCCTCGGTCGGCGGGAGGCGATAAAGATGCTGGGCGCGGTCGTTTTCGGCGCCCCCCTGACGGAGCCTCTGGAACGCTGGGCCATGGCGGACCCCGTGGTCATGACCGATAACTTCAGCGGCTCCATCGGCGAGGAGGAAATGACGCGCCTGGAGGCGAATGTCCATACCCTTCGTGACTGGGAGAGCCGTTTCCGGATGGGGGTTCGCCGCAAGGCGGTCATCGGACAGCTCAACGAGGTGGCGGATCTTGTGAAGGGATCCCAATCTTCCGCCGTCACCTCCCGGCTGTTCAAGGTGATGGCGGAGCTGTCACGCATCGCGGGGTTCATGTCCTACGACGCCGGCATGCACGGAGCGGCCCAGAAGTACTACTCTCTGGCGCTGTCCGCAACCGACGCCGGGGGAGACCGCCTGTTCGGCGTCGACATCCTGTTAGCTATGAGTCGGCAGATGCTCGACCTCGATCGACCCACGGACGGCCTCGAGCTGGTCAGGCTCGCCTTCGAGGGGCGAGGCGTCTCGATGCCCCCAGGGCTCAGGCGATACTGTGGACCCGTGAGGCGTGGGCCTACGCGAAGATGGGGCGAGTCCAGGCGTTTCAGCGCGCGGTCGGGCTCGCCGAGGAGAGCTTCGCCACGCAAGAGGCCGGTGAGGAGCCCCACTGGATCAAGCGCTACGACGCCGCAGAGCTCTCCGGGATAATCGGTGCACGGTACCGGGACCTGGCCCGGCATGACCCGAGCCACGCCCGGCAGGCGATTGAGCGGACCAAGGAGGCGCTCATCCTGAGAGATCGGCGCTCTCTGTTCTCCAGGGCTTTCGATACGGTGGGCCTCGGTCGGGCATACCTCCTGGTAGGAGAACCCGAGGAGGCGTGCCGGGTGACGCGTCCCGTCCTGGAAATGGCGGGCGTGTCGGAATCGGGGCGCGTCTGTCGCCGCCTGCGCGACTTCTCCCGTGAAGCTGAGCCCTATCGTGAGCTTCCCCAGGTCGCGGAGTTTCGGGAGGAGATCGGCGAGCGGGTGTTGAGAGGCCGGCGAGGAGTGAGGTGGCTCGGATAGGGATCATCGACCGCCCGCCGTGGCGTCCCGGGCTCCCCGACACCCTGATGTAGGATATCGATGAGCATGACGCCCACCCGAGATGGCGACAAAGAGGGCGGGCGTGCCGCGCTCACGTCCCTCATCTCTCCGGGGGCGTCTCGAGGATGGGTCCCCTGGGCGGTCATCGGCGCTGTTCTGCTCGTCACCGTCGGAGTCACCTTGATCCTGATCCAGGGAAGAAACGCTCGACCGGCACAGACCCCCGCCGAGCTCCAGAGACTGCAGCAGAAAAAGTTCATCCCTCCCACGACTTCGGAGGGAGCCAGCACGGTCATGCCCATCACCTTCCCCGACGGGAGCACCGCCGAGGTGGTCTACGACTCGAAGCTCGGGCTGGCGGAGCGGGGACTGCGCCCGAGCTATTCCGGAGACCTCACCGACTGCTGCTTCCGGCTCTTCGCGGTCGACTACGAGCTGAACACCTTCGTTCAGGGGCCCGAGCTCGCCCGGTTCCCGGGCGCCGACGGCGCTCCGGTCCCGCTCCGGGCAGGCGTGCAGGGCGATCCCGACCGTTACCTGGTGCTCAAGGTGGGTCCCTGGAGCGTTGGCGTCCCCGAGGGAAGGAGCGACAAGCTGACCGACGCTCAGAAGGCGACCTGGGCCGCCGGCCTGGTCGGCCGGCAGACCGCTGAAGGCTTCCTGGTACTCGAGGGCAAGCCTCCGGTCAAGATGACCGCCACCGGAGAAGCTTCCGGACCCTCCTTGAGAATCGGCTCCATCCTGAGAGAGGGGATCCTTACCTTTCCCGGCGCCTGCCGTCCCCCCGCCGGACGGCGGGTGCGGATGGTCAATGGCACCCCCGTGCGCCTGGC
>JBOGWM010000209.1:0-3021 GCA_050693695.1 Actinomycetota bacterium
AGGACCAGGTCGCCGGTTCAAGTCCGGTCTGGGGCGCTTTTCGCTTCGTCCATCAACCCCCGTCCGAGTTGTCCGGCCGGGGAGATGCGGGCGGCCAGGTAGCTCAGGCGGTAGAGCACTCGGCTGAAAACCGAGGTGTCGCTGGTTCGAATCCGGCCCTGGCCACGAATCCATACGGTGAGTGAACCGGACCTTCGGGTGCCCGTCCTGCGGGCAGCTTGAAGACGAGCTGGATCGCCTCCCAGCTCTTCACCGAACCTCGTGGACGAGTGTCCGCACTAGTCGCCTATGGAAAGCTGACGAGTCCTCCCCAAGGCACTGCTGGCGGCTGCTTCGGTTGCGGAGTTCGGCTCCGCGTTAGAGTTAGACTCGCTCGATCTCGATGGCCAGCACGCCGAGCTGCTCCTTCTCGAGGGGGTAGATGCTGCGGATAACCGAGAGCAGCTCCTCCCTGGACTCACCTAACTCCCCCCCGATGGCCAGTGGATCCTCGTGATCGAGCATTTCTGCGAACGAGGAGTATTCCGTGACCCGCTTGACCCGGGTGGGCACTCTCTCCTCGCCGGAGACAAAGGCGAGGCCCTGACCCGCCTGGATCCTGCGCATGCTCGGATATCCGACGCGCACCTCGACGGTCTTCGTTCCATCCGCGATGAGCTTGAGGTACTCCTTGCGGATGTTCAGCTCCCGCTTGGACTGAGAGCCGCTCATATCTGCTCTATCGGGTGATTGCAGCGGCCACCTGCCAGTACTGCTCATGAAAGTCCCGGACGTCGGGGAGGTCCGGGTAGCGAGCCATCAGCACCGAGTCCAGGTCCTCTGCCCTGGAAAGCACGGAGTCGACCACTCTGGAGGAAACAAGCGCGAGGCGACCCTGCCCGGTGGCCCTCGGCGAGCACCTCGTCCGCAAGGTCCTGCTGAGACCAACCCCTCAGCTTCCGGTGGTCTCTCAGACGCTTATTCGGTATCCGATTTTCTCGCATTCCTCCCCAATCGCTCATTCGCTCTCATGCGGGTGATTCTAAGGCAATTGACTGAGGAGCGGAAGCGACCACCTACCCGAGGCGCGCGCCGACCAAGCAGCGACTGGGGTCAGGCTCCGGCGGGCCTCCTGCCCTCGCAGAGGTCGCAGGAGGAGCCGAGGCGCCCGCAGCCCCGGGCATTCGGATCGCTGAGAAAGATCTCCTCCCGGTGCGCTCTACACAGGGTGGCCTCCAGGGACACGCTCCCGCCTTGTTCTCCCTGTTGAGCTTGCCATTGGATACGCAGGAAGATGGGCTCCCTATCTACTAGTAATCTCATGAGCAGCTCCAAACAACACGGCAAGGGCTCGCCTCGGATCGGGCTCGCCGTTAGGGTCAACGATGACCAATCGAGTTGAACCCCGGGAAGAGTGCGTGTCGTCGCGGACAAAGTGATAACAAGATGACAACAGATCGGGTCGGCAGGAAGTCGGGAAAAGCGATAAGGTGGCGTATCGTATTTGCCATGGAGGAGGATCGGAGACGTCTCACGAATCATTACCGCTCGCCCGGCTCTTGGGGGAGCAGCGTCGTCAGCGAAGTCTCTCCCTCGCCGAGGTCGCCCGGCGGATGCGAAGGGCGGCGGAGGCCGACCGCAGTTGCTGCTGCGTCACCCGCCAGACCATCCACGCGTACGAGCATGGGCGCATCCCTCACCCGGACGCCCTTCGCTGGCTGGCAGCCGCGCTCGAAGCGCCTCTGGACCGGCTCTGCTCCGCCGCCGAATGGCAGCGGGTCGTCCGGCGCCTGCCCGCCGACGTCCTTCCCGGCCTCCTGGCCGACGCCGGGTTGGAAGTCCTCGACTCGAACCCGGGACAGGCGCCTTCTCGGACGGTGGAGATCCCGATCGAGCGGCTGGAGCTGCATGGCTCGGATTCTGCCCTCCTCGGATGGCCGGAATTCGCAAGATCGGGCCACGACGTGAGAAGGCGAGAGCTCTTCGGTCTCCTGCCGGCCGGCATCGCGGCGATGCTCTCCCCGCCCAGGCTCCGCAGCCTCGAGGCCGCCGAGCCCGCCCTGTCGGTGCACACCAGCATCATCGAATCCGTCAAGGCCATCGCCACCCAGTACCGCCAGCTCTGGGCGACCACACCTCCAGCCCAGCTGACGAGTCAGGTAAGCGGCCACCTTCGACTCGTGTCCTGGCTCCTCGATTCGACCGGTTCCAGGAGCGAGCGTAGCCGGCTCGCCGCCGCCGGGGCCGAGGCGGCGTTGATGCTGGCCTGGCTCGCCTCGGATATGTCGGACCACACCATCACGCGGAACCATTATCAGGCGGCCATCGAGTACGCCGAGCAGGCGGGCGACGACCTGCTCCAGGCCTACATCGTCGGTGAGATGGGTTTCTGGGCGGCGGGGATCGAGGAAGGTGAGGAGGCCGTCCTCCTCACCGAGCGGGCGGAGAGCCTGCTTCCCGAGAACTCGCCCCCCGCAGGGAGAGTGGTCATCGCCAGCTCCAAGGGAGTCGCTTACGCCATGATCAGCCGTCCGCAGGCGGCTCTGGAGGCGTTCGGGCAGGCCGAAAGAGCGCTCCAGGCTCAGCGGGATGGCGAAGCGACCTTACCGTGGGTGTTCCCTGGCGACCACGGGAGGATCGCCCGCTTCCGGGGAATGGCCGCCATCCGACTTGGGCGCCCCCGGGAGGGCCTCGCCGCCCTGGAGGAGGGACTGGAGATCCTCGGGTCGGCGCCCACCAAGCGTCGGGCTCGCATCTTGACCGAGCTGGCCCGAGGCCACGTCCTGGCCGCCGATATCGACCGGGCATGCTCCCTCGCCGCAGAAGCACTCGGTCTCGGGACGCAACTCGGCTCTCCCAGGATGGTTCGCTACATTCGTGAGGTGCGGGCGCAGTTGGAGCCCTGGCAAGCCGAACGGGCAGTCAAGGATCTCGACGAGCGCCTCCGCCTCGCCTCATAGCAAACCCGGACGCAGAGGGCTAACTCCAGCCCCGACGCTCGGCGCTACCTTCGATGTCAGACCCGGCCCTCCCTCAACCAAC
>JBOGWM010000210.1:0-8190 GCA_050693695.1 Actinomycetota bacterium
GTCCTGGCCGGGTACCTGTCCAGCCGCCAGGAGCGCCTGGCGCGCCTGGGGCTCGGCGCCCGCAGCCTCTTCGTCTCCAGCCGTCCCCGCGAGGCGGGCCAGGCTCAAGATGGCGTCCCGGTGCTGAGCGTCGAGGCCACCCGGGCCGGCATCGCGTATGTGATCGATCGGGTGCTGCGGAAAGTGGGGGCCCGGCGCCGAGGGAGCCGGGTTCACGTCCTGCGCCACACCTTCGCCACTCTGGGCCTGCGTCCCGATCCGGTCACCGGGCTGCCCGCCTACACCCTCCGCCAGCTTCAGGCCGCGCTGGGCCACGCCAATCTGGCCACCATCCAGGTCTACACCGAAGTCTCGGACGCCGAGCTGGTTCGCGCCGCGGCGGCTCACCCACTCGCCCGGCCTCACAGGCAGCGAGTGGATTGAATCTACGGTTCCCATCTGAGACGTAACTGGCGGGCCGCGCGGGCCTCGTCCAGGCGGCGGACCGGGGTGGTGGTGGGCGCCTGCTTGAGGCGCCGGGGGTCGGTCTCCGCCTCCTCGGCGACCTGAAGGAGGGCCTCGGCCATGGCGTCAAGCGTCTGGCGGGACTCGGTCTCGGTCGGCTCGACCATCATCGCCTCCTCCACGATGAGCGGGAAGTAGACCGTCGGAGGATGAAAACCCAGGTCGATCAGGCGCTTCGCGATATCGAGGGCCCGGACGCCGTCCTTGCGATACCGGCGGGCCGTGGCCACGAACTCGTGCATGCAGGGGCCCGGATAGGCGCTCGGATAGGCGTCCTCGAGGCGGCGGCGGAGGTAGTTGGCATTCAGGACCGCCCGCTCCGCTACCCGGCGCAAACCCTCGCCGCCGACGGCTCGAAGATAGGTGTACGCTCGCACGACGACCGCGAAGTTGCCATGAAAGCTGTGGACCCGCCCGATCGAATCCGGGCGGTCGTGGTCCCAGAAGTACCGCCCGCCCCGCGCGTCCAAACCGACGAGGGGAGCCGGCAGGAACCGCTCCAGGCGCTCACTCACCGCCACCGGCCCGGCCCCCGGCCCGCCGCCGCCATGGGGGGTGGTAAAGGTCTTGTGGAGGTTGAGGTGAACGATGTCGAATCCCATGTCCCCGGGTCGGACCACGCCGAGGATGGCGTTGAGGTTGGCCCCATCGAAATAGAGCAACCCCCCAGCGCCATGCACTGCCTCGGCAATCCTCTCGATATCGGTCTCGAACAGGCCAAGGGTGTTGGGATTGGTGAGCATGAGCCCCACCACCCGGTCATTCAGCGCATCCTTCAGAGCCGAGAGATCGACCAGGCCCCGGCGGTCGGAAGGGACCTGGCGGACCCGGTACCCGGCGAGACGGACGCTGGCGGGGTTGGTCCCATGGGCGGAGTCCGGGATCAGGACGACCTCGCGGGGATCGCCGTTCATGGTGTGAAAGGCCCGCATCACGAGCAGGCCGGTCAACTCTGCCTGGGCTCCGGCTGCCGGCTGGAAGCTCACCCGGGCCATCCCGGTCAGCTCCTTAAGCGCCCGCTCCATCTCCCAGAGGAGCTGGAGAGCGCCCTGCACCTGGTCCTCCGGCTGCCAGGGGTGCAGGTTGCGTATCTCGGGAAGAGATGCGGTCTCTTCGTTGATCTTGGGGTTGTACTTCATGGTGCAGGATCCCAGCGGGTAGGCGCCGACGTCGATGGCCCAGTTCATCTGCGAGAGCCGGGTGTAGTGGCGTACCAGATCCAGCTCGGACACCTCGGGGAGCAAGGGTCGCTTCTTGCGGCGGAGATGCTCGGGAATGAGCGGGGGGACGAGCGGGGAGCCGGCGCCGGGGGTGGGGATCGCGGACGCCCGCCGACCGGGTACCGAGCGGTCGAAGATCGTCCTCAATGGGAATACCGCATTCCGCTTTCCTGATGGCGGGCCGGAGATCCGCCGTCAGCGCCCACCACCTCCGTGAGAGCCTTGGCCAGGCTCTCGATCTCGTCGAGGCCGCGTCGCTCGGTCACCGCCACCAGCAGGCAATCCGCCATCCGAGGAAAGAGCGAGCCGAGGGCGGGGCCCACCAGGTAGCCATGCTCGGCCAGCGCCGCGACCACGGCCTCGGCGCAGCGGGGCACCCGCAGGACGAACTCCTTGAAGAAGGGAGCCGCGAACGCCAGCGAGCACCCGGGAACCGAGGAGAGGATGCCCGAGGCGTGGTGCGCCCGGGACAGGCAGGTCTCGCCCAGCTCCTCGAGTCCGGCCGGTCCCAGCCAGGCCAGGTAGACGGCGGCGGCGATGGCCATCAGGGTCTGGTTGGTGCAGACGTTCGAGGAGGCCTTCTCCCGGCGGATGTGCTGCTCCCGAGCCTGGAGAGTCAGCACGAAACCGGGCTGCCCGCCGGCGTCCAGCGTCGCACCCACGAGCCGGCCCGGAACCCGCCTCACATGCTCCCTGCGAGTGGCGAAGATCCCGAGGTAGGGTCCGCCGTAGTTGAGGGCGTTGCCGAGGGCCTGGCCCTCTCCGGTGACCACATCGGCGCCCTGGGCGCCGGGCGCCTCGATCACCCCCCCCGAGAGCGGGTCGAACGAGACGACCAGCAGCGCCCCCGCGCCATGGGCGGCCTCCGCGGCGGCGGCAAGGTCTTCGAGGACGCCGAAGAAATTGGGTTGACCGAGCACCAGACACGCCGCATCCTGCAGCGGTGGCGCCTCGGTGGTCCCCGAGCGCGCCGCAGCGGTGATGAACCGGTATCCCAGCCCCGCCCCCAGGCTCTCCAGCACCTGGCGATAATGGGGGTGAACCGCCTCCGAGACCACGATGGTGTCGCGGCCGGTGGCCCCCACCGCCAGGTTGACGCCCTCCACGAGCGCGCTGGCGCCGTCGTAGAGGCTGGCGTTGGCCACCTCCATGCCGGTCAGCTCGCAGATCATGGTCTGATACTCGAAGAGCGCCCCGAGCACCCCCTGGGAGGCCTCGGGCTGGTAGGGGGTATAGGAGGTGGCGAACTCCCCGCGGAAGGCCAGATGGTGCACGGCCGCCGGAACGTAGTGATCATAGGCCCCCCCTCCGGCGAAACAGATCAGCCGATCCGTGGGGCGGTTGGCGCCGGACAGCCGCGCCACATGATCCGCCACCTCCACCTCCGCCATGGGGGGAGGGAGCTCCAGCGGTCGGGCCAGGCGCAGGGAGGGGGGGACCTGGTCGAAGAGATCCTGCACGCTACCGGCCCCGAGGACCTCCAACATCCTCGCGATGTCCTCTTCGGTATGCGGTGTGTAATCCAAGCGTAAAGTTCCGTTCTAGTGGGACAGGCTCCCGCGTCCCCGCCCCACAAACGGGGGTCGGGTCACCCTCGCGGGGACTCTTTTTCCTCGAACATCCACCTGCAGGATCGTATCCGGAGCCGTCGCCTCCGGGAGAACATACCCAAGGGCGATGCCTTTTTTCAGCGTCGGGGAGAAGTTGCCGCTCGTCACCTCCCCCACCCGCCGACCGCCATCGAAGATCGCCTGTCCACTTCGGGGAATCCCGACCGTCTGGGTCACCAGGCCCACCAGCCGGCGTTGCGGCCCTTGCCGGCGCACCCGCTCCAGGCTCTTTCTCCCGCGGAAGTCGGGCTTGCTCCAGTCGATCACCCACCCGAGCCCCGCCTCTAGGGGGTTCGTGTCGGCGGAGATGTCCTGGCCGTGCAGCGGATAGCCCATCTCGAGACGAAGGGTGTCCCGAGCCCCCAGCCCGGCCGCCTGTATCCCGTGGGACTCGCCCGCCTCGAGCAGCTCCCTCCACACGGAAACGGCCTCGGCGCTCGGGACGAAGATCTCGAAGCCCAGCTCTCCCGTATAGCCGGTCCGAGCGAACTGCACCTCGACCCCCCCGAGTTGGATGTCCATGAAAGAATGCAGACCTAGTCGGTTGGCGTCCACCAAGAGCTCTTCGGCCATAATCCGAGCGGCCGGTCCCTGAAGGGCGAGGATCGCCCAGCGCGCCCGGGCGTCGATCACCGATGCCTCCTCCCCCACCGCGGCCCCCACCGCGGTTCGGATAGCGTCCAGGACGGCCGGGGTGTTCGCGGCATTGGGAACGACCACGAAGGACTCGGGACGGCGATAGACGAACACGTCGTCCACGATGCCTCCCGCGGGCGTGAGCAGGAGATTGTAGCGCGCCCGCCAGAGCGGAAGAGAGACGATCTTCCCCGGCAGGAGGCGATCGAGGACGGAGGCCGCGCCGGGTCCGTCCACGATCAGCTTTCCCAAATGGGAGACGTCGAAAAGTCCGACCCGCTCACGCACCGCGCGATGCTCGGCGATCACGCCCCGATATGAGAGAGGAAGCTCCCACCCCCCAAAGGTCACCATGCGCGCCCCGAGGGCGACGTGCTCCTCGAACAGCGGGGAACGAAGCGTCAATCCCGCCCGGTCTCAGTGACCCGGTTCAGCAATCTGCCCGTTTTCAGATAAGCCGAGCGCAGCACCGAGCTCGCCTCGGGTGACCCGGAGAGATCTGGCTTCGCCGGGTACGGCTTCCGCCTCGAGTCCGTACTTTATTAACAGGTTGAGATAATCACGCTGATAGAAGATCTTACAGCGGACATCGGGGTAGAGCTCTCGCAACCGGCGGACCTTCCGGTTCTTCTTTGTCACCAATTTTTGGTTGAGGGTGGTGATCTCGATGTAAAGGTCGAATTGTGGCAAGTAGAAGTCAGGCGTGAAACGCTGCGTCGGATTCCCCTCCTCGTCCCATTCGATCTCGAAGGAACGAGGCTCGTAATCCCAATCGATCTGATAAAAGTCGAGCAACCTCGCGAACTGACGCTCCGAGTGGTGCGCGAAGTCGACCGTGTCGCTCGGCAGAAGACCGTCCAGCTCTAAGCGACGACCTGAGGCCCCGATCGGTCAATCCCCCCCGTGAGCTCTTCTGATCTCGTTGCTGTCCTCGGCCGGGCCGGAGCGCCTGCTCACGTGAGCCCGCCCCGGGGCGGGCTTGCGTGTGGACTCGGCCTCCGCCTTCCGGCGGAGCTCTCGAACCGATCCCCGCAGCTCGTCCGTCACCGGGTCGACCGCGATGGCGAAAACGCCCTGGCCCCGCCGAAGAAGGTCGATGATCTCGTCCGGCGAGGGACGGGCGTAGATGGTGCTCCCATCGCTCACCAGCGTGATGCCCGACTGGTCGTGCCCGAGCTCCCGAAGGTATTCCATTGCCTTGCGAACGCTCTGCAGGCTCACTCCGGCTTCGAGAAGCTTCTTGATTAGTTTAAGCTCCACGAGGTCTTGAAAAGAGTAGAGACGCTGGCTGCCGGAACCCTGAGCGGACTGGATGCTGGGAGTGCAGAGCTCGGTGCGCGCCCAGTAATCGAGCTGGCGATAGGTGATGTCGACGATCTTGCAGACCTGCGGCCCTCGGAACCCCGTATCGGCGGGTCTGACCTGGCCCAATAGCTCCTCCTGCCTCTGTAATTACGACCTGGTGACCAGGCTACGGCGGTCGGAGGGCGCTGTCAAGGTTATGAGACTACTGTAAAGGTTAAGTTGACGGTTATCTTTAGAGCTATCCGACGTGTCGGCGGCCTATTATTGAGTTTTGAAGTCCTCCGGAGTGATCTGGTCGAGGAACTCCCTGAACTTCTCCACCTCGCTCTCTTCTTCGTCTCGCATCGTGATGCTGGCTTCCTCCAGCACGTCGTCGGCCGCGAAGATGGGAACCCCGGCCCGCACGGCCAGCGCGATCGCATCGGAGGGGCGGCTGGAGACCTCATAGGAGATACCGTCGCGCCGCATTCGGATCACCGAGTAGAACGTGCCATCCCGAAGCTCGGTGATGTCGATACGCTCGGCCTGGACCGCCAGCTCGTCGAGGAGGCTCTTCATCAGGTCATGGGTCATCGGCCGCTGCGTGGCCACCCCCTGGAGGGCAAAGGCGATGGCGGTGGCTTCAACCGCTCCGATCCAGATAGGTAAGAAGCGATCTCCGTCCCGCTCTTTCAGCAGGACAATGGGCTGATTGGTCGGCAATTCTACCCGGACACCCACGAGGGTCAACTCGACCATGATCACCTACTCCCGAGATTAGCGTAGCACAGCGCTTCCCCCGGATCGGCGCCGATCACGAGGAACCGCTGTGGGCGGAATGGGGGAGTTCCTGAAGCAAAACCTGCGGGCGGGCGGCGAGGGTGGCGACGTCGTTCACCGCCATCAGGTAGGGAAGATTTCGGTAATGTCCCTGGAAATCCAATCCATATCCAATGAGAAACTTCTCAGAGGTGAATCCCCTGTAATCCACCTGGACATCCACGATACGGCGGACGCTCTTGTCGATCAAGGTGCAGACTTTGAGCGTCGCCGGTCCCCTGGTATGCAGCGTGCGCACCAGGTAGGAAAGGCTGAGTCCGGTGTCCACGATATCTTCGACCAAGACGACGTTGCGTCCCGCGAGCGGTTCCTCGAGATCCTTGACGATCCGTGCGACTCCAGTGTCGGATCGGCCGCCTCCATACGACGAGATGGACATGAAGTCGACTTCGGGCTCCAGGTCCAGGTGGCGGATGAGATCCGCGAGGAAGATGACCGACCCCTTGAGGACCGAGATCAGCAAGGGACGGTCCCCCTGGAGGTCCGTCCGAAGCTCCTCCGCCAGCTCCGCGATCCGAGCCCGGATCTGTTCCGCCGTGTAGGCGATCTCCGCTATCGCCATCAGGTACGGGGGTTCGTGGGGTAGCACCGCTGCCGATGGGCGCCGGGCTTCATACGCCAGAAGGTGCGGACGGTGGTCCTTCGGCCCGCCATCAGGAGAGAGGAAAAGGGTAGTTCTATGCGGACCTCTGAAGTCAAAGTTACCCCGACTTACTGCAGGTGCTTTCGGAGCTTCGCCCGGAGCAGGAGATGCCGCAGCCGCTTGGAGAGTTTGGCCAGGTCATTGAGCGACTGCGCCAGCCGCCGCTGGCTGTCGTTCCCGCCAGTCCGGCCGGAGGGGAGCAGGGCCTGCTCGAACAGCCCGGACTCCCGGTCGGCGAAGTGCCCATACATCTTCATGTGGCGCGGCTGGATCCCGTACTTGCCGAAATCGCGGGCGATCTTAGCCACCATGAGATCGTCTTCGTCGTAATGGACCATCCCATCCGGACGGTTGGCCCCGATCAGCCCGTACTCCTCCAGCTCGCGGAGCTGATCCACCTTCAGGCCGCTCGAGGCGACCAGCTCCTCGAAGCTCAGCATCAGGCCGGCGACCAGATCTTCCGGCTCCTCCTCCGCGAGGGCGAGCGCGGGAGCGTTCTCCTCGATCTCGGAGTCCCCCGGAGGCTCCCCGGGCGCGGTGGCTTCAGAGCGCTCCAGACGCTTGCGGATCACCTTGAGAGGCATGAAGTGATCTCGCTGCAGACGCAGGATGTCACGCAGCCGCATCAGGTCTTGCTCGTAGAACTTGCGATACCCCGAGGGAGTCCGCTCCGGCTCCAGGAGACCCTCGGTCTCCAGAAAGCGGATCTTGGAGATGCTGATGTCCGGAAACTCCTCGCGGAGGCGTCCCAAGACCTCCCCGATGGTCATGAAGGCGCGCCCGGCCCGCGCATCGGTCTTCATGCGCCGAAGGCGCCGGCGGTGAAGAACACGAGCTTGAACTTCCCGATCTGGACCTCGTCCCCGTTGACCAAGGGGCTCGTCTCCACGCGACGCCGATTCACGAAGGCGCCGTTCAGGCTCCCAACGTCGACGAGCTGAAACGAGGAGCCTTCGCGGCGAATCTCCGCGTGCTTGCGCGAGACGGTGACATCGTCCAAGAAGATGTCGCTGGACGGATTCCTGCCACAGGTGACGGTGTCTTTGTCGAGAAAGAACTTGGTCCCGGCGTTGGGGCCTCGCCGCACCACGATGATCGCTTTTCCCTCTTCCAGCTCGTCGAAGGGGATCGAGAACTCCTCCTCACCCTCCCCTTCCGTCTCGAGGTTGAAGGTGACGGTGGTGTCCTCGGCTTCCTCGGGTCTGATCGGCTCCCCGCAGGTGCCGCAGAAGTTGGCGCCTTCGGGGTTGCGATGGCCGCAATTCGTGCAATACATGGATTCAGTCCTCGTTGGAGCGTGACTCTAAACTATAGCTAGATCTTTTTGGGACCCAGAACCCTGCACGTTGTGACAAGTTTCATGCGGAGCCTCCAGAGCCGGAGCGAGTTGAAGAGGGCCGGCTACGCCGGCCCGTTCAGCGTCGATCGGCCATGGCTGAGTTCGGGAGGGGCC